>DASYAR010000563.1:0-16278 GCA_036501235.1 Planctomycetaceae bacterium
GCCGTAGGGTTTATCCCTGCGGTATCCGGGTGGAAAAGCAGATTCACGTCAAGTTTGGCACGGGACAACCGCACGGGGATTTGCTCGTGGCGCGACTTCGAGCTTCCATGGACGTCTTCAACTGCAGTTCGTGCGAATATCGATATGTCTTGTCGACCGTAGCCTGACGGTTCACCCTGAAACCGCGGGGATAAACCCCCGCGGCTCGCTGCCGCGAGTGCTCTGCACGTTGATACCGCCAACCCGCAAACCACGCTCACTCGCCATTCGCCGGGGCTTCCCGTTGGTCCAGCCCCGGCCACACGCGACGGAATTGCGAGCGTTTCGTGGGTACTATGCCGTCGCGGCTGGCGCCTCTTTTGCCGTAAGTGCCATCTGTACGAAGCCGGCGATGGCTTCGATCGTCAGAAAATCTCCGGGGCGCCTTAACGGACGAGTTTCGAACCCGTCGAGCTTCAAGAATGAATATTTTGATTTCAACAACGCCAGTGATTCGGCGGTCAGGCAGCCCCGGTCGTCGAGTTTGTAATCGGCCGTCGCGAGATCTTGGAACTGAACCCGTACGCCGTACAATTTGTCGAGATGGAACGACAGTTCAATCAATTCGATCGACTCGCCGTCCAGATCACTGAAGAACAACGACTGGGGCTGCACTTCTTCGAGCTCCAGCACCAAGATCTCGGCCACCAGCCGCCGCACCTCCTGCAACATGGATTCTGCGATTTGCATCAGAGGATCTCCTCGACCTGTGGAAATGTGTGGCCCGATACAATAAAAGATGACCGCGGATTTGTGCGGATGAGACGAACGAAAATCTCACGCCTTTATGAATCACGAGCTGTCCGGCTGCGGGGCTTCTTCGCGTCCCTTCGGGCAGTCGCTTGCCGTCGGGGAACATCCTTTGCCGCCGCGGTCCCGACGGCGTCGGCCATTTTGTCGTAGGGCTCATCGACGAACTCGGCATAGATGCTGGTGACCAGCGGATGCGCGTGCCCGAGCTGGCGCTGGACGAAGAGCAGATTGCCCCCCGAACGCTTGTAGGCCAGGTAGCCATACGTGTGCCGCAAGAGCTGAACGCTGGCCCGCCGTGCGAGCCCGGCGCCCGACAGGATTCGTACGACGCGGCGATAAAGGCCCGTCCGCTCATACGGTTTGCCCCGCTCATTGAGCACCAGCGGCAATGTCAGATCGCGCGGCGAAGCCCCTTCCGGCAGGCACCGCGGGCGAATTTCCGCAACGAATCGGCGAATCAGGCCGCTCACCGAATGGGGCACATGCACGGTGCGGTCTTCGCGTGGCGTCCCGCGGACGAGAAATACCGACTTTCCCGTGCCGACGACCGTATCGGCCAGTTGCAACTGACAGAATTCGGAATTCCGCAATCCCGAAAAGAGCAGCGACTGCACGATCAGTTCGTCGACGTACGGGGCCGGATCTTCCGGCTGGGCCTCCGCCGCAAGTTCTGCCAGCCGCGCCAGCAGTGATTCCACCTCGTGCTCTTCGAGAAACATCGCACGGGTAATGCGCCAGGGATTGAAGACCATTTCACAACTCCTATCAGTAATGTTGCGTGTTATGTTAACGCAACAATACTGATACGTCAAGATGTTTTCGACCATATAGCCTGACTTTCATGAAATTCCGATCTCACTCGCGAATCGCCCTGATCATATTCGCCATGTATCACTCGGGCGCCGCGTGCCTGTCTCCGTCATGCCAGTCCGCACACAGACAATTGATGCTTCCGCATTTGCAGCAACGTGTGATACAATGCGTTCACGCGAGCGATGGACCCTCTCGCTCATTTCCCGGCTTCTCACGCGATTCGAAGTAACGTGGCGAAAGAGCTCCCCCAGACGACGCATTGTGCCGAGCAACTCAAAGCGCTGAGTGAACCTCTCAGGTTGCGCGTCGTCAGCGTGCTGCGCGACGGCCCCAAGAGCGTGAGCGACCTGGCCGAAGCGCTCCAGGAAGAAGTGGTGACCGTTTCGCACCACCTGCAGATCCTGCGCAATGCCAAGCTCGTATCGACCGAGCGCAAAGGCCGGTTCGTCCTGTATTCGCTCGAGGAAGGGGTCTTTCAATCGGACCGCTCGGCCAAAGCCAACGAACACCTCGATTTAGGTTGCTGCCGGCTGGAGATTCCGAAGGAATTTCCGAAGGAATAATTCGCGATTGATGGGAGCGTCCCGATGGTGGAACCCCAACGAGCGGTCGTGCGGCCGCGTATCATTTCACCCGTTACCGGCGAGACGCTGCTGCTGGAAGATGAGATTCTGTCACTCGTCGAGCGGAAACAGCAAGGCGTCGTCTGGCTGACGGGCGGACCAGGCTCGGGGAAGTCGACCGCACTCGCCGACCTAGCGGCCGTGCTGCCGGCATCAGCACGCGTGAAGCTGCTGGATGTTCCGGAAGATCCTTTGCCGAAATCGGAATGGCCGCCGTCCAGCCCCGACGGATTGACAGTTCAGTGCTGGTCATACGAAGGTCCGCGGAGAAACGAGACCGTCCTTCAATTGGCTCCCTGGACCGATGATGAACTGATCGAATACCTGCTCGGAGTTCATCGCGATCGCTGTCAATCGGTGATGCACCGCTGTGGGCCGATCTGACCGAAGCCTGGTTCAAAGGGCTCTCACTGAAGTTCGCTGATTTCAGCCAGTGCTGTTTCAGCAGAGCACGGCTCGACGGCTGCGATCTGGAAGGGATGACTCTGCCGGGGGCTGATTTTTCCGGGGCCTATCTGGCGGGCGCGCTGCTGACAGGGACGAACATGCCGGGGGCGAATTTCCGTGGCGCGAATCTGGCAAACACGGGGCTGGCCGAGATCGACTGGGAGCAGGCTGATTTGCGCGACGCCGACTTGCACGGGGCGTCGTTTCACATGGGATCGAGCCGCAGCGGTCTGGTCGACAGCCTGATTGCCAGCTACGGGAGCCGCACTGGTTTTTATACCGACGATTACAACGAGCAGGATTTCAAATCACCGGAAGAGATCCGTAAGGCCAACTTGCGCGGCGCCGATCTGCGCGGCGCCGATCTGCGCGGCGCGAGAATTGATGGGGTCGACTTTTACCTCATCGATCTCCGCGACGCCCTCTACGAAGCACACCAGGAACAGCACCTCCGCGCCTGTGGCGCAATCCTCGAAACGCGAGCCGTCTGAACGTCAACCCTCATCCCCTTTCGTTCTCTGTGACTCCCGTGTCTCTGAATGTTTCAGCATCCAAGACCCCAGTGGCAAGGATGCGGAAGGAACTGCAATTCACCCAAGCCGGATCCGTAATCATTTTTCAACGCCGCGGATCTTCGCCAGCAAAGTTTGCATTTCACGGAGCTTGTCCGATTGCGGGTCGGCCAGGTTTCGCTCTTCGGCGAGATCGGAGGCAAGATTGTAGAGTTGAGGGACCGTGGCAGCCTTTCCGCCGGCGCCGCCAGCTGGCGAAATGTACTTCCAGTCTCCCGAACGCAATGCGAATGGCCCCTGAGTGCCGCCGACGTGCGCGACAAAATCGGTGCGTCCGACTGCCGAATCGCCCAGCAGAGCAGGGAGGACATTCACACTGTCGACGCATTGTCCTGGAGGGACTTTCGCGCCAACCAGGGCTGCCAGAGTCGCCGGCATGTCGAGATGAGCCATCAGGGCGCCGGAAGTCGAACCCGCTGGAATGTGGCCTGGCCAGCGCGCAAAAAACGGAACGCGATGCCCTCCCTCGAACAGCGTTCCCTTCGAGCCGCGGAGCGGAGCGTTCGGATGGTAATCGAACCGGCCGACGTCCTCGTAACCGTCGTCCATCACGCCGCCATTATCGCTGGTAAAAATGACCAGCGTGTTGTCCGCGAGATGTAGCCGGTCCAGCGTGCCGAGCAATGTTCCGACGGCGTCGTCGAGCTCCTGGATGACGTCACCTCGAGTGCCGACGCCGCTTGTGCCCTTGAATCGTGGGTGGGGCACGCGCGGGACGTGTACGTCATGCGAGGCAAAGAACAGAAAAAACGGCTGCTCGCGACTCGTTTCGATAAACTCGACGGCGTGCTTGACGAACGTGTCCGACATTTCCTCGTCGATCCAGCGGGCTGACTTTCCGCCGGTCATCCAGCCGATTCGGCCGATGCCGTTCACGATCGTCATGTCGTGTCCGTGCGTATGCTTGAGCTTGAGCAGTTCGGGATGGTCGCGGCCGGTCGGCTCGTCCCCCACTTTCTGTTTATAGCTGACCCGAATCGGATCGTTCGGATCGAGTCCCAACACGGCGTGGTCCTGAACGTAAACCGTCGGCACGCGATCCCCCGTGGCGGCCATGATAAATGCGCTGTCGAAACCGATTTCGAGCGGTCCCGGCTTGATCTGGCCGTTCCAGTCGGGGCCGCTTTCCGGTCCGAGGCCGACGTGCCACTTGCCGACCACGCCCGTGCGATAACCGGCTGACTTGAGGAGTGAAGCGACTGTGGACGTACCCGGCGGAATGCTCAGGGGCGCGTCGCCCGGCGCGATGCTCGATCCGGCCTGCTGCCGCCACGAATATGTTCCGGTGAGGAATGCACGTCGCGTCGGCGTGCAAGTCGAAGCGGGGGAGTGGGCGTCGGTGAAGCGGCAACCTTGCGCGGCGAGTCGATCCAGGTGCAGTGTCTTGGCATGCGTGGCTCCCTGGCAGACAATGTCGCCGTAGCCGATGTCATCTGCCAGGATAAAGACGATGTTCGGCCGAGCCGGCTGTGCCTGTTCGCCAGCACGAATCGAGGCTGGCAGCAGGACGAGAAGAGCGGCGAGTAACTGTTTCATGGTGGGGTCTTACCGTTCTTTCGTCGGCGCGAACTGCCTTGTCAGTCGCTGGCATGGGTACGTCGGGATTCTATCAGTGCCTGTCGGTCTGGTTCAATTGGTTGTGGAATGTATCGCTCTGAAAGGGCGAGATTATGTCGGCCGTCGACCCTTACCAAAACCAGAACGAGAAAACCGCAGGTGCGAACGGCGCATTCGCTTTCGACGAATATCGCGTTGTGTTAGCTTGAATCCCCGTGGTTTGATTATTTCACGGCCTCGCCGCGCAGACTTCCCTTCAGGGAGCACATTCGTGATCGATCCCAGCCAGGATCCAAGTCCGATTTCCTTTCCCCCGCTGTCTCGTCGTGATGCGCTCCTGGCCGGAGCGGCGCTGCTCGGGTCGTCCGTCTGGGCGTCGAACGGGATGTCGGCCGAGGCCAATCATGATTCGTTTCATGATCCCGATTTCAGCGTCATTCATCCTCGTGCCGAATTGGTCAAGCACCTGACTCCCAAGGCGCTCCAGGCGCAGGAAAAGCCGCGCATCGTCAACGGCGTCTCGGTCACCGGGCTCCCCGAGTTGCTCCCCGAGCTCGATGACAAAGTCGTCGGGCTGATGAATTCCAGCGGGATTCCGGGCGTGTCGATCGGCATCGCGCACAACAAACGGCTGGTCTGCACCCGCGGGTATGGCAAGGCGAGTCTGGTGGGAAATGTTCCCGTCGAGCCGACGATGCCCGGCACGCTCATGAGCGTCAGTAAGCCCCTGACAGTTCACGCGGCGCTCATGCTGGTGCATGAGCAGAAATTGCATCTGACCGATCCGGCCTTCAAGATTCTGAAGGACAAGCCGTTATTGGCTGCGGGCCAGTCGGCCGATCCGCGGCTCGACAGTATTACGATTCGTCATTTAATGACTCACACGTCCGGGCTGTTCAACATCGTCGAGGCGCTGAACGATCCGGACTACTTCCAGGACCTGGCCCGTAAGAAGGAAATCACGCTGGTGCACGGCCGGATCAATCAGGAAGACCTGGTTCGCGTCGGCATGCGCGAGAAACTGTCGTTCGACCCGGGCCAGAAGTTCAGCTACTCCGGCCAGGGGATTCAGGTGCTCGCCCGCATTGTCGAGAAATTGAGCGGGATGCGACTCGACAAGTACATTCAACGGCACATCTTTGCGCCCTTGGGAATTCGCAGCTACTATGTCGGTTCGTACCTCTCCGACGACCAGTATCGGCAGCTGATGAAACCCGACCGGACGCACTTGTATGCGCTTTGTCCGTCGGACTACCACGCCGACCAAAAACGCCACACGCCGCGCGACATTCCCGATTGGGGATATCTATCGTGGGGTCAGGCCGACGCGTGCGGCTGGCACGCCCTGAGTGGGGTCGATCTGTTGCGATGGGTCACGTTTTATCCCAACACGCTCGGGCCGGCTCTGATGCGGTCGGTGACGGAACGTCCCTGGGTTATCGACGACAAAGATGAACGCGTGCAGAGCGACATGGGGCTCGGCTGGGGCGTTTACGAACAGGATTTCAATGGCCGGCCCGGCAAAGGGATCCGGCATTTTGGGGCTTGGTCCGGCGAGCGGTGTTATGCCGAGTACCGCCCCGACGGCGGCAGCTATTCCGTTCAGTTCAACTCCGATTTTCATCCGCCCGTGGATGAGATTATCGATGCCGCGAGGAAGTTCTTGGATAACTTCAAGCCGGCCGGCCATCCCTTTCTGGAATGGACCGATTACGGTTATCCGAAGACGGTAGCGACGGCGCGGTAACCGGCATCTCGAGCTTTCTCGCTTTCATGGGCCGCATTGGGCCGGAGAATCGAAACATGCCGCGCACGAAATGGCCGCTGCTTCTGGTCGTCTGTGCTACCTTGGAACTTCGCTCCATCGCACTCCGGTGAAGCTCCAATCACATCCAGGAAACGTCGCCGACGGATTGTTCGGCCTGCGGGTCGTTAAGGACAAATGAATCGTCGGCTCGGATCAATTGTCCAAACCCAGCTTCGCCCTCTTGCCCATATCAACACGTTATTTTTGCCGACTCGCTGAGTCCGCTCCCCCCAGGTTCCAATTCAAGAATCAGACAGCCCTCGCGATGCCGATAATCGTTAATGAGGGCAGACCGCTTTCCGGAATGGATTCCGCGCGCCACTGCGGCACCTCGATCCTTCCCGGTTCTTATCCGGGAAACAGGGGGAGCATCATGGGGAAACGGCTCACACTGAATCGGTGGCTGCCGATCGTTCTGGCTTTCTGTGTCGCGGCGTGCAGTCAGGACCGGGCCGCGCTGGTCGATCGGGAATCGGCGGGCGGCCATCCTTCTTCGTCACCCAAAACGGGCCCCTTGCCGCTCGCAGGCCAGCGCCCCGGAGAGGAACGAAGCGACAATGGCTTGAAGATGAAATTCGCGTGGTGTCCGTCGGGGGAATTCTTAATGGGAAGTCCGGATTCGGACCAGGACGCCGCCTCCGATGAGAAGCCACACGTTGCCGTGACGCTCACAGCCGGCTTCTGGCTGGGAAAGCACGAAGTGACGCAGGGTGAGTGGGAACGAGTCATGAAGACGATGGCATGGAGGTTTGGAGAGTACGTGACCAGAGGATCAGCTTATGGCGCGACCTATCTGAGCTGGGAAGATGCCATGGCGTTCTGCCGAAAGTTGACCGACATGGAGAGGAAAGCCGGGCGCCTCGCGGACGGATGGGAATACACGCTGCCGACCGAAGCCCAATGGGAATATGCCTGCCGAGCTGGGACGACCACCACTTATTCGTTCGGGGAAAATAAATCGCTGCTGAGCGAATACGCGTGGTGGGGCGGCCTGCTGGGCGAGGGGAACGCCAGGAAGGCACAATGTCCAGACCATGTGGGCCGGCATCAGCCGAATCCTTGGGGCTTCTACGACATGCATGGGAACGTGCTGGAGTGGTGCGCGGACGTGATGATCGACAAACTGCCGGGTGGGGCTGACCCCCTCGTCACGACGGGGGGCACGTCGCGTATCTGCCGGGGAGGAAGCTGGAACCTTCCCGCCGAGCGTTGCCGGTCGGCAGACCGCGTCTGGTATGACCCAACATTCCGCGACTATTCCGTCGGATTCCGGGTGGCCTGCTGTCCAAAAAAGGCGAGCGAACTGGCGGCTATTCCAGATCAATCAGCGGCCAAATGACACACTTCACTTTTTCAGCACGTCATCGACAAAACCAAACAGCGCCTTCGTCGACGGATCATCGGGCATACCGAGATTTTCGTTGATCTTCGAGTGCTCGGTGTCTTTCGCTCCAAACGCCTTCGCCGGAATGCCCGCTTTGGTCAGCACGGAAGCCAGACGCTGGGCCTGGGCTGTGTTATCGGGATGGGAGGCGACGTACAGGATCAGGAAGGGGGGAATCCCCTTGTCCTTGGCGACATGGGTGACGGCGGAATAGTCGATATGCTTGGCCGGATCGTTGCCGAATTTCTCGCGATGGCCAAACTTGGCTTGCGGCTCACCGTGGACACGACGGCGCGTCTCCGCAGTTTCGATGATCGCCGGCACGTCGTAGGTGTCGCCGTCGACCGGCACGCAGCCTTTGATGTCCGACAGCGACAGCCCCTCGGCCTTCAGGTAGCGGTCGTCGATGCAGATCAGCGCCGCGAGCTGCGCGCCGGCGGAATGGCCCATGACCAGGATGCGTTTCGGATCGCCACCGTACTCGGCGATGTGATCGTGAACCCAGTGCATGGATTTCGCGATGTCGCGAATGATCGTTCCCATATCGACGTTCGGCAAGAATCGGTAATTGGTGGAGACGAAGACGAATCCTTTGTCCACAAAGGCCTTGGGCTTCCCCTGCACGGCCGTTTTGTCACCCACCTGCCAGCCGCCGCCGTGAATCCAGAAGACGACAGGCACGCCCTTCGCGTTTTCAGGAGAATAGACGTCGAGCGTCTGGCGTTCGTTGACGGGCTCGGCATAAGGAATATCGCGTTTGACGTGCTCGGCGTTTGCCGCAGACGCGAAACCGAAGACGACGAGGAGCGAGGCGAGTTGTTTCATGTTCGGGTCCGATTGCCATCAGGGTCAGGGGTAGAAACTGCCGGATGATCGAAATCTCATTCTATCAGAACCTGTGCCTCCGCCAACTCTCGGCCGGAAGCGGCAATCCATCGTCTATTCGTTGGCAGACGACGGTTGTCTGTCACTCACGGCCCGCAAACTTTTTCCAGCTTTCCAACCCCCCAGGCGTGATGTGATTGACTGGGAGGCGCCTAGCGAGACCGGATCTGGTGGCGGAATTCGCGCGGTGTCGTACCCGTCAATTGGCGAAAGACGATCGAGAACTGTTTCGCATCCGAGAAGCCGGCGCGCTGCGCGATCGTGTGCAGCGCCAGGTCCGAGCCCGCCAGCAAGTCTTTCGCCCGGTCGACGTGCGCCCGCCGGATTTCCTCCAGCAGGCTGCGTCCCAGATGCTGGCGGAAGCGGCGCTCCAATGATCGGCGCGACACCGGCACCGCGGCCAGTACGTCGCCGACGCAGAGGACCCGATGGCCGTGCTCGCGAATGAAACGCGCCGCAGCCACGACGTCGGCATCGTCGATCGCCAGCACGTCCGAAGAGCGGCGTGATACGACTCCGAGCGGTGGAAAGACCAGCGGCCGGCGTGAAACGCGACGTCCCGCGAGCAATCGGGCCAGCATTGTCGCCGCCGCATAGCCGATTTTCTCGGAGGGAATGGCGATGCTTGACAGGGCGGGACGAGCCAGGTCGCACAACAGGTCGTCATTGTCGACCCCTATGATGGCCACATCGTCGGGAACGCGCAGGCTCATCTGCCGGCAGACTTCCGTCAGGTGCAATCCCCAGATGTCGTTGGGAGCGAACACTCCCAGTGGTTTGGTAAGCTCGCGCAGCCAGCGTCCGATTCCCGAATCGAAGGCCCACAACCGGCCGACGGGATCGAAACGAATCCCCTCCCGCTCGTGAAAGACGGCGGCGCTGAAACCGGCCGTGGCGAGCGCTTCACAAAAACCCCGCTCTCGTTCCACCGAATAATAGTGATCACCGTGCCCCAGAAACGCGAAATGCGACAATCCGCGTTCGAGCAGATGCTTCGCGGCGAGAGCTCCGACAAGTCGGTCGTCGATTCCCACGCGCGGGGCTGGCGGCTCCGCCAGCACCGCCGCCACGTTGACCCACGGTTTTTTCAGGGCCCGCACGGCCCGGTGCAATTCTTCCGTATAGACGTGGGCGATGACTCCCGACACTTTCATTTTCGCCACAGCACAGATTTCCCGTGATTCCGGCGGAACGGGCATGAGCAGCCAGTCGGGCCGAGTCTCGGCGAACTCCTTGACGCCGCGCAACACGCCGCGGCAGTACGCCAGGCCGTGCGTTAACACCAGCCCGACGCGAATCAATTTGGCGGAGACCATGGCGAAATCTCAGTGTCGCAAAATCGGAAGAGATTTCCGCATTCTGGAATGGCCGGGGGAATAAGGCAAGGGCATACTGGATTCATCTGGTCGACGTCGGTTCACACATAGGAATTGAAAGATCAGTGTTTTCGATCAACAGCCGGACTGAAAAGAATTGAGCCACAGATGAACGCGGATGAACACGGATACGGACGAGATTAAGTCCTCCCCATTTCTTATCTGTATTCATCTGTGTCCCATCTGTGGGCGATATGCCGTCTTACCAGCCAAAGTTATCAATGCGATACTTCCTGAAATCCCTGATCTGTTCTGCCGCATTGTTCGTGCTGACATCGCGTATCAGCGGCGGGGCCGAGAGTGCCGAGCTGGCAAAATTCTTCCGTGGCCTCAACCTGAACGGGCCGGCCCTCACGATCGACGGCAACGAATGGGAAGGAAAAGATTCGAAAACCTACGCCTGCAACGGCAACGCCTTCGAAAACCAGGCAGTCGTCCTCAAGCCTTCCACCGATGCACGCCGCGCCCAAATGATCCGCAGCAGCCGTTGGGGTCGCAGCATCGACGTGGAACTGCAGGATATTCCCGCCGGCGACTATCAGCTCTTTCTCTACGTCTGGGAAGACAACGATTCCACGCGGTTCGAGATCCTGCTCAACGACAAAACCGTCATCAAGCAATTCGATAGCGGTGCCGGCGGATCCTGGCGGAAGCTCGGGCCGTGGCTGGTTTCGCCCGCCAATGGCAAGATCAAACTCTCGGCCCGCGGCGGAGACGCCAACCTTTCGGGGATTGAAATCTGGTCCGGGCGTGGCGAGATTCCCAAGCCGCCCGGTCGCGAATTCGTCGCCGCGAGTACGCCTGAGCAAGTTGATTTCTTCGAGCGCAAGATTCGTCCGGTGCTGGCGGATCATTGCTACCAGTGCCACAGCGCGGGGGCTGAAAAGCTGGGAGGGGGGCTGCTCCTCGATTCGCGAATTGGCATCATCAAGGGGGGCGATTCAGAACCCCCCATTGTGCCCGGCGACCCCAACGCCAGCCTGCTGATGACGGCGATCCGCCATACCGACGCCAGCCTCAAGATGCCGCCGAAGAAGAAACTGGCCGAGATGCAGATCGAAGATCTCGCGGCGTGGATCCGCATGGGCGCCCCCGATCCGCGGACCGCCGATACGACAGCCCATGTCAAATCGAAATACACGATCGACTGGGACAAGGCCCGCGAATTCTGGTCGCTCAAGCCCGTGCGTCAGCCGAATGTGCCAGCCGTTCGCGATACGGCCTGGCCCCGCTCGGATCTCGATCGTTTCATTCTGTCGCGGCTCGAGGCGAACAGGTTGTCACCCGCCCCCGATGCCGACCGAAGGACTCTGATCCGCCGCGCCACGTATGATCTGATCGGGTTGCCGCCCACGCCGCAAGAAATCGATGCCTTCGAGAAAGATCAGGACTCCAACGCCTTGGCGACTGTTGTCGACCGGCTGTTGGCGTCGCCCCAGTATGGCGAACGGTGGGGCCGCCACTGGCTCGACGTCGTCCGGTATGCCGATACGGCGGGGGACAACTCGGACTTTCCCATTCCGCAAATGTATCTGTATCGAAACTGGGTGATCGACGCCGTCAATCGGGATCTGCCATACGATCGGTTCGTGCGTGAGCAACTGGCGGGAGACCTGCTTCCCGCGGCCGACGAGGCGAGCCGGCGGAAGCAGACGATTGCCACAGGTTACATCGCCAACGCCCGTCGTTTCGGATCGCGTGTCGACGACTATCCGCAGCATCTGACGATTGAAGACACCATCGACAACCTGGGGCGCGCGTTTCTGGGGACGACCATCAATTGCGCCCGCTGCCACGACCACAAGTTCGATCCGATCTCCACGCAGGACTATTATGCCCTGTACGGGATCTTTCACAGTACGCGCTACCCGTGGCCGGGAATTGAGCTCGAACAGAAGCAGCGCGACCTCGTCCCGCTCGTTCCCGCGGCCGCTGCCGCAACCGCACAGGCGGCCAAACGCACCGAGCAGGAACGGCTCGATGCGGAAGTTCGCCGGCTGGAAAAGGAGCGCGACGCTGCACAAGGAGAGGACCGCAAACGGCTCGACAAGGCGGTGCAGGAAGCACGCAACGTGGCCGAGAGACACTCCAAGTCGCCCCTCGGTTTCGAAGTGGCGTATGCCGTCGCCGACGCGGCGCATGTCGAAGATGTTCGCGTGCAGCAGAAGGGAGACCCTGCCAAGACGGGCCCGCTCGTCCATCGGCACTTCCTGACGGTCCTCGGGGGGGCCGAGCTGCCGACCGACGATCGGACCAGCGGCCGATTGCGATTGGCCGACTGGATCGTCAGCCCCGAGAACCCCCTTGCGGCGCGCGTCATGGTCAATCGGTTGTGGCGATACCATTTTGGAACGGGAATCGTCCCTACGCCCAACGATTTCGGCCGGCAGGGGAAGCCTCCCACGCATCCTGAGCTGCTCGACTGGCTGGCGTCCCGGTTCGTCGAATCGGGATGGTCGATCAAGGTGATGCACCGGCTGATCATGCTGTCGCGCGTCTATCGTCTGGCCGGCAGTCCGTCGCCGGATGCCCTCCTGCGCGACCCGAATAACGAAGGTCTGTCGTACTTCCCGCGACGCCGGCTCGACGCCGAGGCAATTCGCGATACGCTGCTCGTCCTCGGCGGTAGTCTCGATCCGACCCCCGGCGGCCCGCACCCATTTCCTCCGCAGGCCGAATGGAAATTCACTCAGCACAATCCGTTCAAGGCGGTCTATGAGACGAACCGCCGCAGCGTCTATCTGATGACGCAGCGCATCCAGCGGCATCCCTATCTGTCGATCTTCGACGGCGCCGACCCCAGCATCAGCATCGGCACTCGCCCCACCAGCACTACGCCGCTCCAGGCCCTGTATCTTTTGAATGATCCGCTGGTCCACGAGCAATCGGCGCGATTCGCGGCACGACTCTTGGATCTCGCGCCGGACGACTCGCGACGGTTTGAACAAGCGTATCTGCTGGCCGTGGGAAGGCGGCCCGGATCAGATGAGACGGACGCCGCGCTCAAATTTCTGGAAGCCGTGCGGACCGAGCTGCGTGCCGGCGGCGTCCCGGCGGATCAAGTGGATCGCGAAGCCTGGCAATCCGCCGTGCGCGCGATCTTTCGATTGAATGAGTTTGTGTACGTGGATTGAGTAAGGAACTGCGACAAGTTCGACCCAGCGAGCCGCGGGGTTTATCCCCGCGGTATCAAGGTCAAAAGGCAAACTCGCGTGGTACTTTGAGACGACAATCGAGACCACCGTTGCTCCACACGACGGCAGGCGAATGCCGAATTGACTTATCGACTTAACTTCGAAGTTCACCCGGATACCGCGGGGATAAACCCCGCGGCTCGCTGGGCTGAATTCTCGGCCTGCATCGACACACTTCGTAAATCCGAGACTCCTGCAATGTCCCACCTGATCCCGAACAACACATCCCGTCGTCACGTCCTCCGCAGCCTCGCCGCTGGATCGCTGTTGATGCCAGGGATCATTTCGGAATTGCTGGCCGATTCAACCGCCCGCAGCGAGACGACCGCCGATCCCCTGTCTCCCAAGACGTCGCACTTTACCGCGAAGGCCAAGCGGGTGATTTTTCTGTTCTCGACCGGCGGCGTGTCGCACATGGACACGTTCGACCACAAGCCGAAGCTCTTCGCTGCCGACGGCAAGACGATGGGAATCGGCGGCGGATTGTCGAATCAGCAGCGTGTCCTGCTGAAGCCGCTGTGGGATTTCAAACCGGGGGGACGATGCGGCACGCTCGTCAGTGATCTGTTTCCGCACGTCCGCGAAATGATGGACGACATCTGCCTCATCCGCTCGATGAAGTCGGACGACAACGAGCACTACCAGGCGACGCTCGCCATCCACACCGGTTCGTTCTTTTTCTCGCGCCCCAGCCTCGGATCGTGGATCAGCTACGGGCTCGGAACCGAGAACCAGAACCTGCCGTCGTTTATGGTTATTTCGCCGCATCTGCCTTATGCCGGAACGCAAGTCTTCGCTAACGATTTTCTGCCGGCTTATCACCAAGGGGTCCGCGTCATCCCGGGACCGAACCCGATTCCCAATCTCGACCGTCGCACATCGAAGGGACGCATTCAGGAGCTCGAGCTCGGGCTGGCCGACGCAATCAACCGCCGGCATTGGAAGGAGCACGGCGAAGACCAGGAATTGGCCGCGCGGCTGCGCACGTTCGAAACGGCCTTCCACATGCAGACCGAGGCCCGCGAGGCCTTCGATCTGTCGCGCGAGCCCGACAACATTCTCGATCTGTACGGCTTGTCGCGAGGCCAGTCCGACGGATTCGGCTGGCAGTGCCTGGTCGCGCGGCGTCTGGCCGAACGGGGAGTGCGGTTTATCGAACTGATCGACAGTGGCTCCAGCGGAAACTGGGATTCGCACGGCGACATGAAAGAGCACGAACCGCTGGCGAAAAAGGTCGACCGGCCGATCGCCGGGCTGCTCAAGGACCTCAAGCGGTTGGGGATGCTCGACGACACGCTGGTCGTGTGGACGACCGAATTCGGGCGCACTCCGGGAATCGACGGCACGAAAGGGCGCGGCCATCACAGTGCCTGCTTTTCCTCATGGCTGGCCGGCGGCGGAGTCAAAGGGGGCATGGTCTACGGCAGTACGGACGAACTGGGAGCGACCGTGGCCGAAAACCGCGTTCACGTCCACGACTTCCACGCCACGATCCTGCACCTGTTGGGCTTCGACCACACGAAGCTCACCTACCGCCACGCCGGCCGCGATTACCGCCTGACCGACGTGCACGGCGAGGTCGTTCGCGAAATCCTCGCGTAGCGACAAGCTGCCAGCTTGTCCTACAAGTCTTGTCGTAGCGAGTTTATGCCACCGGCCTGAATGATCCGAATAGATAGGGCTTCCCATTGAACCCAATCATCCGGAATTCGGAAAGCAAGTGAAAATCGAAAACGGAAGTGCTTCGATATCTTTCGGGCGTCGCTCCGTTGGGGCTGCCGGGAAGGGGCTCGATTTCAATCTCAAGGACTGAGTCATGATCCTTGTGATATTGATAGCTCAGCGAGAGGACTTCCGCCCCGGACAAAATCCTCCAAATCATGATCGTGAGATCGGTTGAGAGCTCCTCTCCAGCCAGCCATTGGATAAACGTGGCACCCTTCTCCTGATTTCGGCGCAATAATTCCGCAATGTTCGGAGTCTCGCGGAACATTCTCTCATATTCTGTGCAGAAGGATTGTAACTTCTGCTGCACCAACCGGAGGTATGCGTCGGTGTCCCCGCCGAGATCCTCCAGGTAGCTTTCGCATCGTGCCTGCTTAAGCAACTCTCGAATGTCAGACAAGGTCGAAGTTGCTGC
Organism: Planctomycetaceae bacterium; assembly: GCA_036501235.1. Classification (GTDB taxonomy): domain Bacteria; phylum Planctomycetota; class Planctomycetia; order Planctomycetales; family Planctomycetaceae; genus JACQFH01. The sequence continues at coordinate 15,591 of DASYAR010000563.1, forward strand.
TGAATTCATACTGCCACCGCGTTCGACGGAATCGTCGCCCCACGGCGAAGGCTTCTCTTGAGGTCCTGAATGAAGTTTTCAACATCCCCGGTCAGTTCGCCGACTACCATGGTGAACTGCACGGCTACAGTGGGAACCGAGGAATCGGAATCAATCAAAAAATGTAACATCAAATTCTGGTTCTCCGGAATCCCCCCGTTCTTCTTCCAAGATTCCGCGGCTTCCCGATCTCGATAAACGAAGAATTCGGTGCTGGCCGTGTCGTAGAGCCAAAGCGTCGGGTCGTCATTTTCACGCAGTTCAGCTTCATCGGCGTTCTGGAAAATATAGTCGGGCCAGAACGCGCGCAGCGCATGCAATACGAATTCGGTAATTGGAACGCCTTGTTTGACGCGAAATGATATGTCGATGCCACCGATCTTCATTGATCTGTTTCTCCCGAGTCGTGTTGGCGGCTCGCCTCGACGAGATAGTCATGCGGAGAATACAGCACGTATCGCCCGCGCCCGCCCGGCAAGGATTTCAGGTCGCCTGCATCGTCAAACGAGAAGAAAAACTGCGTTTTGTCCAAAGGGATTCGCAATCGCTGTGCAAGGTTTTGCGTCTCTTGCGAGAGAGTCGTGAAATATGCTCCAAACGGGTGATAGACCGGCGGCGGCTGTTCGGCTTTAAAGCGCCAAACGATGGT
>DASYAR010000564.1:0-16230 GCA_036501235.1 Planctomycetaceae bacterium
TGGTTGAACGTGGGAAGGACAAAATCACCGAACGACAGCTGCGGCGGATCGTGGCGGTACTGGACTGGCGGAAGCAGCGACGAATGTGGATGGCGCGTGAACGGCTTTCGATACCTGGTTCGATGTGACCGATGCACGGACTTTGACCGAGAGAGGGTAAAACGGGGATAGCCATATTCGCTCGGCGGCCCTCATGCGACTCTCCTGCGTTGCAACGCGGTGGCGGCAAGTGACATCTCCAGCCGTGGTGTTGCAGTCGTTAGAACCTGCAGCATCGTAATGTCTGGCGAACTGACAGAACGCGAAGGGCGCGCTGGAGCGACAGTGACTTATCCGCCGCAAAAAAACGATCCGATTACCGTCGTCCCACCTTGTTTTTCAAGTGACTTGCTCCCGACTTGTCGATCTAGATGAGGTATATCAGCGATCAGCTTGATATTGCCCGAATCGTGGAGGTGCAATTGAAATGGTTTTTCGACTTTTGGCGCGCGCGACAGGTTTCCTAGTCGCCATCGCAGTTGTCTTGATGACGAGCCTAAGTTGGGCGCACTGGTATGCGCTTGGTCCGTCGAAAGACCAGTGGGGGTTGAAGTACGTCGGGCAAGTGGACGCCGCCAAGGGCGACAAGCTGATCGTCCGCTTCACGATCGCAGATCAAGGGCGACTCAAATCCATTCATTCAGTCTTCGTGATGGCTTTCAGCAATCCGAATCGTACCGGCACGAATCTCGTGAAAGAGCCCATCAAGATGAAGCCATCCGAGGACGGCAAACTCACTGGAGAAGTGGAGGTCAGGAAGGAATATGCCGACCGCGCTGTGATTCGGATCTTCACAATGACGGTTGACGGTCAATCGCAAATGGCGGGGCCCATGGCGGGGGCAAGATACTACGACATTCCGCTCAAGAAGTTCGTGGAGAAAGCCCCGTCGGCAGTTTCGTCCCAATCGGGATCATCCATCGCGCCACCGGCATCGAACGTCGTTAAGTAAAATGCGGTGCATTCTGCGGCGGCGCGTTGACGTCGGCGGCGGCCGACATCTTCTTCCATGCAAGTGCGATGTTCGTCCAACGGCCCTGGGGACTGATTTGCTGTTTCGGATGCCCAGGTCCGACACACCGAGGTTCGCGACTACGCCGACTTGGTCCGGCTGGGGCACGTGACGCGCGCCAGGGTGTCGCAGATCATGGATCTTCTTCTGCTCGCGCCGGAAATTCAGGAGGAGATTCTGGCCCTCCCGGCGGTTGTGGCGGGGCGGGACACAGTTTCCGAGCGGCAGTTTCGGGCGATTGTGGCGGTGGCGGATTGGGGAAGGCAGCGGCGGGTTTGGGCCCCTCGGCAGTGACCGGTCAAGTGCGACGGCTGGAATTGCGGCGAGCGTATCCGCGCTACCGAGGTTTCTTTTTCGGCGGCGGAAGGAACTCAGCATAGGTTTCTTCAGCTAACTCAAATACGCGTTCCCGGGTCACGGTATAGTTGAGCCATTTCTCGAGGTGATCGTGCCGAGCAGTTGCCGTTCTGATCAATTGTTTCCACGGCATCGCGCGAATTTCATAGCGCGAATCCACGGGCTTCTGAATGGTGTAGGCCGGCATCCCCTGTTGATGAGCGCGGCTAATGGCGTGCTCATCGAGCTCATCGCTCACCACAAGAAAAACCCATCGGGTGCGCTCGGAATCGGCAAATGGCGTCGTTACCACAGCCTTCGCATAGTCCTCGATTTGTGCGATTTCCTGCCGCCCGATTGATACGCCAGGCCGCTTGATCTCAACCACCAGAAATTCGTACTCGTCGGGGCGGCGCTCGACGAATCTCCGCCAAAGCATCAAATCTGGGATGCGAGCAAGGCTCTCGGGCGACTTTTTTCGATCCTGGTTGAAAGAAGACAGCAGCTTCTGAATGTCATGGTCGCGAAGCTCAGGCTGGATGTGTTCGCGGCCCAAGATCGCCACATGCATGGCAAGGATGCTCGCTAAGTTTTCGTCATCCGTTCCGAGCGCGTACTCCTCACCGAAGAGCCATGTGTTCGCCGCGAGAATTCTGTGCAGCTGAGTGCGCTCTTTCACGACTTGATCGAATGGATTGAGGTACACGATCGCCTCGAAGAATTTCAGGAATCGCAGACGTTCTGAGATCATCGTCCCCAAGTGCACGACGTTGCCGAGCGGCACGTCATCCAGGAGGCGGGCAAATGATTTTGCATCTCTTTCGGGGAGCCGGCACACTTCACGAATGATTTTACCGACCGAGGTTGGATTTTGACTAATGGCTTCACGAACAACGCGCAGCAGCAGCCGACGGCCGTCCAAATCCATTTTTTCAGAAAAGCTCGGAAGATGCCGACTAATGTTGACCGCGCAAAGGTCGAATACCCGTCGTTCAATTCGGTCGACATCGCTTTTCGGAGTCGATGCGTACGGATAACTCCCTTCGTCGTGAAGCCGCTGAAGTGCTTCGTTCGACTCGCGTTGGAGGCGGCGCCGAAAATAATGGCGAACTTTTTTCCGGACAAGGTTTATTATTTCTTTTCGGCCGCTTTCAGCCGTCAACTCGACCGTCGAAAGCAGGTTCTGGTCGTGCAGTCGGTCGAATAGATCGCTGCTCACAAATGCGGAGAAGTTCGCAGTGCCTGACAGCGAGCGGTTGCCGATCTCATGCAGTGGAATACCATTTCCAGAGCAAAGAAACAGCTCGCGTCTCTCCCCATCCTTCCAATGAATAATCTCCACGGCGATCTTAAACGTTTCGCGTTCGTGTGTTACCGTGAACGGGTGCAATTTCCGGCGCTCTGCGATTACAGCGCTCGGTCGGATTTGTTTGTCGTGAAAGATCAGCCGACGGTCGGGATGCCGTAACAAGAACGGCGCGAACTGCGACGCGACATGCCGGCGTGCGTCTGGCTGCGTGAGAGCGAAGAGGCTCTTTGAGATTCCGGTGATCGCGACGCAACAGCCCAACGGAACGTTCTTGTCAACTTTTTCCTCGTTTGTGAGGAAAAACGGGTCTTCGCGGCCGGCAGTCCCAATAATGTCGTAGGAAAAGTGTTGGTCCCCTTTTTTGTACGTGAAGTGCCAAGTGGCGCAGCTGCCAAGTGACAGTGCCTTGTGACGACCTTCGCCTTTCCGGCCGTGTAGCCGTTCGCCGGATTCGAGCGTGCGCGTTACCTTGTTGCTGCTCCCCAGATTCTCGAACGCATCCCGAGCGCGGTCATACGGAAGGCTCTGTCCGTCATCAACGATCTCGATCAAGTCGACACCGTCAAGGTCGTTAAGCTTCACCGACACACGAACGGTAGTGGCTCGCTCGTCGAAACAGTTCCAAATCAATTCCTCGAGCGCCCCCATCATCGGCGCCTGCGTGAGTCGTTGAACAAAGTCAGACCGCGTCTTGAGTTTTAGCCGCCGTCCATTCATCTGCATCCTCTTCTTGCTACGTAATCCGCTCTCAGGGGAGACTTGCTTTGATCCGATCTACTGCTCATTTGGGCTGGGGGACCCTTCGTCGGGGAAGTCTCTTCCCGTGTATCTTGATCAGTTCGATCAGATCCTTGACCGGGATCGAATACCGCTCGCCACTCGAATCGCTCGTGCCTTTCGACGCTACGTGATCACAGCTCTTGATCTCCAGTTCAACGAGTTTTCCTTTGCCGAAGAGATCCGAATGATGCCACTGGTCTCGATGGCTGCTCGCGCTTTCTTCCGAATGGTACTCCAACTCGATTTGACCACTGGCGTCGCGATGGTCGATCTTCATTTCACCGTCCTTTCGATGTAGAGCAATCCGCCATTTTCCCGTCGAAAGGTGCTGTCCGTCAAGCGCTTCTGATCCGCACCGAAGAATTGACCTCCCGATGCCGCCTGACTTCCGTCAAATCTCCACCGAACGAAAACGCAATCGGGACACGAGACGCTGGTAATGACGGACTGTGACTGGGGTTCACGGTCCCGTCTGGTAATCCAAGCCAATCAGTCACTCCCCGTCGCCGAACCTTCATTATGCGGCCGCAGCCATCTCCACATTGGCGGGACTCGCGCTCACATTTCTTGGAGCGTTTGACGTTCGTGCTGTGCTCATTCGCAAAACCCAACTGCCGCGGGAGACGCGTCCATGACGCACCGCGCCAATTGGCAACCTGGGCCGAATTCCGAACCGAGTTCGTCACGGGCGCCCGACCTAAAATCGGTTGCTGAACAAATCCGCTTCACGGCGACCGGGTGACGATTTGTCTGCCTGGGACCGCGCATCCGCCCCCATGACTTTCGGCGACAACATCTGCGCCTGAAAGGCTGCTCTGGAGATTCCCGGCGATCGCCTAGTGACGCCCGTGAGTTCGCTCGCAAAAGTTCGGGTGATTCGCGGGCAGTTGCTTTCTGGAACCGTGTGAATGTATTCTCATGACGCGAAGAGCGGCTCGTCCATGATGCACTGGCCATTTCTCCCAGCGGAGGATCGTTCCATGAAGCGATTCGTGCTCTCGACACTCTTGCTCACGGCATTCACTGCCTTCTGCTCTGCTGCTGATTTCGAGACACCTGTACGGCTGACGGCGGGGGGCGTTCCGATACGCGTGGAAAGCCCGGGTTATGCCGCTCCCTGCTGGGCAGATCTCAAAGGCGACGGAAAAATGCATCTGCTCGTTGGGCAGTTCAATGACGGCAAGATCCAGGTCTTCAGACATCTGCGGGGGGCAGACTTCGCACCGGGAAACTGGTTGCAGGCCGGAGGAGAGGACGCCGAGGTCCCTGGGGTCTGGTGATGCACCAGCTCTACTCCACAGTTTGTGGACCTCGATGGTGACGGCCAACGCGATATTCTCTCCGGCTCCTACTCCCGCCAGGAGAAGAAGATGGCCGGGCTATTTCAGGTTTTGTACGGCCAGCGGGACGGGACGTTTCGGAAAGCGGAAGTTCTGAAGGGGATCGATGGCGAGCCCCTCATCATTCCGCACGACGAAGAGACCGATTCCGACGCCATTTCCACTCGTCCGTTCGCCGTTGATTGGAATGGCGACGGCCATCTTGATCTGGTCGTGGGCAATTTCACGGGAACGTTCTACTGGTTCCGCGGAGAGGGGAAGGGCAAGTTCCAGTCCAAAGCGGATCTGATCAAGTCTGGCGATCAGCCATTGCGTGTCCAGGGCTATCACAGCGATCCATTCGCAATAGACTGGGATGGTGACGGCGACCTCGATCTGCTCAGTGGGTCGGAGAAGGGGGGGGTCCAGTGGGCAGAAAATACCGCCGGCGCCGGTAAACTACCGGAATTGCGGCCTTTTCAAACGCTGATCAAGTCAGGCCGTTCCGCCCATGGTGGGCGGAGCGTTAACGAATTCGACTTAACCGGTCCCGGCGGCTCGACGCGCGTGTGGGCAGCTGACATGAACGGCGACGGCAAACTGGATCTCCTCGTCGGCGATTCCGTCACGTTGACTTCTGCGGCGGAGGGCGTGACCACAAATGAAATCAAGAAGAAGCTGGCGGACTGGAAAAAATCGTTCGACAAGGCCTCGGATGAATTGTCTTCCGGCACTGTCGATCAGACCAAGCGCAAAAGGATCATTGGCAAGCTTAGCGAAGTCTCATATCAAATCGCCGAATTCATGAAAGAGGATGACACGGGGTTTGTCTGGTTGTATCTCCAGAAATGACGACCGTCCTGGCAACCTGGGCAAAATTCCGAACCGAGTTCATCTCGCGCCCCCGAACCGAACAGTGCCGTTAACCAAAATCGCCACAGGCCGAGAGAGTCAGAGAGTTTTCCGCGATTTTGCTCGGGGGTGCGAACTGAAAACCCACTTTTCAGATCGGACCCCGAACTGGACGTTTCGAACAGAGAGTTTTTTGTGCCAACGAAGATTCGCCGTAAAACCTTTGTGGGGGCGGGAGAAACGCAAAAACGCCGAGAACTCTCGCTCTCGGCGTTTCGCGTTAACCCGTGGGTCCGGTAGTTCCGCTACCGACAAACGAGCTCCCCGACTAGGACTCGAACCTAGAACCTAGCGGTTAACAGCCGCTCGCTCTACCGATTGAGCTATCGGGGAAAGTCACGAACTGGCAGGATTTTAGAAGCAGTTCGTTTCCGATGCAACCCCACGATTCGAGCCGGGCGGAAAGGGTCGAAATCAATTCGTGTCGCTCTCTGCCGGGGCGCCGGTGGGCTCGCCCGTGGTCGAGTTCTCCGCCGTTTCGCGGGGTTCCGAGCGGGGTTGGTCGACCGGCGTCGCACTGTCGAGAGAACCTGTTTGCGGGGGGCCGCCGGCGCCGGGGCGATGACGCGGCGGTCCGCTGTCACGCGACCGGTCGGACGGAGGGCCGCGTCGTCCAGACCCTTCACGTCGCTCGCCGCGAGCTCCTTCGGGCGGACCGGCAGGAGGCTGACGCATGCCTCGCCGTTCTTCGCCTGGCGGGCCGTGGCGATCCGGCCCGTGTGGTCCGGGGCCGGCAGGTCCGCGTTCCGCTCTCAGTTGGTGAACTTCTTGCCGCAGTCGGCTGATTTCGTCGATCAACCGCCGCAGCAGCTCTTCAGAAACGCGACCGTCCGACTGATGATGCGACGGCGGGTGATGCCACGACGCTCCGCCTTCGAATCGAGCGTGATGCCAGCCCTCGTGACGTTCGTGGAATCCCTCTCGATGCCCGTCACGGCCGCCGAACCGTGCCTCTTCGCGGTGCGGAGGCCCATGCCGCCGATCTTCGAAGCCTCCGCTGACATGTCCACCGCGCCGCGAGAATTCACCGCGATGCTCCGGCCGCCGGTGATGCGGCGGGCCCCGATCGTCGTGCCGGTCGTCTCGCGCGGCAAGTTCCAGATTCGATTCGGTCGCTGGCGACTCCGCAGCAGGCGATTCGGCAACTGGCGATTCGCCATTGGGCGCGGCATGCTCTGCGTTCGCGACCTCCGCATTCGCCTCGACCTCTTCAGCAGCACTCGCGAACTCGACTGAAAACGCCGAGATCGCTCCCAGCGCCAGGCAGGATGTGATGGCCCGCCGCAGGGCGGCCCGGCGTCGGCCAGTCCCGTTTGGAACGTGTCCGTGGTGATCCGATCTGATTCTACCTAATGCGAACGATTCCATATTTTGTCCCTCCTGAAAGTGACAATCACCACGCAGCGCATCACCCCTGCGGCGACATGCCGCAGAATCGAAAAGAGCGCGCCCTGAGAGCCTTGCACGACTGAAGCAACGCCTGAACCAACGTCATCTTTCCTATCTTCAATGTCACGGTGGTTAACCGTCGTCCGCCGCGCCTCGTCAAAGTTTCTCGTTCAATAGGTGGAGAGTTTTCTCGTTCAATATCCGGTACAATGGCCGGAAAGCAGCGGTTCTGACCGGCGGAAGACCGGCGGAAACGGTCCGGAAGTCGTGACCATTGTCTTAAGGACTCGTCAGGAATTTCTACATGCCTCCAGATCCCGGTCACTTGCTGCTCCAGGCCCGACAGGGAGAAGACGGTGCTCGCGGGGCACTTCTCGAAGCCTACCGTGCCTACCTCGACATTCTGGCGCGCATGGAAATTGGACGGCGGTTGCAGACCAAACTGGATGCCTCGGACGTCGTCCAAGAGACCTTTCTGGAAGCCCATCGCAATTTCGGGAACTTTCGGGGCACGGCCGAGCCGGAGTTCACCGCCTGGCTGCGAGAGATTCTGGCGGCCCGCATTTCCAATCTCGTGCGGCATTACATGGGGACCCAGGCGCGCGACGTCCGTCGCGAACAAGGGCTGGAGCTCAATCTCGATCAGTCGTCGCGCATGCTCGACGGCGGATTGTGTTCGTTACAGGGAACCCCCAGCCAACATGCCGCCAGTCGCGAACAAGGCGTGCTATTGGCGGAAGCCCTCGCACAATTGCCCGAGGAGTACCGGGAAGTCGTTGTGCTACGCCAGCTTCAGGAGCTCTCGTTCGTCGAAGTCGCCGAGCGGATGGAGCGATCGGTTGACAGCGTCCAGAAACTCTGGGTGCGCGCCCTGGCCCGCTTGCGGCATTTGGTCAAGGACGCCTCATGACCACGCCGCCAAATCCTGGCAGTAGACAAACGGTCGACTTTCCGGCCGATTCCCTCGCAGGGGCCGAAGCGGACATTGCCGAGGATCCGCGGATTGTCGAAGTGGTTCACGAATATCTGACTCGACTCGAACAGGGAGAGGTTCCCGACCGCGCCGCGTTTATCCAACGCTATCCCGATCTGGCGACGATCGTCGAGCAGTGTCTCGAAGGGCTGGAAATGGTGCATGCCGGGCTGAAGGAACAGCGCGGGCAGCCTGCCGCAGGCAGCTTGGAAACGGCGGCTCTCGGCCAAACCGAGATGGTTCCGGAATCGCTGGGCGACTTCCGGATCGTGCGGGAAATCGCCCGTGGCGGGATGGGAGTCGTGTACGAGGCGGTGCAATTGTCGCTGGCGCGGCGCGTGGCACTCAAAGTGTTGCCGTTTGCGGCAACACTCGACGCCCGGCACCTGCAGCGCTTCAAAACCGAGGCCCAGGCGGCCGCCTTGCTGCATCACACCAATATCGTGCCTGTGTATGCCGTCGGCTGCGAGCGCGGCGTCCACTTTTATGCGATGCAGCTGATCGAAGGACAATCGCTGGCCGTGCTGATCGAGCAGCTTCGTCGGCAGGCGGGTTTGCCGGCCTCGGACGACGCCGCATCCCGCGGTTCGGTTCGCTCGTCGTATGTGCTGGGGACCGATGTGCCGTCCGATTCGAGTGCCGCCAGCCGGCAGGGACGGCTTCCGCCGTCGGCCATTCCGCGTCCGATTCCGGAGACGGCGTCGAAATTTCACGCAGCTCTCTCCACGCAACACGCCGGGCGCGACACTCGGTTCTTTCAGACGGCCGCGCGGCTGATGCTGCAAGCCGCGCAGGCGTTGGAACACGCGCATGAATTCGGGATCATCCATCGCGACGTCAAGCCGGCCAACCTCTTGCTCGATACGCAAGGAGTGTTGTGGGTGGCCGACTTCGGCCTCGCGCAATTTCACGCCGACACGGCACTGACCCGCACGGGTGACGTTCTGGGCACGCTGCGGTATATGAGCCCCGAACAGGCCTCGGGACATAAGGCGTTGCTCGACCGCCGGACCGACGTCTATTCGCTGGGGGCCACGTTCTACGAGCTCTTGACGCTGACGCCGATCTTCCAGGGTCGCGACGTGCAATACCTGCTGCATCAAGTGCTGCACGCCGAGCCGCGCCCACTGCGGCAACTCGACAAGACAATCCCCGGCGAGCTGGAGACGATCCTTCTGAAATCAGTGAGCAAGAATCCCGATGACCGCTATCGAACGGCCGGCGAGTTGGCCGCCGATTTGCAGCGCTATCTGGATCATCAACCCATCCGGGCGCGGCGTCCGTCGCTCGTGGATCGCCTGCGCAAGTGGTCGCGACGGCATCCCTCGGTCGTGATTTCGGGCACGCTGCTGCTGGCGGTTCTCGCCGTCGGGATGCTCATCAGCAATCACCGCGAGACGCTTCGCGCCAATGAGGAAAATCATCGTGAAAGACTTCGCGCCAACGAGGCGGAAAAGCGTTCTCAGCAGGCACGTCAGGTCGTGGACGTGCTGATCGAATTCAGCGAAGAGGAATTGGCTGGAAACGGCGCCATGGAAGGCACTCGCCAGCGACTCCTCGGAATTGCCCTCGGTTACTACCAGGATTTCGTCGACCAGAGCGGCGACGACGCAGCGGGACATGCCGATCTGGAAAAGGTCCAGGGACGCGTCAGGAGCATTCTGCATGAGATGGACGTGGTCCGGCGTGAGTTGCACCGCCTGGCCCTCGAAGAGGCTGCCGTGCGCGAGGCCCTGGCGTTGACGGAAATTCAACAAGAGCGATTGACGAAGTTGCAGGCCGAGTGGCGGGAGGAGCAAAAGCAGGATTACAAAGATCTCTGGGACCTCAGCGACGACGCCCGGCGTAAGCGGATGGTCGCGATTGCCGAAAGGCATGACGAGGCGCTCGAAGGTTTGCTCTCGGTCAAGCAGCGACAACGTCTGACGCAAATCGTGTTGCAGTTCGCCGGTATCCTGGCCTTCAGAGATCCTAAGATCGTGGTAGAACTGAAGTTGACCACGGCGCAGCGCAAGGCGATTCGCGAGGTCGAACGGGAAATATTTCGACATCCGCCCGGTCCCCCGCCCGACCACCGCGGGTTCGATCACGGGCCACGAGGAATGAAGGGCGGGCCTCTGCGGCTGACGAAGAGCGAGTCAGTGGCCAAAGTCCTCGAGATTCTCACTCCGGACCAGGTCGCAACGTGGAATGCGCTGGCCGGCGCCCCGTTCGCCGGTCTCGATGAGCTGCAAATCGGGGGAGGGCCGCGAGGCTTCGGTCCCCATGCGGACGACCGCCATGGGCCCCGCGGCGGTCCGCGAGGTGGCCCACGCGGCGGACAACGAGGCGAAGCGCCGGGAGAAGGCCGAGAAGGCCGGTTCTCCCTTCCTTGATGTCGCGGGTCAGTACGCGCCACAACCGGCTATACTGCCAGGCACGGCCGGCCCTACAATGGATCGCAGTTTGAATTTCCAGGCTCAGCCCGCAGGAGAGAATCCGCTCATGCGAATTCATTCGCGAAATCGATCGGGCCGAAAATTGGCTGCCGGCGCGACGATCACTGGGTTCCTGATTTGTTCTGCATTCGCCCGCATGACGGCGGGACATGAATCGCCCGCTCCCGGCGCCAACCAGACTGCCACGCCTGTCTCGCAATCGGACGACAGTTCTGTCATCGCCGGACGAACCGAGCCCGTCGTGGGGACGCCGCCTGCGTCATTCTTCGAGACGGTCCGCGAGCGCGACCGGCAGACAGCCCGCGAGTTCTACGCAAAATTCGTCGATGTTCAAGGCTTGCCGGTGGTCGCGGCGGCAGATGTCGCCGATGAAGCACTCCAACGCACGCACGAGCTCGTCAGCCATTTGCTCGCCGGCCGGCCCGATGTCCTGGCGGCCATGGTGCAGAACGGCACGCGGCTGATCATTATCGGCAAGGACCAGGTCTATACCGACATGCCCGAGTACAGGAATCGTCCGAACCCGGCGTATCTCAACGAGCGAGTCCGGGGAACGGGCGGATTCGACGTGACGAGCTTCGGTGAAGAAAATCTGCTCAATCTGCCGCTCGACCGCTATGACGATGAGAGCATCGCGGTGCACGAGTTCTGCCACACGATTGACGCCGCACTCAACCGGATCGACCCGGCGTGGAACGAGAGACTCAGACGGACGTATCGCCATGCCATCGAGGGCGGCCGCTGGAAAAACGCCTACGCCGCGTCCAATGCGGGTGAATATTGGGCCGAGATCTGCCAGTGCTATTTCGATTGCAATCGCATCAACAACTGGAACCACGCCTCCATCGGCACCCGCGAACAGCTGCAGGACTACGACCCTGCAGGTTTCGATCTGGTCCAGACGACTTTTCGGCTGACGCCCGAAAACGACTGGCGTTACAAACCGCTGCGTCGGCAGCCAAGTGTCATTCCGCCCCCCGATCGTTTCAAGATCGATCCGTACTACACAAAGTTTACGAATGCGCGCGAATTCACTGTGCTGGGGTCGACGCACGCCAGCGACGCCGCCCTGCTGAAAGCCAACGACACGATTCGCAAGATGTTTGCGTACCGGCACGACATCCTCAAGGCGATCATTGCCGACGGCGCCCGCCTGGTCGTGCTGGGACGTGACGACCAACTCGGCGACCTGCCGGAATTCCAGGATACGGCGAAACAGGCGGATCTCGGCAAGAATCGCTACGTGGATTACTCGCCGGCTGGGAAGCTCATCGTCGTTCCTGAAGAAAACATCGTCGGCATTCCAGGCCAACCGTCGGCGGGCGAGTGTCTGGTGATTGCCGCGCTTGCCAAATGTATGCTTCAGATCACCGGCATGCGTCCAGTCGATCCCGAATTCGACCGGCGTCGCGACAAACAGCAGTACGAGCTGCGAGTGACACGGATGGACGTGGAATTCGATCGCAAACTCGCCAGAGCCTTTGACGCTGCGACGCAGAAAGGGCTTTGGAAAGTGACGCCCGCGGCCCGCAACCGCGTCGAATATCTGGCCGCAGGGGTTCAAGCCTACTTCGACGCGGCGGGCGAAAGCTCGTCGCCCGATCTCGCCGAACGGCCGACTGTCACGCGCGAGGCATTGAAGGCGTACGATCCTGAGCTCTTCGCACTGGTCGAAGAAACGATGGCCTACAAGGGCCATACCGATTGGCGGTTCCGACGGTAGGGTGTTTATCTTGTTCCCACGCTCCGCGTGGGAACGCACGTAGCGACGCTCTGCGTCGATCATCATGCCGCCCGACGACCGAATCCGCGCGCGGCCGGATTGGGGAAGTCTCGAGAGACGAAAAATGTTTTGCCACAGATGCACACGGATGGCGCCCCGGGCGGAAGGCGTCCCTTTGATGTAACGCCGATGCTGGCAGCATCGGCCATGTGGGCGACGCTGCCAGCGTCGGCGTTTCTGGGGACCACCCCAAGTGACGGATGCACCCTGCCGATGCCAGTGACATTCACCCCGTGGCCGATCGTTAAGAATTCGAGTATGATCGGAAACTGAGCCATTACGCATGTTTTGATTTCAGATTTCCTTCGACATTCCGTTTTCGTCATTCGGATTTTCCGTCATGCAAGTTCTATTTCAGTGCCCCGCGTGCGAGCAAACCCGGCGCGCGGCGGTTGCGCCGCAGATGTCGGCACTCGCCTGCGATGGGTGTCACTGGAGCCGGCCGGTGCCGGACCAGACTGTGGACGCCGCGGGGCCGCACGCGTGCCTCGTCTGTGGCTGCGGCGACTTGTGGCGGCAGAAGGATTTTCCCCAGAAGGTCGGGTTGGCGATGGTCGTGCTGGGGGGCGTGCTCAGCACGATCGCCTTTGCGCTGTACATGCCCCTGACGGCGCTGGGTGTGCTGCTGGGGTTTGCGCTCGTGGATTTGCTGCTGTTTACGTTCATGAAAGATGTGTTGGTGTGCTACGCCTGCCACGCGCGGTACAAGAATGCCGATTTCCGCGACGATCATCCCCGTTTCAATCTGGAAACGGCCGAACGGTATCGACAGGAGGCAGCGCGTCTCGATCAGACGCGTCGGGCGGCGAGCTCTACGCCATAACGATTTTGTGCAGGGTGCGTCTCACACGTGGAAGACCGCAGGCCGCGGATCATCGAAGACCTGACAGCCGTCTTGCAGGGAGAAATTCGCTGCGACCCGCTGACGTTGTCGATGTACGCCACCGACGGCAGCCTGTATGAAATCCAGCCGTTGGGCGTCGTCTCTCCCCGGCACCGCGACGACGTGATCGCCCTCGTCCGCTATGCGGCGCAGGAAAAGATCCCGCTCATCCCGCGTGGGGCCGGAACGGGTCTCGCGGGCGAGTGCCTGGGACAGGGGCTGATCGTCGATTTTTCACGGCACATGCGCGAGATCGAAGCGATTGGCGAGACGACGGTCCGCGTCCAACCTGGAGTCGTCTGCCGGACCCTCAACGATGCGCTGAAGCCGTATGGCCGATATTTTCCCCCCGATCCGTCGGGCGCCGGAGTGACGACAATCGGCAGCATGTTGTCGCTGGACGCAGCCGGTTCGCATTCACTGCGAATCGGTTCGACGCGCGACCATGTCGCATCGATCGAATTGGTTCTGGCGGGCGGCGACTGCCTGACGGTCGGCGACGAGCCGATTCCCCAAAACGGCACTCCACAGAACGGCACTCCACAGTATGGCACTCCACAGTATGGCAATGGGGCCGCCGCCGAGTCTACCGAAAAACGCGTGCATCGCGACCTCGTCAGGCAGCTCGCGCAGCTTCTCGCCGAAAACTCGGCTTTGATCGCAGAACGGCAGCCGCCGCTCGTCCGCAACCGCTGCGGATACTACTTGCGCGGCGTGCTGGATGAAAATCGCCTGCGGCTGGCCCGAATGCTGGTCGGTTCGGAAGGGACCCTCGGATTGTTTACGGCAGCAACACTTTACACGGCTCCGCTGCCGGCGCATCGCGGCGTGGTGCTGCTGCTGTTCGGCAACCTGGAGGCGGCCGTTCGCGCCGTCCAGGCCATCTCGCAGCATGAGCCCAGCGCGTGCGATCTGCTCGACCGCCGGTTGCTGACTCTGGCCCGTGAAGCCGACGTGCGCTTCCGCGAGCTCATCTCGCCGCAGGCCGAGGCTGCGCTCATCGTCGAACAGACTGGTTTCACGTTGGCACAGATTCGGAATCGAATCCGCCTGGTCGTCGGGAGTGCGACGCGGCTGCCGGATGCGGGGGTCGTGGCGCACGAGGCCTACACCGACGACGAGGTCGACTTTCTGTGGTCGCTGCCGGAAAAGGTCGTGCCGCTCCTGGCCCGGCTGCAGGGTTCGACGCGTCCGCTGCCGTTTGTCGAAGATGTGGCTGTGCCCCCGGAGGTGCTCCACGATTTTCTGGTGCGGGCCCAGAACGTCTTTCAGAAGCACCGGGTGACGGCGTCGCTCTACGCACATGCTGCGGCAGGGCAGGTGCACCTGCGTCCGTTTCTTCCGCCACCGACGGCCGACTCCGCCGCGCAGCTCGAACAGATCGCCCGCGACCTTTATTCCCTGGTCTTCCAGTGCGGCGGCACGATCAGCGGCGAGCATGGCACGGGCCTGTCACGGAGCGCGTTCGTTCGCGAGCAGTACGGCCCGCTGTACGACGTATTCGTGAAGATCAAGCACCTGTTCGATCCCCAGAATCTGATCAATCCGGGAAAGGTCCTGACGGATGATCCGCACCTGACGATCAAGAATTTTCGGGCGGCTGCCGCGAATCCCCCGGAGACCGTCGCGCTGCAACTGCGGTGGAAAGCCGACGAGATCTGGCAGGCGGCTTCGCGCTGCAACGGTTGCGGGCATTGTCGCACGCAGACTGAACCGCACCGCATGTGTCCCGTGTTTCACGTCGAGCCGACCGAAGAAGCCAGCCCGCGCGCGAAGGCCAACCTGATACGGCAACTGATGGAAGGGCGGCTGCCGCCGGGAGAACTGGCGACGCCCGGATTCAAACGCGTCGCCAACCTGTGCTTCAACTGCAAACAGTGCCAGTTGGAATGTCCTTCGAACGTCAATGTTCCGCAGATGATGATCGAAGCCAAGGCGGCTTACGTGGCCGAACATGGGCTGGAACAGGCCGATTGGTTTCTGTCGCGGGCGCATGCCATTCAGACGGTGGGCAGCATGGCAGCGGTGGCGTTCAACTGGCTCCTGGCAAGTCCTGCGTCGCGGTGGCTGCTGGAGCGGGTGACCGGTATTTCCCGGCATCGCAAACTTCCGCGGTTTTCGCGCCGCTCGTTTTTGCGGTCGGCCAAGCGCGACCTGCTTGCCAGGCCCATGCTCGTGGGAGAAAAGCCCGTCATCTATTTTGTCGATCATTTCGCCAATTATCACGATCCCGAGCTGGGCCGGGCGTTCGTGGCCATCCTGAAACATAACCGGCTGGCGGTTCACGTGCCTCCCCATCAACAGTCATCGGGAATGGCGATGATCTCGGCGGGCGACCTGGAGCCGGCTCGCGAAATCGCGCACGAGAACCTGCGGGCCCTGGCCGATTTTGCCCGTGAAGGGTGCTCGATCGTCTGCACCGAGCCGGCCGCCGCGCTGTGCCTGAAGCAGGAATACCCCTTGCTGGTCGATCATCCGGATGTCGACGTCGTCGCCTCGCGCGTGATCGAAGCGGGGGATTTTCTGGCCCAGTTGCACGCCCGCGGGCGGCTGCGGACCGACTTTCGGCCGCTCGACATGGCCGTGGGTTATCATACCCCGTGCCACCTCAAGGCGCTGGGCGCCGGGACGCCGTTGATGAAACTCTTGAGTTTGATTCCCCGTCTGGAGGTCCGTACAATTGAGGAAGGATGTTCAGGAATGGCGGGAGCGTGGGGATTGACGGCCCGCAATTTTCGCGAGTCAGTCCGCATCGGCTGGAAGCTGATCACGCGGATGCGCGCCGGCGACATTGTGGCCGGGGTCACTGAGTGCAGCAGTTGCAAAATGCAGATGGAACAAGGGACGCATCTCCCCACGGTGCATCCCTTGAAGCTCTTGGCCTTGTCTTACGGCCTGATGCCCGAAATCCAGGCCCGTTTGCAGCCGTCTCGCAGAAAACTGGTCGTCTCGTAGCCGCAAACTGCGAGCTGGCCCCGAGTATTTGAATGAATTCACCTGAATGGCGGCCGCCCCGCGACACGTCGAACGACATGAAAATCACCGTCCAATTCTTCG
>DASYAR010000565.1:0-21601 GCA_036501235.1 Planctomycetaceae bacterium
CACGATCGTATTCCAACCCGGCGATCCTAGCCGGATGGCGCCCGGTTGTGAGATCGTCCAGTCGGCGAATTCGACAAGCCACGGGGACGCCACCATCCACGCCGCCAGGGTGAAATGCAGGATCGTCGCGATCGAAAACCCGGCGATGGTCGTGCGATGTGGCCCGGCAGATTTCCAAGCTCCTGCCGCGAATCCCAGGGCCAGCGCCGCGATGAGCGCCAGCGCCACGGGCAGCGACGTGCCGAGCAGCGCGAGGAATTGCAGGGGCCAGGTCGCCAGACAAATCGCAATCAATGCGAATTGAGCGAAGCACATTGTCGCCGGCGCTACTAACGAGCGCGCCAGGCTGGTACATAGACGACGCAACATGGCATCCCTGCCGTTCTGAATCATGAAGTGCAGCCTTCGGCGGATGCACACAGGTCTAAACAGGCCACGGCGTTACGCCGCGCCACGGGAGGCGTTTTGTAGTCCAAATCTCGTAAAACCGGCAAGAGCAGTCTGGGACAGACGGGCGCGCGGCATAATTGCCAGACGTTCGGCGGCGTTTGCGCGTACGTGAAGGAGGTGTGGCAGGTCAGAGCGGAAATCATGTTGGACGTCGAGCACACGAGCATCGTTCGAAATTGTTCTCGTGTGGTTCAAAGTCAACGCCCCGCTGACGATGGCCGTTTTCTGGAAAACCTATTTCGGCTGACGATCCTCGTATTCCACCTTGCCTCCGTCGTGAACCTGTCGAACCCCTTCCAGAACAATCTTGTCGTCCACGCCCACCCCCGTCTTGATGACAAAGAGCTCCTCCACTTCATTCTGGATGCCGATCTCTCGCTGATGCGCGACATTTTCCTTGTCGACAACATAGACGTACCGCTTGTTGAGCATCTCGAAAGTCGCCCGTTGCGGGATGACGATGGCGTCCGGCAGCACTCGGCTGATCAACACCGTGCCTGCCTGGCCGTGGCGCAGCAGACGCTCCGGGTTCGCAAAGTCGGCGCGGAAGGGGACGGTCGCCGTCTCCTTGTTGAAGTCCGCCTCGATCGCCACGATCTTGCCGGTTTGCTGAAACTTGCGGCCGTTCGCCAGCACGAGCTCGATTTGCAGATCCTCCCGAGGCGGATTCGGGTCGGCCATGAATTCGAGGTAACGTGCTTCGGGAACGTCGAAATAAACCCACATCACGCTGTTGTCGGACAAGGTCGTGAACTCCTCTCCCGCCTCGACCAGGCTCCCCTGCTGGTGGCGCAGACGGTCGATGATGCCGTCGAAAGGCGCCTTGACGGTGGCAAAGTTCAATTCGGCCTGAGCTTGCTGCACCTTCGCGTCGGCCTTCCTGAGCTTGGCGTCTTGCAGCGCCAGCTCCTGCTCACTGACGACTTTGTCGTTGAACAGTTTCTTGGTGTGATTGTATTCCAGTTGCGCCAGCTGTTTTTCGGCCAGTTCGGCGTCCAGCTTGGCCTTTTGAATGGTCGGGATGAGCTTGAACATCAGATCATCCGCTTTCACCACCTGGCCCTCCTTGAGCGTGCTCGCCTCGAGATATCCGCGCTCGAAGGCACGAATCTTGATGTGGCGATGCGAGTGGATCTGACAGACGAATTGCTCGGTGATCGTGACGCTCTTTTTCAGAGGATTGGCGGTCACGATCTGGGGGCGTTCCTCCCGGCGCTCGGCGGCATGCCCGGCGGCGCGATCCGCGACTCGTGTAATTTTCGCTACGACCTCGTTGCCACGACGCAAGGTGATCAAGTCGCGGTCGAGCTCGACGTCGTCATGCGTCCCGGCCAATCGCACGCGGTATTGACCGGTCTCGAGGACGATTTCATTTTTTCCCTTCTTGATTTTCAAGTCGCGGACCTCATTTCGCTCGTCGATTGCTTCGACGCTGATGTCGCCGACTTCCGATTCGATTTTGAGCGTCCCCTGCGAAGTCTTCAGCCAGATCGTGACCCCCGCCAGAACCATTCCCGCCAGGGCCGCGAGGGCCGTCCAGCGGCGCCACCGCTGCCGGCGGGCGGGAGACGCTGCGACAGGCGCGGTCGCGCCGGCGGGCCGCTGCACGTCGGTGCCCAGCAGCTCGGCGAGCGACTGTCGCGCCGCCTCGCCATCGGCCGATGCGAATTCCGGAATCGGTTGGCGAGATTTGTGTTCGGCCACACGGGCGGCCAGATCTCCGCCGGCCCAGCGGGCGAGCGCCGCGGCCACGTCGAGAGCAGATTGCGGGCGGCCCTCTGGGTCACGACACAATAACCGCGCCACAAGGGAATCGAGCTCGGCTGGAACATCGACCCGAACCGAGCTCACGTGGGGAGCATCGTCGTGCGAAAGCGCTCGGATGTGTTCCAGCATCGAGCGACCGGTTCGCGAACCGTGCGGAGGCCGCCCCGTCAGAATGAAGAACAGTGTTGCTCCCAGGCCATAGAGATCGGCCCGCGCGTCGACCTGCCGCTGGCCGTCCGCCTGCTCCGGGGCCATGTAGTCCAGAGTTCCCAGCAGCCGGCCCACCGAAGTCTCGCCGCTGTGCTGCGTCAGCAGCGTCATGTCCGCCAGTCCGAAATCCAGCAGACGCACGCGTCCGCCGAAGTCGACCATGATGTTGGAAGGCTTCACGTCGCGATGCACGGCCCCGTTGCCATGCGCCGCCGCGAGCGCTTCGGCAACTTGCCGTCCCACTTCGCAGGCGGCGTCAATCATCAGCGGACCGCCCTCCCGGACGACGCGGCCCAGGTCAGCTCCCTCGATCAACTCCATGACCAGATACGCCCCCGACCCCAGAGTTCCCGCATCAGTCGCCATGACGATTCCCGGATGATTCAAGCCGCCTAAAATCTGGATCTCCCGCAGAAACCGCCGCCGAGCCTCGCCGCTGGAGAGGGCGTCGGGACGTACGACTTTGAACGCCACGCGGCGATTCAATTGGCGGTGGCGAGCCAGAAAGACGACCCCCATCCCTCCCCGACCCAGCACGCCCAGCAATTCGTAATTGGGGCAACCATCCGGCATTCGGCCGCTGTCTTCCAGAATGCCAGGCTGAGAATTCCGATCGAGCCGCGCTTGGCCAAAGTCGCCCCGACCTCCGGACGGCGGTTCCTGGCACAGAATATCGATCCAGCCAGGCTGTTGTGACGAATCGCTCGTTTCGGCCGCCGCCGCCAGCGGAAGATGCCGCATCAGCGTGTCTTCGGCCGAGTCGAGTTGAGAAATCGTCGCTTCACACGCCGTGCATTGGGCCAGGTGCCCTTCGATTTCATCGGAAATCTCGTCGGAACATGCCCCCAGAATGTAGTTCCGCAAGGACTGGTCGGTCGGACAATCGAATTGGGCCATGAGGGGGCTCCCGGGAGTGGTTGCATCTGTTCTAACAGAATCAATGCAAAAGTGTGACGCGCCACAGGCAGCTTGTTGAAAGAGGACTGTCCCTTTCCAAAGAGTGAATTCTTCGTAACAAATGCGATATTCCCGAGAGGGACTGTCCCCTTTTTCAATGGGCTGCTAGCCGAGATCGCCGGCTCTGGATTAGACTTTGTGATATGCGTTCAACCGTCAGCAGCTCTGAAAGTTCCAGCGGGTTGAGCCTGGCGGCTCGCGTGCAGGGGGGATCTTCGCACGCGTGGCGCGAGCTGGTCGAACTTTACGGTCCCTTGATCGACAGTTGGTGCCGACAGGTTGGCGTCGAGAAAGCGGCACGGGCGGACATCGGCCAGGAAGTCTTTCTGGCGGTGCACCGCGGGATCGCGAGTTTCGACGCGGCCCATCCGCGCGCGACATTTCGCGGTTGGGTCTGGACGATCACCCGCAATGCCGTGTTGCAATGGCGGCGACGAAATGAACCCGCCGGAATGGGAGGCAGCACGGCCGTCTCCCGCCTGGCCCAGATTCCTGATCCCTTTGAGGAGTCAGAAGGGGCCGTTCCTCCCAGCGATTCGAACGACATGGCGAATTTGATTTCGCGGGCGCTCGAGCAAATCCGTCCGGAGATGGAAGACCACACCTGGAACGCCTTCTGGAACACAGCCATTCTGGGACATCCGGCCACGGAAGTGGCCAAAGATCTGGGGATGACGGCCATGGCAGTCCGTCAGGCCAAGACCCGAGTGCTCCGCCGCCTGCGCAGGCAGTTGGGCGACGCCTGACCCTCACGCGAGTCGCGCATTCGACGAATTGGGGACACCGTCTGGTCCGACAACTCTGGCGAATCTGCGGCAGACAATGGGCTGACCACGAAAGAAGCCAAAGACGCGAAAACGGACGGACGCGAAAACGGGGTGGAGCGACGCCGCAGAGACGTCGACTTCAGTCCCAAAGGGGCGTCTCCATGCCAGCCCAGGCCAGCGGCCTGGGGCAGGCCGCAAGCCCAACACCATAGCCCCAACCGGGGCGGCCCTATCGATTGGGGACGCATCGATCGATGCGACGTGAGCGCCAACAAGCCGCACTTGGGCGGACCCCACCACCGTCTCGAGCCGCCCACGTTGGGGCTTCATTCGAGTCATTCGGCGCATTCGTGGTCCGGCCCGTCCGTCTCGGTTTCTTCTTTGTGCTCTTCGTGACCTTGGTCGCCCAGTGCTATCCGTGAAATCCGTGGTTTTCAATTCGTCTCCCTACCCGACCCGTTCGACAATCTTCGAATTCCACTACACGGCGTGACTGGGATTCACCGTCCCGCTGTCGGGCAGTATCCTGACGGCATGTCCGACCGCACGCCGCCAACGCCCGATCCCACAACCGACTCTCCGCCTCGTCCCCGGCGGAGGATCCCAGTGTCGCTGCGGATCTTCGCGGCGCTCTTGCTGTTGTCGGGAGTCAGCACACTGTGGCTGGCGTTGCCGATTTACAGGCAGCACGTTGCGCTGCGCGCGTTCGCCCGTCGTCAAACAACCATCACCAGCACTCGCAATGCCGGCGGGCCAGATTGGCTGAGAGAATTGATCGGCGACGAGTGGATGGATGGCTTTGACGAGCTGGGGGAGCTCCATCTGACTGATCCGCCAGCCGATGACGCAACGATCGCATATCTACCAGATTTGCGCAGGCTCGACCGCCTGGATCTGGCCGGCGCGAAAGTCACGGATGCCGGCTTATCGTCCCTGCGGCGGGTCAGGGGCCTGAACGTCGTCAGCCTTACCGATACACGGATCTCGGACGCTGGGCTCGAGCACTTCAGAGGTTGGATCACGATCGAAAAGCTGGTGCTCGACAACACTCGGGTCACCGACCGGAGTCTCGCCTGTCTGACCGGACTAAAAAATCTGGAGATGTTGGGCCTTTCTGGAACTTCCATCACAGACACCGGATTGGAACATCTGAAACCGCTCTCGAAGCTGATCACTCTCGATATCAGCCAAACGCGAGTGACCGACGCCTGCCTGGTTTACTTCAAGAATTTAACGGAACTCAGTTATCTGCGTTTGGACGGCACACAGATCTCCGATGGCGGAATGCGGCATCTGGCTCTGTTGCCAGACCTCGAATACTTAGGAATTAGCGATACTCGGGTTACCGATGCGGGACTCGTCGAATTTGCGGGCTTTGCGCGATTGGAAACCGTCGATCTCGATGACCTGCCTGTGACAGATGCCGGTGTCGAGACCCTGAAAGAGATGCCACATTTGAAAAATCTCTCGCTGAATCGGACCGGCGTCACCGATGCCTGCCTTGAGGATCTGCGAGGATTTGTCGGGTTAACGACCTTGGAACTGGCCGGAACCCAGATTACCGACGAGGGATTGGATCATCTGAGAAAATCGAAGAATCTTTGGTTCCTCGACCTCTCCGACACACGAATCACCGATTCGGGTATCGTGCACCTCCTGGATCTTCCACGACTGAAGAAATTGACGCTCACCGGTTCGGCGGTAACCGACGCTCGTGCCGCCGAACTGGAGAGTGCGCGACCGAACCTGGAAATCATTAAATAGCCCACGGTTGTTGCGACATGAGAGCCGGCTCGCGGCGGCTTTGGTGGCGTTCGTCGTGGAAATGCGAGAACCATCGTATCACGGGATGGGAAGGCAAAAGATCATGTGCCGTCAACCTGCGCCCGATCAAGGGCCTCCGGCATTCCGGTCAGTACATGTCAATTCCGGATACCATGACCAGCCGTGTGGCCCTGGGGTCCATCGGACTCTTTTCGTGCCGTGAATGGCCTGATACATTGCACTCGTCCGTTGAATTGATCGAAGACTGAAAGGTTGAAAGCCATGCGCCACTTCATCCTGATTGCATTCTTGTCGTTGTCTTCGGTTGTGGCCCTTGAGGCCGGTCAGGAGGCGGCCACGCCGGTCAATTCCAAGGTCCGCAAGATCGTCGTCGGAGGGGATGGCGGTTGGGATTATCTCACCGTCGACTCCGCGGCTCGGCGGTTGTATGTCGCGCGCGCCAACCGCGTGATGGTGATCGACCTCGACAAGGAGATGGTTGTCGGCGAACTGCCGGATACGCCGGGCATTCATGGCGTCGCGCTCGTCCCCGACTTGGGTAAAGGGTTCACGAGTAACGGCGCCGATGCCTCGGTGACGGTTTTCGATGTCAAGACGATGAAAGCGACCGGCAAGATCGAGGCCCGCGGAGTCCCGGACGCCATCCTGTACGACGCCGTCTCGAAGCGTGTCTTTACATTCAACCATCAGACGAATGACGCGACGGCCATCGACTCTGTAAACGACAAGGTCGTCGGCACGATCACATTTGAAGCCGAGCCCGAGGCGGCAATAGCCGACGGTCGCGGGCACATCTTCGTCAACCTGCGCAGCACCAGCGAAATTGCCGAGTTCGATGCGACGTCTCTCAAGATCCTGAATCGGTGGCCGTTAGCTCCCGGCGTGCGTCCGAACGGCTTGGGTTTCGACGCGAAGCGCCGTCGGCTGTTCAGCACCTGCGGCAATCAGAAGATGGTTGTGATGGATGCCGACAAAGGCTGGGTGCTCGGGACGGCCGACATCGGCAGAGGCTCCGACGGCTGTGCCTACGATGCCGGCACGGGTCTGGCCTACAGCTCGAATGGCGACGGAACTTTGACCGCTGTCCGTGAAACCGAGCCCGGCAAGTTCACCGTGATCTCGAACATCCCGACTCAGGCGAGCGCCAGAACGATGGCGCTCGACCCCAAAACGCATCGCATCTATCTTTCGGCAGCCACGGCAGCCCCCGCTGCCGAGGGGCAGCCGCAGACGGGCCGGCGCAACTTCGTTCCCGGCTCGTTCGTCATCATCGTCGTTGGCGACTGACTGCCCACTGGGGTAGAACCGCCAAAGTTGACCGGAACCATTGTTCAGTTTTTCGATCACCCGTCGCGTTCCTCGGTGATCTCGGGTAGGACTCGTTCCCAAGCTCCGCTTGGGAACGCTCACGGGGAAGCTCTGCTTCCCGAGTCGCAACGAGCAAATGCACGCCTGCCGCGCACGTCGACGTGCGCGCGGAGACCGGCATTGCCCTTTGGTCCAACGCGAAGCGGAGCTTCGAGACGAGCATTCCCAAGCGGAGCTTGGGAACGAGAGAATGGGGTGGAGCGATTTCGCAGAGACATCACCTTCAGTCCCAAAGGGACGTCTCCATGTCAGCCCAGGCCAGCGGCCTGGTTAGGCCGTACCCCAATCACCGTAGTCCCAACGGGACGGCCCTAATGGCGAATGGGAACCGCATCGATCGATGCGACGTGAACACCAACAAACCGCACTTGGGCGGACCACATCACCGTCTCGGGCCGCCCACGTTGGGGCTAAACACGGTTCGTCGAAACTTGACCCAGGCCGGTTGCCTGGGCTGGTATCGAGCTGCCACGTTGTGGCGAGAGAAGGACACAGAGAAAGACAGCTCGCATTTTGGATCTCGTAGCCCCCGCGCCGCTTTCGCGCCAACCGACCGTCCAGCCGCATTGCAGCGGACCCGTGACCGCCCTTCGCCCCGCCTATACGACATCTACTTTATGCTCGCCAGCACGTCGTCAAGCGTGATCCTGCCAGCCTCTAAAAGATCCTTCAGCACCTTTTGGGCTCCCGTGCCAGCCGACGACAAGGCCTCTTTTGCCGTTCGGGGCGCGGCAACCTTTTTGACAGCCTTCTTGGCCTTGGCTTTGCCCTTCCCCATGTTCGACTTGATTGTCGAGACATATTGACCCGACAGCTTCAGGCCGTGCTTTGAGTTCAAGGCTTCGGCGATTTCTGTGGGGGCTTTGTCAGGCATCGCCGTCAGAGCGTCACGGATCAGTTGCGATTTGTTCACTTTCTCTTTTGCCATGCTGAATTCTCCCGGTTGTGTTGTGGTCCGCACGGGCATTCTCCTTTTGGACGAATCCAAAAGCAAGTCCGGCCGTCACTGGGCTTCGAGCCGTTGCAGCCGAGCATAAATTAACCAAAGTTCCGGCGGCTTCACGGCATCGTCCTTCGATTTGGGCAATGGAGGAAGGTCCCGATATGCGCTTTCCAGACGGGTGATCCTCTGATCGAGATCAATGAGCGACTCGGAAGGGGTCTTCTTTACGTAATCCCCGAAATAGATCATCGTCAGAAAAGTGGTAATGGCGAGCCAAAACTTCAGGCCGTGCTCCGCTCCCTTGCCATCCGACTTTGGCGTCTGGGCGCCTATCGCGTCGGGCGAAAAAAAGTACCAGTCCAAAAAAAAGATTGCCGGAATGCCGACCATCCACAGGCCGAGCACCAGGGCCCGTCCCCATTCATCCTCAAACCTGACCCAAAACACGCTGACAGCTGCCAGGCCGATTCCAAAAATGGTTCCGACGACATAAATCAGCGGACTCTTCGTCACAACCGCCCAGCCGAATGCCCGCCATTTCCTGCCGCGGGCATAGCAGGCAAGGGCAATCATCGCCAAGGTCAGCACGGCAGTGCAGACGTACGGAAAGGACGGCGATTTGAGCGCCAAGATGATGGGTATGAACCCGAGCAGTATGCCGGCGTGAACGTAGTGGTCCATGAGGGGGTCTCCTGAGAAATGCTCGGGCATTGTGCTCGCACAATAACCGCAAAGTCAAGGACGCCCGTCCTCCTTGCGGTGTGCCGTAGACCAGGACTCGGGGCAGCAGCTACTTTGAGCAGGCATTCGCGTGGCCATCTGGCCGTGTCTTTCATTGGCCGTGGCGACTGCGATGCCGTGGTGGGCCGAATACGACCCCTGGGCGGACATCGCCGAAGGATGCAGGATGAAGTTTGGGCGAACTCATCTCCCCGAGAAGCGACCGCCGAAGCGCCGCCGTCCGTTTCGTTTTTGCCTGCCGAATTCAGAGGGGAGGGGCCATATCACGCTGAATCCAATTTGCATTTACGAAAGGCGGATTCTAACTTCCCATCGTCAAACAATATTTTAAGCCAAGCGTTAAGCATCTTCTGAGTTGCGGCAAGCTGATCGTTGGCAGTCTTCGCCCTCTCAATCAGGTCACCAAGACAACACCGGACGATAAGAACGGAATAAGCGTTGCCGTTTCCTGGTTCGCCTTTAAGCAGAGCACTGGCCGCAGTTTTCAGCAGCATTCTCCGTTTCGATGCCAGGACATCCAGCACAGGCTGAATATTCTTCGTGTTTCTTGGCTCGGCTTCGATTCGTAGAAGCAAATCAATCCCTTTCTCGGGATTCAGAAACTGGACCCTATGGTTGCTACCGTCAAACAAGAACCCAATAGTAAGCGCGGGCCGCCAATCCGGTGTTTCGAATCGAATCCCAATTCTGCCAAAACGATCATCTATGTACCGCTCGGCGTGAAAGCGTTTTGGAATAATGTCCCACGAAAAATTGTCATTTAGCCTGTTTGCAAGATGCGACAAGTCTTCCAGTAATTCCGATCCATGCAGGAACCCCCTCATTGATTCTATCGTTAGTGGCTTGGCTCGACTGAGGCCGTGATTCTTCATGAAATCCAAAAACTCCTTGAGGATTTGCGATTTGTGGTCTAGTTTATCAAGCGCTTCGTAAACATCTTCCCAGAGAAAGCACATGCCAGCTCCGCCTGGCAAGTATTTGGCGGCGTCGTCTTTGTGCTTGTGAGTCGCGCCCACAAATACAAGTCGGGCGGGTGGTTCACGGCTGTCTGCTTCCTTGCTGTATCGGGCTAATTGAATTGGATTGCAGTGGGACTCCCATTTGTGTTCGCAGAGAACATCAAACGGTTCATGCCTCGAAATATATCCATGTAGCCAGAGATCTGGATAAAACGATGTTCCGGTTACGACATCATGCACCGACGGTCGGGTGTCGATTTCGCAGGTCGTCGTCTTAACCGTTCTGCCCAAAAGACGTGACAGCCAGCAGTTGAGAACGGCTTTATCCGTCCGCAGAAGATAAGCGAATGACTCGGTGAGGAAGTTTTCCTTGGGCCAGTGATCCTCACGTGGATGGAAAGGAAAAAGCCCCTCGAATAGGTTTGATGCGGCAGGTGCTGTCATCTTGCTGTTTTAAAATCTGTGGCCCCGCGAATACCTACAACATGCACATAAAAGATCGAATCAAGGAACTTCAAAGATTCCCAACACAAAGCCCTCTTCCAAACCCCAAGAACTGACGAGCCAATCACGACAATCAGGCCAACATCCTGCTTGGCCTGCTGGCCGAGGCCGGCTTTGCCAATGCCGTTCTGGCCCGTGAGAGCCCGCCTGGCCTGCAACTGATTGACGGAAACCTGCGGGCCGAGACGTCCCGCGACGGCATGATACCCGTTTTGGTCCTCGATGTCAGCGAAGCCGAGGCAGACAGGATCCGCGCCGGGCGCGTCCGTGAATTGGGAGCGGTCCCTGTCGATCTGCGCATCGGAGCGGCACTTTCCGCCGACCCCGTTTCGGTGGGAGCACGACTGAACGCTACCGACATTCCGGGTGAAAACAGGTCTCCACCGGCCACGTTGCCGGTGGGACCAACGACTGAATGCTATGGCGCTGCGAACGACTTGTAGCCTTCAGTCACGGCTTCGACCGGCACGAGGTCAGGTGGGGAGCGGGTCGACCTATCTCGACCGTGATAGCTGCCAGTCACGGGTTCCACCGACGCGGGGTCGGTGGGGACCGGACCCATTTATCGGACGCACCCTGCGGCGCGGTGCGCCCAGCAACCGGACGGGCCGCACTGATCGTTACGACACGCTCAGGACGGAGGAAACATTCCCTCGCGTCGATGGAGTGCCTTCAGGCCCATATACATCCGCAGAGTCCCGGCCCAGAGTTTCCGATTGTACTCTTGAAGCCGCTTTTTGCGCCGACGGCGGATGCTGCCCTTTTCGTAATACCCGATGCGTTTTTTGTACCAGGAACGACGGTAGTGAAAGTCAACGCCACGACTCAACTTTCGCAGAGCGCTCTGAAGTGACTCTCCCTCTCCAACGACTACCCGAACTCCCATGCGCATGCGTCTTGACGGCTGACGCGACGCCGGATTTCAAAAGACTCAGCGGCAACGATGTCGCTCTTCATGTCCGAAGCTGGGCATTGTATCTCAGGGCAGTTCGCCCAAATAGGGGAAGGCATACCAGGCCAGCCACGCGAATAATGCAATGTGGAACGTCACATTCAGCCCCGGTCGGGGAAAACGCCAGGCCGCGAGGGCCAACCCCGCGAGAGTTGCCCACCACGCAACACTGACAGCGGCAGTGCCAACGACGTAGTCACGCCCCTGGTAGGTCAGTCCATACTCAATCCCCGCTACGAACCAAAACGCGGAAAGTGCGACGGAGCCCCCAAGCAGGAACAGAGAGCGACTCGGAACAATCTGGCTGCCCCGGAGGACCGGCCGGCACCAAAGCCAGAACGTGACCGGAATGAATGCGATGGATGCCACGAACCATCCTTTGCCGAGAACACACGAGCTCAGCAACCCCGGTACGAGCAACAACATATTCAACGGCGACATGACCATTGGGACGCCGGTCCATAGGCTGAGCCCAGAGAGCAATGCGAGCAGAAGAGCGGCTGCCACCGTCGTCAGAGTCGTTCGCGATGCCGTCATGTAAGATGATCCTGAAGGAAAAGCGCCGCCAATCGGGTCGTCCAATCCAGAGGCGAGGAAATCTCGCACGATATAACAGCAATGCCAAAGTTGCATTTTTCTACTGCGAAAATCGGGGATAAGTGGCGCCAGTGTCGCCACGGCTTTTCCGGCCGGACGTCCAGTGACGTCGGTGCGATCCCCACGTTGATTGACCAGACCCCGTCAGGGGTCGCGGAGATTAGCCGGGGGGCGAGTCCGCCTCAGGCGGACGATACCCCCGGATGGCGCAGCTCAATGCCATCGACCCCGGCGGGGTCTCAGAGTCGCCAGGCATTTGTCGTGCACGGTCGATTACAACTTCAGTGCCGCAACTGGGAAATTGGCCGAAGATCCGATCGCTCTGGCACGCCCTCCGGGGTGCTTAGCGTTAGTTTGCATTCGATCCGGGGATGGTCGCTTCGCGACAACCCCCGGCTAATTGCTGGCACCCCTGTTCGGGGTGCTATCTGGTCGCTCGACGTCCGCCCGAAAGATGAAATGGAGTCGTCGCGGTGGGAAAAGGTTCGCTTAGAAAGATGCCGGGAACCGTCAGCGATGACTGGAAACCGACCCACGATTTCGGCCACAACGAAACGCAGAGAGTTTGGCCGCGGAACACCTGGGCCGGCCATCAACCAGAACAGCCTTCGGCCACAACCAAAAATCAAAACGGGGGAGGTCCACGAGAGGCACGGAGAACCGACGTGAAAACGGGGTCGATCGACGCCGCGCACACGTCGCTTTCAGTCCCAAAGGGACGTCTCCATGCCAGCCCAGGCCAGCGGCCTGGGGCAGGCCGCAAGCCGATCACCACAGCCCCAACGGGGCTGCCCTATCGAATGGGGACCGCATCGATTGATGCGACGTGAACGCCAACTAACCGCACTTGGACTGAGAAGATACCCCACCACCGTTTCGGGCCGCCCCGGTTGGGGCTCATGACGTTTCGTCGGGCCGTTTCCCAGGCCGTTGGCCTGGGCTGGCATCGAGCTGCCACGTTGTGGCGAGATGCTCAGTGTCTTCGGATTCCGGAATTCTTCACCGCCCCTTCCACGCCAAAACCGCCCAGATCGCCGCTCCAGCGGTCCCCAAGAACCAACCCACAGCCGCCGAAATTGCTAAATGTTGTGTGCCGGGGACGAAGCCGGAATCCCGGTGCCGCAGCCAGCTTCGATGACGAAGCCACTGCAACCAGAATTGCCAGCATCCGGCTGCCGAAACAAGTAGTGCCGGACCAACTCCGTGTAGGGTCCAGCCGTTGTTGAAAATGGATAAAGCGGCAAGGCCCAGCGACAGGAAGAGCAAAATGAAGTCGGTGGGATTCATCGCTCACTGTTTCGGCAACGTCTTGACGATGCGGAATAAGCAGAACAGGTTGTCGGACCTCAGAGCATTTGTATCCCGGAACTCTCCCACTCAATTTCCATCCACAGCCAATTCGCCGGGCCTTGATTCGGCAATCCATCGTTCTCCATTAAATCCGACGCTGATCCTCCGTCCGGCAACCAGTACCAGCCATGTTTGGCGCCCGCTTCGGAATACCACAAGAGTCCCTTCAACAGCCAACCCGGTTCGCCATCCGCATCGGGGGCGAGCAGCCTGATGACGGGTTGATAAATGCGGGACACCGCGCCGGCGCCCCATCCCGTCCGGGACGATATCCAGCAACACGGCCCGAGGAGCGCGAAGTAACCCACGACCACAGCCGCCACGATGGTGGCGCAGAACGCAAATCCGGGTTTCTTGCGTTCGTCGGTCATGGTCATACCCGGATTGTAGCTCGCGAAATCCCTCGTGGAAGAGCAGTCGGCTTCCCGAGCCGGCTAAATCGCCGGTACAATCGCGGCATGTCAATCATTGTTGGAACCTTCGGTGTCGCCTTCGCGGCCTTCTGCGTCTGGCTCGCGGTGCGGGTCGCGAATCGACGTGAGCGATGGGCGGCAAGGAATCAACGGTGACTATCAGTCGCGCCCGCCCCCTCATCCCCGGCCCTTCTCCCGCGAGGGGAGCAGGGAGAGAAATGATTGTTGGTCCAGCCTCGGCCACATATGCCTGACTGCGATCGATAGACGGACGAGGCCACGCAGACCCACTTCGTCACGGCATCGCGGCGGGACGTTTTCTCTTCTGCTCAGGCTGCCTTGGTCTTCATCTGATTAACCCAGCGCACGAAGTTCCAGATAAGCCATGCGCCGAGAAGCGCGCCGGCAATTTCGAGGAAGAACGGCGGAGGTTGCGACCAGGTTCCGATATCCGTGGCTGCTGGCCGACTTTCGTCAATCCACAGGGCCGCATACGATTCCAAAACTTCTCCGACGTTCGATTTCTGCGCGACCCAAGCGAGTGGAGTATAGAAATATCGGAACCCATCGCCGGCAATTCTCGGCAGGCTGACATTCCACATCATCCAAAATGCCGGCCCCGCGGACAGCGTGTACAAGACGATGACGCCAATGCTGAGCAACAAGGCCACGCCTGGTCGCATCAGAAATCGCAGCAGTTTGCCCACGTCGTTCCTCGCCCTTTCAATTCAATTGACCCGGCTTCACAGGTCACGTGTCGGTGCGATGCCGCTGCTGGGATTTTACTCTCGGGAGTTGTAGCAATTGTAGCCCAGGACTCAATGCGGATGCGCGCGACATCGTCAGTCAGTGTCCGCTACAGGGTCCCTCCGGGCAAAAAAAGTGTCAGGAACCTTTGTTCTGTTCGGCAGGCAAGACGTTCGGATTGACCAGACGGCCGGCACAGACTGCGGTCGCAACGAAACGCAGAGAGTTTGGCCGCGAAACACCTGGACCGGCCCTCGGGTGGAACCAACTCCAGTTCTCTTTCGCGTCTTTCGTTTCTTTCGTGGTTCTCCTCTGGTCGTTGGGAGGCAGGGTGGACCACGAAAGAAGCGAAAGACACGAAAACGGACGGACGCGAAAATGCCGGGAGCGCTGCGGCGTAAACCTGGCTCGTGGTCTCCGTTTGGCAGGAGTGGCGTCGGCCAGGGCGCGACGATGGTCTTTCGTGCGAATGGCTGAGCCCAGACCTCGTCGTTCCTGAATGCGGCGACTCGGAACGTCAGCCGCTTATCGATTTTCTCGCTGAAGCAGGGGAGAGATTTGCCGGCCGTAATCCTGGTGAAGCGGATTCGCCTGAATCCGGCTCGACGAGAACTTCGGCGAAAACGCGGGGCACCAACTGAGCCAGAACTTTTGCCGCCGTCGCCTTGGAAATGCCGGTCACGAGAACGCGGCGGGAGCCATCGAAACGGATTCCGACAATGCGTTGCAGGTCATCGGGCATCGGAGCATTCCTTGCTGGTAACGAAATCCTCTCCATTCTGGTTTTCGAATCAACTTCAGTGACATTAATTACCCGACAGTAATGGGACGCCCTTTCCGGGTCACTGCATTTCTGATTCCGCTGCGGCGATCGATTTCTGCCAGAAATCGGGCAGTTTTGTGCGGGTTCGTCTTCTCAAATCGAAAATCCGAGTGCACAATGGAAAGAAGAGGCGAGCGGTTTTCACACGCCCTTTCTCCGCGGGATGGATGTCTGTTCGATCCCCGGCTGTTCCTTCCGAAATCTCGACTTCGCGGCTCGTCGGGGGCATCTTTTCGGACCGCGGCGCTCTTCGATCCATTTTCATTCGTTCGTGAATTGCTGCGCGCGTTTGCAGCCGGGGGTCCGCCTCCGGGACGGCGAGTCACGCATCAACGATTCGTCATGCCAGAGGGGACGCGCCAGCGCGAAAAATCGGGAATCATTGGAGAAATGGCCGGAAACAAGAAGGTGTTAGCCACAGATGGACACGGATGACGCACTGCGTGAGTGAGGAGAGAGGTTGAGAGTCGTGAGGAGAACAGACAGAAAGGTGGACGGACGGATGACAAACGGGGGAACACTAATAAACGTTGATCGACGCTAATCGCCGAGATCGATGACCGGTTATTTTAGTCAACACATCTATTAGTGTTTATTAGTGATGATGAGTGTTCCATTTTCCTGCGTCGCCGCGAGCTGGAAACTTTCGTGCGTGTTGCGTCTTAGCGGTGATTTCTCCCGGACGCGAAAAAGTGCGTATCATTGGGAAAATGGCCGGAAAGAAGACGGTTTTGTCCACAGAGGAACACAGATTTACGTAGATGACGCGCTGCGCGAGAGAGGAGAGAGGAGAGAGGAGAGAGGAGAGGGGTTGAGAGTCGTGAGGAGAACAGACGGAAAGGTAGACGGACGGCAGACGGGGAATCACGAAAGCACGAACGGCGGGAAGGGCGAAGAACTGATGTGAAAACGGGGTCGATCGACGCCGCAGACACGTCGTTTTCAGTCCCAAAGGGGCGTCTCCACGCCAGCCCAGGTCCAGCGGCCTGGGGGCAGGCCGCAAGCCGATCACCACAGCCCTAACGGGGCGGCCCTATCAAATGGGGGCCGCATCGATTGATGCGACGTGAACGCCGACAAACCGCACTTGCGCGAAGAAGATACCCCACCACCGTTTCGGGCCGCCCCGGTTGGGGCTCATGACGTTTCGTCGGGCCGTTTCCCAGGCCGTTGGCCTGGGCTGGCATCGAGCTGCCACGTTGTGGCGAGAGAAATCATTGGGAAAATGGCCGGGAACTGAATCGCGTGACGAGGTTTGACGCAGAGCGTCGCTACGGGCGTTCCCACGCGGAGTGTGCCTACGACTCTGAGTATTCCTCGGCACTTCCGGCCGCGTGCGAAATTACTAACACAGCCCGCCGAGCAAGCTATGCGTCGCGCCCGGCATCATTCTGTGGGCGCAGCCACCAGAACCAGCCGCGCTTCCGGCGGAGGTCTTCGAACCGACGGCGGCGGAGCTCGCACGGCAGCACCCACTCGAGGAAACTGGAAGGCAGCGGCAGCCGAATGATCGATAGCCGTTATCTTAACAAATCATCTCGCGCGGGGCGTGGTCTCGTGGAGCGCCGCTCATATGCGGGTGAATCTGTTAGATGGGGATGGTCCCCAAAAACGCCGACGCTGGCAGCGTCGCCCACGTGGCCGATGCTGCCAGCATCGGCGTGACTTCAACGGGATGCCCCCCAGTTAATGGATGCAACCCTTGTCGGATCCGGCGACTCACGGCCGCTCGCAGTTGCCTGGCTCCGCCTGGCGTTGCCCGTATTGCTGGAAGGTAGCCACGGCGGCGAGGGGCAGGAGTGCGATGGGCGCAGAGGCGATCCACGATCCGTAGTGAGCAATGAACCAGTGAGTCAACTCGAAGGCGAACGACGCCAAGCCACAGGCGCATAGCAGCAAGCCGAGCCGCCCGACAATCCGCGACCCGCCACGATAGAGCAAAACGTATGCCGCCGTACCGGTTGCATAGGCGGCCAGATACACCAACACCACTGGCAGACTGTAATGAAAGTGGTAGGGGACGGCCCAACCACTTTGCGAGAAATAACGAAAATATTCCCACTGGAACTGGCCGTTGCCGATTCCCGTCAGAATTGTAAAGCAGGTCGAGGCGAGCACGAGCAGCGCCACATGCGCGGCGAGCATGGTCAGGCGAGTTGTCATGCTGCTCTCGATTGCACTTGGAGGAAGTGGGCGCGAACAATTCGCCCGATACGGATCCCGGTTGGCTCGTTATTCGCCATTGAACTCTCAATCTTACCGGTTGCGACGGAATTTTCACCGGATTCTGGACGCGGTGGACTTGATGAGAGACGATATCACCGGCAACGACGAGCGTCTGGTGGCCCGTGTTTTTCGCGAGACCAATCCAAATTCACTCAAAACTCAGTGCGGATGATGGTGGTTCGTTTTCCTGACCTGAACGACGGCGTCCTGGGATTCGCGTGGGGAGCGCCGGCCCTGCTGTGGTGGCTGTGCCTGGCGGCGGCGCCGATCATCATCCATCTGTTGAGCAAACGCCGGCATCGCGAGACCGAATGGGCGGCGATGCGCTTTCTGCTCGAAGCGTTGCGCAAAAACTCCCGCCGGCTGCGGATCGAGCAACTCGTCCTGTTGGCCGTGAGGGCTCTGATCCTGATTCTGGTCGTCTTGGCGCTGGCGCAACTGCTGTTGGATGATCTGGGAGGCTTCTTTCGTCCGCGGCAACCAGTGCACAAGGTCATCGTGATCGACGCCTCGGCCAGCATGGGGCTCGTCGCCCGCGATGAAACATTGTTCGAACGGGCCCGCCAGACCGCGCGGGCCGTCGTCGAACAGGGGCGCCCGGGCGACGTCTTCAATCTGGTCCGCTTGTCGAATCTGCCCCCCGCTGTGATCGTTCCCAACCTGGCGTATGAACCGGCGAAAGTCGTCGAGGAAATCGAACAGATGCAATTGCCGCACGGCACGGCCGACGTGCCCGGCTGCCTCGAAAAAATCGCCGACCTGCTCAAGCTGGCCCCCGAAGTGCCGCAGAAAGAAGTGGTTTTTATCAGCGACTTCCAGCGCACGAGCTGGTCGGGAGGGCCGGGGGAGGATGCCGGACGGATCAAGGGTTTGCTGAAGCAGATTGATGCGGCCGCGAGCGTCGTGCTGGTCGACGTGGGGCAACTCGAAGCGGCCAACGTGGCGGTGACGTCGCTGGAATCACTGGAGTCGTTCGTCACACCGGCCCGCCCGGCTGCGCTGCGTGCGATGATCCGGAATTTCGGGACGGAACGGGTGACGGGCCGGCAGCTCGAGCTGGTCGTTGACGACAAGGTCGTTGAGCAGCGCGCCTTCGACTTGACAGCGGGTGCCGAGACGTCCGAGAGTTTTGCGGTGCCGTTCGCCTACGGCGGCGAGCGCCGTGTGCAGTTGCGCCTGCAGAAAGATGCGTTCCCTCTCGATGACCAGCGATGGCTGGTGGTCCCCGTCAAGGATCGGATTCGCGTGTTGTGCGTGAACGGCGGCAATGCGCGCTCGGCAACCGGCAAGGCGACCGATTACCTCGAGCTGGCCCTGGCGCCGGGTGGGAGCGCCGTTCGGACCGGCAAGGGCGCGGCCGACCGCAGCCGGATCGAGCCGACGGTGATCAGCGAAGGGGAACTGCAGGGCTTCGACCTGGCAGGCTACGATTGCGTCTTTTTCTGCAATGTGCGCCGTTTCACCGAGCGGGAAGCGCAGGTCATCGAAACGTATTTGCAAGCGGGGGGAGGAGTCGTCTGGTGCCTGGGGGACCACGTGTCGGCGGACAATTACGACCAGGTGCTGTTCCGGCAGGGGGCCGGTTGTCTCCCTGCGCGGCTCGGCGACCGCCAGGGCGATTCCGAGAAGCGCGAGACCGCGTTCCAATTCGACCCCCAGGATTTTTCGCATCCCATCGTCGCCGCGTTTCAGGGCAATCCCGAGGCGGGACTGGAACGGACTCAATCGTACGCCTACATCCAGGCGACGCTGCCCGCCGGGAACAATTCACGCGTGGCGCTGAATTTCGATACGGGCGATCCGGCGATCGCCGAGCGGGCGTTCGGCCGGGGCCGCAGCATTCTGGTGACGACCTCTGTCGACGAGCAATGGGGCACGTGGCCGTTGTGGCCCAGCTTTCTGCCGCTCGTGCATGAGATCGTGCACTATGCCGTTTCCGGCCGCTGGGGGGATCGGCAAAAGCTGGTCGGCGAGCCTCTTACCGAGGTCTTTGCGGCGACTGCCGTCGACATCGACGTCGGAGTCGATTCACCCGACGGGCAAACGCATCTGGCGCATGTCGTACGCGAAGAATCGTTTAGTCAGTTCTCGTACGAGCAAACGGGGGAGAGCGGCGTGTATTCGGTCAATTTCGCGCACCCCGTGGCGCGCAGTGAATTGTTCGCGGTCAACATCGATCCTCGCGAGAGCAATCTTGCCAAGCTGGTGCAGGACGAGCTCGCAGGAGAATTGCTGGCCGGAATCGATTTCTCGTACCTGACGAACTGGCCAGGAGAAGACACGGCGCCCGACAGTGCCCCGGCCGTGCAACACGGTGGATTGAGCCGCTGGCTGTTGTATGTGCTCCTCTATCTGATGTTCACGGAGCAACTACTGGCGTGGGATTTTCATAAAGGGCTGTGGCTGCTGTGCCCGCTAGTGCCGCCGGTGCTGTGGTTGATCCGCAAGGGGGCGTGAGAGAGTCGCCTGCCGGACCCAAGAGAGGCTCGGGTTTTCTCGTTCCCAAGCTCTGCCTGGGAATGCAGGCCCGGAAGCTCCGCTTCCCGAGTGGCAACGAGCAAACGAACGCCTGCCGCATGCTTCGACGCGCGAGTGGAAACCGGGATTGCCCTTTGGTCGGACGCGAAGCGGAGCTTCGAGAGGAGCGTTCCCAAGCGGAGCTTGGGAACGAGTTGAAAGAAAAACGGCACACGGAGTGTGCCTGCTACTCTGAGCGACGCATCTTTCCCAAAAAACCGAGCAAGATTTTTGCGCGGGCGGCAACTATCTTGGCGGTGACATGAACGATTTTGGTCCACAACCCGCTGAGTCTTACGAAGTCCGCCTGAGGCGGAACGGAACGACGGCGCGGCCCGCTCTCGACTGGTCGGCCCTCTTGGCCCGGCACGAGCGCTGGCTGCGAACGGCGGTCTTCGCCCGTCTGCGCGAGGTGGACGGCGTCGATGAAGTGATGCAGGCCGTCGCCGTTGCGGCCCTGCGGCAACAAGCCCCCTTGCTCGATTTCGACAAGGCGGCGCCGTGGCTGTATCGGCTGGCAGTCTGGCAGACGTTGCAGTACCGCCGCCGTGTGGGACGGCAGCGCAAATTGACTGGAAACTACGCCCGCCGCCTGCCTCAGGACCAGAATATCCACGCGGCCGATCCGCTGGCTTGGTTGCTCGCGGACGAACGGCAACGCCTGACGCGGGACGCGCTCGAACGGCTGCCGCAGCAGGATGCGGAGATTCTGCTACTCAAATATACCGAAGGCTGGAGTTACCGTGAGCTGGCGACGCACCTGGGGATTGGCGAGAGCGCCGTCGAGTCGCGACTGCACCGAGCCCGCCGCCGCTTGCGCTGCGAGTTGACGAATTTGGACGTGAGGGGAGATTGAAAATGAACCGAGACATTATCGCGCCGGAAATGGTTGACGAAAAACTACTCGATCTGCTGGTCGACGGCGAGCTGAGTGCACTGCGACGGCGCGAGTTGCTGCGGCAACTCGACGCCACGCCCGGCGGGTGGCGGCAGTGTGCAGTCGCGTTTCTCGAAGCGCAGGCCTGGCGCAGCGACTTACGGACTGCTGAGCAAAAATCGAGTTGCAGCAGCTTGCGAACTGGCAGTGCGAGCCCGGTGCGACGATCGCTGGTCGGCCGGTTGCAGAACTGGACCAT
Source organism: Planctomycetaceae bacterium (assembly GCA_036501235.1). Classification (GTDB taxonomy): domain Bacteria; phylum Planctomycetota; class Planctomycetia; order Planctomycetales; family Planctomycetaceae; genus JACQFH01. The sequence continues at coordinate 21,213 of DASYAR010000565.1, forward strand.
TCTGGCCACGGGCGTCGTGTGCGCGTTTGCCGCCGGCTGGATCTTCCGGCCGACACCTGCCGCCCCGACGACGGTTCGTGCCGTCGCGCCCACAGTCACAATCGCCGAGCAGAAGGCCGTGGCTGCCGAGGGATCGGAGGGGGATGCGGGCGCGGGTGAAAAGTCGCCTGCCGCCACAGATCCGAACGGCGTGCGGGTCGCCGGCATTTTGACGCTCAAATTCGACGACCACGGCCACGAGCGAGAATGGAAATTGCCGGTGCTGGAAGGATCGGGAATCGACGTTCGCGAGTGGCTGGATCAACCGTCGGCGGTGAATGCGTCGGCAGTGCAGGCCCTGGAACGGCGCGGCCACAAAGTGGAATCCCATCGCCAACTTTTCACGGTTA
>DASYAR010000566.1:0-17346 GCA_036501235.1 Planctomycetaceae bacterium
GGCGCAGACACTGCCTGGCCATGTTGGCTGGCGTGATCGTTGCTGGAAGCTCGCACGGGGGTCGATAAGTCTCATCCATCGCAGTTTGCGCTTGACCCTGATACCGGGGGGATAAACCCCCGCGGCTCGCTGGGGCGAGCACCACGACGACGAACGAGTTGCTGCAACGCGACTTCCCCATTCGCGCTCTGACCCCGCCACACACGCCGTCATCTGGTACGCGGTTATGGTTTCTGCGCCCGCACTTCGTGCAGCCGGGCGCGATACTTTTCGTACAGCCTGGTATGCCGGCTGTCCGGGGCATAGGGCCGGCCGGCGACGATGATCGCCTTGTACTGCGTCGTCTCCTGCAAGGGCGAACCGTCGCAGATCAGGATATTGGCGAGCTTCCCCGCAGTGAGCGAACCGAGCTTGTCGTCGGCCTGCAGGATCTTGGCCGCGTTGAGCGTCACTGCCTTCAGCGCTTCGGCTTCGGGCAAGCCGTACGCGACCGCCTGCGCGGCCTCGAACGGGGCGTTGCGGCTGTTCGAGGCACTGAAGCCGGCGGTCGAAGAACCGTTCGAGTGAATGGCGATCAGCACGCCGGCTTCGAAGAGGCGGCCCGGATTGGCGTACGCCGCGTCGAACGGGTCGTACTCTTCGCGCGGTCGAGACATCACCGCGCCGATGATCACCGGGACGTCGCGTTTTTTGAGCTCCGCCGCCAGCTTCCACGCCTCGGCCCCGCCGGTGATGACGATCTTCAGCTTTTCCTGCTCGGCAAACAGCAACGACTCGGCAATCTCCTTGCGAGAATTGGCCTCGACGTAAATCCGCTTCTGCCCATCGAGATACGGGGCCAGGGCCTCGTACCGCGGGTCGCGAATCGGGGGCGGCGTCTTGTTCGCGGCGTCTCTTCCTAAGGCCGCCTTCTTGACCTTGAGATACGTGCGGCCCTCATTTAGAAAATCGCGCAACTGGTCGATGCGCGGCTGGTTGTCTTTTTCTCCCGGCCAGTCGATCTGCAAGCCGGCTTCATAAGCCAGCACCATTTCGGGAACCGTCCATCCGTCGGGCTTCATCAACGAGGCCTGGCCGCAGATGATTCCGCCGGTGGGACGGACCAGGGCGGCTGTGATTCCGCCGGCCCGCGTGACGGGGATCAACTCTGAATCGGGATTGATCGCCACGCCGGCCCGCAAGTCGGGTTGAAACTGTCCCGATTCCTGATAGTCGTGCGTCTCTCGCGAGCGCCCGATTTCGATCAAACCGAGCACCGTGCCGGCGTCGATCAGTCCCGGATAGATGTGCAGCCCCGTGGCGTCGAGCGTTTTTGTTTCGGCGGAAATTTCCACGGCAGAACCCACCGCGATGATCTTGTCGCCGTGCACGAGCACCGTGCCGCGCTCGATGTCGGGCCCGTCGACGGGATGGACCGTCCCCCCGACGATCGCGTAGCGACGATCGGGGGCGACCGATAAATCGAGCTGCCTGGCGCGAATCTCTGGCGCGGGGAAGACCAGCGGCCGCGGCTGGGCCGAAGCGGCGGCCGCGGCGGAAGACATGGCGGACGGCTGCTTGTCGCGAATGAAAAACGGCTCGCCTTCGATGATCGTCATTTCACAGCGCGAGAACGCGCTTAACGGATGTCCGGAGAAGAGGGCCAGGTCGGCATCTTTGCCGACTTCGATCGAACCCAGCCGGGCGTCGAGCCCCAGCTCGCGGGCCGAATTCAAGGTGATCATCCGCAGGGCCGCGTCGGGCGCCACGCCGCCGTAGCGCACCGTCTTGGCGGCTTCGAGATACAGATGCCGGATCAACTCGGCATCGTCGCTTTTGATGACCGTATTGGCTCCGGCCTCGTGCAACAGGGCCGCGTTGTATGGGGTGGCGTCGAACGCCTCGACCTTGTACGCCCACCAGTCGGAAAACGTGCTGCAACTGGCGCCATGCGCCACGATCTCGGGGGCGACCTTATATCCTTCCAAAACGTGCTGCAGCGACCAGACACGGATCCCCAGGTCGGAGGTGACTCGCAGCAGCATCAAAATTTCGTCCGCCCGGTAGCAATGGCTGTGAATGAATTTCTGGTGGTCGACAATGTCGGCCAGCGCTTCGAGACGCAAATCACGGCGCGGCGGGAGGAGCGCCGGGACGGGCGATTTCTCGGCGGCCTCGCCGGTCACAGTCGCCGGCTGGTCGGCGCCCGACTTTTCAGTCGCCTTGCGGTATTCCATCCAGACGCGCCGATAATCGACGGCTTCCATGAAGGCGCGGTTGAGCGTGGCCTCGACCCCCAGACGGGTATTCGGAAAGCGATTCGTCTGGAACTTCACGTTCTCCCCGAGGGCGAACTTCACTCCTTGCGGGTTGCCCGAGACGATCTGTTCGCCGGCCCGCCGGCCGAACTTGAGCTTCACCACGGCATCCTGTCCGCCGATGACGTTGGCCGAGCCATGCAGCAGCCGCGCCGTGGTCACTCCGCCGGCGAGCGCTCGATAGGCCGACGGGTCGTTCGTGCGCACGACGTCTTTGACGCGCACTTCGGGAACCATCGAGGCGGTCGCTTCGTTCACGCCGCCGTCGCCGAACATGATGTGGCTGTGGGTGTCGATAATCCCGGCCATCACGAACCGGCCCGTGGCGTCGATCACCGTCATGCCCTCATCGGGGACCAGGTCGCGGCCGATCGCGGCGATTTTTCCGCGCCGCACGAGGATGCTCGTTGCAGGCAGCGGATCGCCGTGACTGGGGATGACCGTCGCCCCTTTGATCAGCACGTTGCCGCCGGTGGCAATCGGGTGCTGCAAGCGGTCGCTTTCGAGCTCGGTCGGCAGGTCACTGGCCGCCTTAGCTTCTTTTTTCTCCGCACTTTTTTCGGTACCTTTTTCTGCGACTTTCGGATCGGGTTCACTTTCGATCGAGAGCGCGACAGGATTCTTGACGGCCGGTTCCGCGGGAGGTTTGCGCGTCGCCGACCATTTCGTCACCGCGCCAAACGCCGACTTCAGCGTGCCAGCGAGTTTTCCCTCGGCGGCCTGCTCGGTGGTCCCCGAGAATTTGAGCTCGATCGTCTGGGCGCCCGCGCCGATGGAAACGACCAGCTCGAACTTGGGTCCGTCGATTTTTCCGGAAGAAACTTTGCCGTCGCCCGACATGCTGCGGAATGATCCGGTGAGCTGATTGCCGGATTGGGCCAGTTCGAGGGTGGCGGGCACCTTGCCGTCGGCCGCTTCGATTTCGATCGTCCACGTTCCCGTCAGGGTGGCCGCCGGGGACGGAGGGGGACCGGCCGGGACCGCCTCGGCCCCCTTGTTGAATTCGAATTTCTGGCCGTCGACGATCACGAATCGAACTTTGCTGCGCTCGTCGTCAAAAGGCCCATTGAGCACCGTCAGATGCGCCAACTTGCCGGCCGCCAGAGTTCCTAATCGCTTCTCGACGCCGAGCAACTGGGCGGCGTCGCGGGTGAGCGCGGCAAGCGCGGCCTGCCGCGCCAGGCCGGCGGCAATCGCCCGTCGCACGCTTTTGAAAAGGTCAGCCGGGTTCTCCAACCCCTCGGAGCTCAGCGCGAATGCGATCTTTTCCTGCGACAGCGCCTGGAGGACGCCGACCGTCTGTTTCCAGCGGTCGATTCGATCCTGCTGGACGCGCAACGGGTCTTTCAGATTGGGGACCAGCGTGTCGGACGGTTTGTTCGGCTCGAGCGGCGGCTCGTTTCCCCAGTTGACCGACACGATCATGCCGCGGCATGTCGTTTTGAGCCGGTCGAGACAATATTGCGCCTCGCGACCGCCCCAGAGAAGCGGGGGGATCTGCTGCTCGGCGGCAAAGTCGAGCGCTCGATGAATGTCGTCCTGCCCATTGACGATAAACAGCGAGGGCTGCTGCTTCTCGGCGGTTTCTCCCAAGGCGTGCAGGACGGGATCTTCCGGGGGCCGGGCGATCCCGGGAGTCTGCTGTTCATAGAGCCGCTGATGCTGCCGGAAACGTCGCGCGTCGAGAAAGGCCTGGCGGAGATGAGCGGTCGCGCCCATCAACGTGTTGGGATAACCTCCGCCGTGCGGGGCGAACAGTTGAAATTGCGGAAACGTCGCGGGCCGGAGCAGCGCTTCGCGCAAGGGCAATCCGCTGGTCGTGAGCAGCGCCCCGCGTCCACCCGCGATCCGCCCCGACGGGACGATGTGCACGGCCGTGAAGCCTGCTTTGCGGCGCGAGTCGATGGCATTGGAATCGGTCTTGAGCCCATGCGGCGCCTCGAACTCGGGGGTCAGGCTTTTGCGGTTGTCGGGAGGAGTCGCCGCCAGAGCGAAGCGAGAGTAATCGATCGGTCGTCCGGCACTGGGAACGGTTCCGCGGTTGGGATCGAGCATGGCGGACGACGCCGCGTCGATGAAACCGGCATAGACGGTGAGCGTCGTGCCGTCGATGATTTCCGCGTCCGACGGCACGGCGACGTCTTTGCCCGCCGCCACGATCAGCCCGTCGCGGACGACGATCGTGCCCTGCTCGATCTCTTCGTCAGGAGAGACCACGAGCCGGGCTTTGACGATGGCGAACGTCGTGGCTTCGAAACCGGAGTTGCGCTGGACCTGCGCCGGCGCGGGATTGGCCGAAATTCCACAGAGAACGGCCACCAGCGCCAGCCGTGAGCGGAAGCCCAGAGTGTGGAAAGAACGAGAACCACAGAGACGCGTGCACAACCTGAGCAACGGCATGGAAAATCACGTCTCCAAAAAAACGACACAAAAATAGAACCACGGATTTCACAGACCGGCCCACGGCCGGGCCCATTACGGCGTTGCCATTTCCCAGACATTGGCCCACGAAAACGACGAAAGACGGGAAAGAGGCTCACGCAAAGTCGCACAGGCGCCAAGGAAAGTACCTGGAAGGTCCAGATTTGAGCGGAACGAGACCACCACCTCGTTCGTCTTCGCGCGGAATTGTCGACGGGCGTCTCGTTGGATCAGTCGCTTCGGAAAACTCTTCTTTGCGGCTTGGCGGATTGTTCCGTGCATCTTTTCCAAGCTACCAGAAGCTGGGGGGAGATGCCAGAATTGTGATGGATTCCAGAATTCCGTGAAAATCGCCCAGTTTGAATTGACACAAAATCAATTCCCGTTAATATAAGTAAAGTAGAGCCTCAGTTTCTTCTCCCGTCAGAGCTCTTTAGACGCACAGCAAGCGTCTCCTCAACGACGAAGATTTCAGCGACGAAAAGCCGAAATAACGGAGTTAAGGGGGGAGTCAAGATGAGGTGGCTTGTTACTGGCCGCAACAACGCCGCACGCCAGACTTGGGGCGGGAACTCCAACCGGATCTCCTGCAACTCGAACTGAAGTGGCACTGTTTCGGCAAGCGAGGGTGGGACCCTTTTTGCTCCCTCTCGCATGTGCCACGGGAACTCCGGCTCAAATCGGTGCTTTGGGGGTGCTTAAGCGTCCTGCGCCTGGCGTTTTGATGCGTTCCAGGTCTGCGTTTGCCACTCCGCGATGTAAAGCTCGCTTAGGATTTGCAGCATCCTGAATTTGCTGTCATTAAGTCCGCCATTGGGAACCCGCCAGGGTATCGGGACAGTCCGAAGCGGACAGGCTGCGCGCTGGTGTTTCTACCCTCACTTTCCTCTTGTGATTTTGTAGTTTGGCCTATGGCAGAACAAGGAAACGGCTCCCCCGACGATGTTGTCTTCCAGGACGAAGGCAATTTTTACGATCCCGACGACCGGGTTGATCAAGGAGCCGAGGAGCGCGGCTCAGACAACTCGAGTGAGCCGGAAACCGCGGTTGGGGCGCCCAGCCAGGAGGGGCGCAGCCAGGAAGGGCACGGCCAGGACAGCCGTCAGGCGGACGACAGGCCGAACGATCGGCATCGTCGCCGTCGTCGTCGTCGTCGCACTCGGCGACCGGGCGAAGGTGGTGGGGGGGGCGGTGGAGGCGGCGGCGGTCGCAACTATCAAGGTGGCGGAGGGGGCGGCCAGCAACATAATCATCGACATCGTCGCGGCGGGGCCGAACAGAATGGATTTCCCGACGTCCCCGAACGGGACACGGCGCCGGCCCTGGGTGTCATCGAGGGGATCCTCGAGCTGCATCCCAAAGGATACGGCTTTCTCCGAGATCCGAAAAATAATTACGCGTCGGGCAAGTCCGACCCGTTCGTGCCCGCCTCCCTCATCGACAAGCACAAGCTGCGTGAAGGCCTGCTGATGAAAGGCGAGATCGTTCATGGACACAAGGGGCAAGGCCCCCGGTTCCGCACGATCGAAGAGATCGACGGACGCACGCTCGAAGAGTACACAAAAATCCGGCCTTTTGACGAGCTGACGGCGGTCAATCCGTTCGAGCGGATCCGGCTCGAAACCGGTACGACCCCCATCACCATGCGCGTCCTGGACTTGCTCACGCCGCTCGGCAAGGGGCAGCGCGCGCTGATCGTCGCCCCGCCGCGCACCGGCAAGACGATGCTCCTGCAGGAGATCGCCAATTCGGTCAGCACGAACCATCCCGAGATGCACCTGATCGTGCTCTTGATCGACGAGCGGCCCGAGGAAGTCACCGAGATGCGTCGCCGGGTTCGCGGCGAGGTGATCGCTTCGTCGATGGATCGCGACGTCGAAAGCCACGTGCGGATCAGCCAGTTGATCATCGAACGGGGCAAGCGGCTGGCCGAAGCGGGGAAGCACGTCTTCATTCTGCTCGACAGCATCACGCGCACTGCGCGGGCGTTCAATAAGTGGGTGGGAAACACCGGGCGCACGATGAGCGGCGGGCTCGACGTCAAGGCGCTCGATATCCCGAAGAAGATGTTCGGCACTGCACGCCGCTTCGATGAAGGGGGATCGCTGACGGTCGTCGCCACGGCCCTCATCGACACGGGCAGCCGGATGGACGAAGTGATCTTTCAGGAGTTCAAGGGGACGGGCAATATGGAGCTGGTTTTGAACCGGCAGCTTGCCGACCGGCGAATCTGGCCCGCCATCGACATCGGTCTGTCGGGTACGCGGCGCGAAGAGCTGATTCTCACGCCCGAAGAGCTCGACGGCATCACCATGCTGCGCCGCAGCCTCGTCTCGCTGAATCAGATCGAGGCGATGGAGCAGCTCGTGAAGACACTGGCGAGGTTCCCCTCGAACAAAGAGTTCCTGACCAAGATCCGAGCGATTTTGTAGCGTGCCAACTCGTTCCCAAGCTCCGCTTGAGAACGCTCGCCTGGAAGTTCCGCTTCGCGTGGTTCAGAGCGGCATCGGGACGAAGCCCGCTCTTGGTTAAACGATCGATCGGTCGGTATGCCTGAGCCAGGCTTATCGCTGGCCGAGACCCAAACTCCACGCAGCCGTATTTGTGTGGGGACGTAAAGGCGAATAGCCGATGCGTTCGTTCGCGCGCTCGCGCTGCATTCGCACGCGGGCTCGCTGGCGGGCCCGTTCGAAACGCAACTGGTCGGCGGTTTCTTTGCGAGTTTGCTCTTCATGATGGCGTGCCATGCGGACTTCATATGCCGCCTGGTCTGTATCCCGTGCTGTTTCCCGAGCCGAGACGCCGGCGCCCGAGACCGCGAAGATCACGACTGTCAAGCTCGCGAAGATCGAACGCTGCATGAGTTGTGCTCCGGGAAGGGATGTTCCCTGCTGCCTGGAAACGACGGCCCTGGGCCTGTGCAGGATGATCGGCCGTCGCGACCCCGCTCGTGCAATTCGTTCGCCGGTTGCGTCAAATGCGGATCGACGCCTACTTTCCCACCGCCCGAGCGGCCACCCCGCACGGCGCAATCGGCACGGACCGTGCGCGCGGCCGGAGAGTTAAGGCGCATCGCTTTCAAAACGCGGGGGGTGTGGCGGGGTCAGAGCGTCGCCGTGGATTCTCGCGTTGCAGTCGGCAATTCGAGGCGGGGAAGAGTGGATCGCCGGAGCCGGTAACCCAGCGATGGCCCCGACGAGCTGGACAATGAGCGAAACGGATGCGTTTGGGCCAGTCGGTCAGGGCCATCGCTGGCGTGCGTTGTGAACCGCGTTGAAAAAAAAGCACCGCAGGATCACGACGCGCTCCATGTCGAATCTCGCTTCACGCTCTGACCCTGCCACACCTCCGTCGTGCGACAAAAGCGGGTGCAATCGGCGGTTCGGATTAAACGGGCCGAGGCAGCAACTTCTGCAACAAATGTTCATCCCCCTTGACGCAGCAGACGTAGACAAGTCCCTTGCCCTTTTCCACCCAGGTCGTCGTGCAGTACGGCGGATTATAGCGGGGCTGCACTGCCAGGAAACTCGTGGTTGACGGGAGATCAATCACGGCAGCCAAGGGGATGACGATCAATCGACCGTTAACCGGCCTCCCGGCCCCATCGCGAATCGTGAAGGAGTAGACTGCCACGTCCCGAGCGTTCAGTTGCTGCAGAGCAGCACCGTTCAGATTGCTTGTGTCCATCGTGGTCGGCAATTGAAGCGCGACGCTGCCGCGAAATCCCTGAAATGGAACCATCGTTTCGGGAGCTGATTCGAGCACCTGTTTCGTCACGTCTTTAAGAACGATTGTCGGCGCCGGCGGCCGGATCAAGATCCAGGCCCCGCCAATGCCGGTGAGGGCGACGCCTGCTGCCACCAGCGACCGCAGCAGCCACCGCCGTCGCGTCCCAACAGCCGGCTGCACGCTTGTGCCCGACTGCGGACTCACGACATTTTCTGAAGACTTTACGAGTGCGGCGGATTGCGACGCCTCGCTGGTCTCCACCGCGGCGGCGGCAGCCAGCTCGGTCAGAAGTCTGTCTTTCAGCCCCACGGGAACATTGACGTCGCGACACACCCGGCCGATTCGCAGATCAACCTGCTGTCGCACGCCCACGGCTTCCTGGCAGTCCAGGCAGTCATTGACATGCTGCTCGGCCTCGCCCAAGTTTGCCGCGGAGTTCTCAACCGGGCGAAAGAGTTCCAAAGTCTGTCGGGCAATCTGGCAATTCATGGGGCCCTCACATGCGGCACAGTTCGCGATATCGATCCCGAACCGGAAAGCGAGGCGGCCGGGCGGCGATGCGCCACGGCGGCTGGCCTGGGGGCCGCCGTCAGCCGCTGCCTGAGGTAGGCCTTGGCGCGAGCCAGCCGGCTCATGATGGTCCCCACCGGTACGTTCATCTGTTCCGCGATTTCCTTGTAACTGAATTCCTCGAAATAGAACAAAATCACCGGCGAACGGAACTCTTCGGGCAGGCTGTTCAGCACGTTTTGCAGTTGTTCGCCGTCGAAATCGGCCGTGCCGGATTCAGGCGCCGGCGCGGGAAACTCGTCCAAGGTCGCCGTGACGACGCACGCCGGGCCTCGCAACTCTTTCAAATAGGCGTTCCGAGCGATCGTAAACAGCCACGACTTGGCTTTGGTTTCGTCTTGCAGTTGATTCCATTTGGCATGCGCCGTCAAAAATGCATGCTGCGTCAGATCTTCCGCGTCAGCCACGCAGCCGGTGAGCCGGTACGCATACCGGTACAACAGCGCGTAGTATCGCTCCACCAGGTCAGCCAGTTTGGAAGCGCTTTGATCCATGAGGCACGTGCAGTCGGCCGCCGAAGGAGAACCACAGTTCGACCCCCCATCAGCATACCTCACCCCCTGTTCCGATACGATCCATCAACCGGCCGAATTATTCCCGTCAGCCCCGCAAATTTCGTTAATTCCTCAAGCTTCCGGCCGTCAGGCTGGAAAGCCAGCCCTACAGCGAGATGACGCCGTTCCAGTTGCCGGGGGGCGTATTGTATTGCCGGGCCAGATAATCGAGGTAGAACGTGCGGGGGCCGTCGCTGGCCGGGAGCGTTTTGAGGATGAATCGCGCGGTGGGCCAGTCTCCGGTGGCGATGGCGACCATCGCCGTCTCGAAATCGTAGAGCTGGGCATTCGAGAGCTCACAGCCGGCGCCGCAGGGAGGGAGCAATTCGCAGATCGTGACGGGAGTAGTTGCACCGCGGGGCAGGAATGTTCCGAGCGACCGGGTACGGGCTTGCTGCGGCGGCAATTGGTCGCGGACCTCTGCGGCAACGGCCTGGTCGATCAGGATCGGCGTATTCAGTATTCTGGTCATGTCCCGAAGCCATGCGCTGCAACTGACCGCCGGACCGATCACACCCACCTGCGACTGCTCGTCCGAACCGATTCGACCGGCGACGGCGCGACCCTGGGCCAGGCCGATGCTGATGGCCAGGTTCGACAGCGGGTGTTCGGAATTCGCCTTAGCCCGAGTGAAGCGGTCCAGGATGTCGAGGGCCGCCCGAGCTGCCGGGACGGCCCCGTCGTCGCGGACAACGGGCCAGCCCCAGAATCCGAGAGCCGCGTCCCCGCGAGCGTCGGCCAGGGCGCCATCATGTTCGACGATGCCCGCGGTCAGTATGGCCAGCGATTTACTGATCCGGTTCAAACGCAGGAGCAGGAACAGATCGTCGCCCGGGTCATCATCGGCCGGGTCATCGGCTGTCTGTGAGGCGTCACGCACATCGCAATGCATGACCGTCATGTCGGCGAATCGAGAGGCCAGCAGTGTTTCGCCGTGCTCCCCGGCGAGAGTCTCCATAACGGCGGGCGACAGAAAGTGACTTAAGCCGGCCCGAGCCTGTTCGCGGCGGCGCAGCTGGCGGATCGCACCGGCGAACCGTGCCAACAGCTCCGTAAACTTCAGATCGACGCGCAGCGCCTCGGGATCGGCGACAGAATCGCTCGTACCGGCGGCATACAGGCACCAGCCCTCGTCGCCGAGCGGCGCCAGGGGAGCGCACATCGCCCAATCCGCAGGACCGGTCGACGTGAATTCTTCGTCTGCCTGGCCATCGCCATCGAAAAAACGCAAAACCCCCTGTTCCTCATGGATCGCAGCGCGGATCAATCGCAGGCTGGGCGTGAACGAAACCGAATCACCGGCACGCGACTCCCAATTTAGAATCGGGCGAGCGCCGTTGTTCAGGTCGGTTGCGCTGGCAAACCGGGCCGTCGCTGCGACCTGCACATCCGGCAATGCCTGAAGCAACAGGGCCGTCAACTGGCCGGCGAGATCTTCGTCGCTGCGTGCCGCAGCAAAGATCTCGGGCAATTGCCTGAGGACCTGCCAGCGGCGGCCGGCGGCGACCGCCCAGTCGGTCGGCGACTCGCCGGCAACGAGGCGGATCTCTTCGACAATGCCGGCCGGCTCGTCGTCGATGGTGGAGATCAGAAACCGCGTCTGCCCGATGCGAAACGAGTCTCCGACGTTCAGCAGAAATTCGTGCCCGCGCGTGCCGTCGACGACGATCAGATTGCGAGCCATGTCGAGACAGTTCACTTGGAGCTGGCCGTCGCGCCAGATCAGGTTGGCGTGTTCTCGCGAAATCTGCGGGTCCCACGCGACCTTCCAGCCATGCCGCGGGGCGCGGCCGATGCGCACGATTTCTCCCTCGGGCAGCGGATACTGCCAGCGCTGGTGCGATTCGGGGCCGATGGCGGTCAGTGCGACCGCTGTGGCCCGCGATTTCGGCTTCGGAGCGGGGAGCTCGAGGAGCCCGGCGTGATCACGCACGAGCGGGCCCGCAGGATTATGGAAGAGAGGCCCCGAGAATTCGATCCGCCGTGTGCCATGTTCCGCAGTTGCCGCGGCCGATCGTGAGTCGTCTCGGCGGTCGACAGGCCGATTCATCGACGGACGAGACAAGGAATTCCGGCTGATGATCTGCGACATGAGGGAGACTCCTCTGCGGATGACCTGGTGATCGCCAGGACGAACGCGATCCTGCCAGAGAGATAACCGGGATTTGCGAGGAGGAGTCCACCGGAATCCGGAGATATTCCGGACGGAAGGCTGAAAAAAGCAGGACGATATGCACTGCAGATTTCAGGAGCGCGCTCAAAATCGATCTTCGAAGCCGGGCTCGTCGAGCAAGACTTCTTTCAAGCGCTTGATGGCCACGATATACCGTTTGCTGGCGGCCGACTTGCCGATTTCGAGCAATTCGGCTGTCTCGGCGTTCGTCAGATGCTCGAAGTGCCGCAGGACCAGGACTTCGCGATCGATGGGATCCATCGCGTTCAAGGCCCCTTGCACTTTGAGCTGCATTTCGGACCGGATGGCGGCGTGGCTGGGAGACGTGAGGTGCCCGAGCAGTTGGGCCGCCAGGGAAACGGAACTGGCCTCCGGCAACGCCTGGCGATAGAGCCGCACTTCCAGACCGGCGTCCCGCTTGCGGGCCCCCAGATGATGACGCATGGCGTCGATCATCTTGATGCCGGCCAACCCGCGGAGCCAGAGGTAGAAGCTGGCACCGGGATTGGCGGCATATTCACTGAGCCGGCGGGCGGCGTCGAGGTAAGTTTCCTGGAGAATATCCTCGGCATCGACCCGACCGCGGAGTCGCCAGTCCATCCGCAGCCGGATCGTTTTCGCCAGCCGCTCGTGATACGGGCCCAGGAGCCGCTCGAGAGCCGTGGCGTCTCCCGCCGCGGCCTGCCGGATCAGGTGGGCCTGCTCCTCGAGTTCGGTCAACGATTGGGAATCCATACGCAATACTATCCAGGATTGCGGCAATTCAGTCGAGTCCGACCGTCAGACTGAATCCAGGATCAATGTCGCGGCGCGGAGGGAGTCGGCGACGGCTGAGGCTGGCGGGGCGCGGCGCCGGCGGTCCCCAACAAGGCGAAGACATTGATGGGCCGCGGACCACGCGGCCCCGGCACCGTGGTGAACTCGACGGTCGAATTCGGAACGATGAATTGCATACTCATCCCAGGACGCAGATCGTGCGACGAAAACGGAATATCAAATCCATTGTCGAGCCGAATCGTTCCTGTTTGACTTCGATAATCGATCTGCGAGATTCGTCCACGGGTCATGGCTGAGCTCCTGTGACGGGGATGGAAGGGGATGCGAAACGACAGGCACGCGGGCAGGCATTGCAATGTTCCCTGCGTTGCCGGCCAGATGCCGATTCCTACCCTATACCCGGGATTTCGCCGCCGACGTCCACCGGATTTCCGGAGAGTTTTTGAAATTTCGGAAAATCGCGGACGGCCGAGTTGGAAAACCTGTCCTGCGAATGGTTCAATAACTCCTCTTTTGCTGTTTTGCCGTCCTGCGTATACTCCCGGCCTTGAATCTCCGGGAAAGGAATCCCCATGCGCAAAATCGCTGTGATGAACCAGAAGGGCGGGGTGGGCAAGACGACCACCAGCGTCAATCTTGCTGCCGGCCTGGCCTTACAAGGCAAACGAGTCTGCGTCCTCGATCTCGATCCGCAAGCGCACGCCTCGCTGCATCTGGGAATCGAAATCGTCGGTGAGACGCCGACCATCTACCATGCCTTCGCCGGGGAAAAGACCCTCGCGCAGGTGCGCCGCCTCGTCGCGCCTCAATTGTGGCTGGTCCCCTCGAACATCGATCTGGCGGCGGCCGAGATGGAACTGGTCGATACGCCGGGACGCGAGCTGATTCTGCGCGGGTCGATCGACCAGTTGCTGGCGACTGAGCCCTACGATTATCTGATTATGGATTGTCCCCCGTCGCTCGGCGTGCTGACGATCAATGCCCTGTCGGCGGCGGAAGAAGTGATGATTCCCTTGCAGCCGCATTTTCTGGCGCTGCACGGGCTTTCGAAGCTGCTGGAGACGACCGCGCTCGTGACGCGGCGGCTCAATCGCAAGCTGCGGGTCAGTGGCGTCGTACTTTGTATGCATGAATCGAACACGCGTCTGGCTGCCGACGTCGCGGCCGACCTCTCCGAGTTTCTTTCGGGAAGCGACGCCGAAGCTCCCTGGTCGCAGGCGCGGATCTTTTCGACCAAGATCCGTCGCAACATCAAGCTGGCCGAAGCCCCCAGCTATGGTAAATCGATCTTCGAATACGCGCCGAAATCGCCGGGCGCGGCCGACTATCTGGGAATGGTCGTCGAGGTCTTGTCGATGGAGCAGGCGGCAACCCAGCCGATGCTGACCGCCCGCGCCGGGTAGGTCAGGCTCTTCGGCCTGACAGCGATGCGGGATCACCCGGATACCGCGGGAATAGATCTCGCGGCTTGTTGCGTCGACCGGCGGTGCGCTGAAAAGCCCGACTTACCTGACTTTTCCGTCAGGTTGCTTGACCGAGGCTCCGCGGCCCGGCTATCATATTGACATTCATGAATATGTATGTCGTCTGCCCGGAGAATTGACTCCCCGCAACTTCCCACCTGACGCGCAGCGCCGCGCGTAACCTGGGTCGGCGGTAATCACAGCCTCGTGATTCAGCCGGCCTGATAGCAAGATTTTTGGCGAAGTCGCCCGCTGGGCGTATCGTCACCTGCCCGCGCTCGTCCCAAATCCGTTTTGAAATGAACATGCCTGCGGCCCGCGGGGCTGTCCCGGTAAGCCGTTACTGTCTGTCCCCCAGAAAGAGTATCTCTCAGTTCCCAGGATAAAACGGAGCGACAATCAACATGGAATCTGCCGCCAAGAAGAGCACAGGCAAGACGATCACCGGAACCTGGCAAGATGACCCGGCTCATTTTCGCAAAGTCTCGCGACGCAATTTCCTGACGGTCGGCGCCCTGGCCGGGTTGGGAAGCCTGACGCTTCCTGAACTGCTGATGCGGAAAGCTCGGGCCGAGCAGAAGAATTACGAGCACTTCAAAGGAACCGCCAATTCGATCATCCATATTTATCTGCCCGGCGGCATGGCCCATCAGGAATCGTTCGATCCCAAGCCCTACGCCCCGATCGAATACCGCGGTGAAATGCGGCAAGTGCAGACGAAAATCTCGGGGGAAGTCTTCGGCGAAACTCTGGCCCGCACGGCTGGAATCTCTGATAAGCTCACGGTGATTCGTTCAATGACGCACGGCGAAGCGGCCCATGAACGCGGGACACACAACATGTTCACAGGCTACCGCCCCAGCCCGGCACTGCAATTCCCGAGCATGGGGAGCGTGATCAGCCACGAGTATGGTCCGCGGAACAACCTGCCGCCGTACGTGTGCATTCCCAGCATGCCCAATGTCTACGCCGGCACTGGCTATTTGAGCAGCGCGTTCTCGCCGTTCAGCCTGGGAAGCGACCCGGCCGCGGGAGGCTTCAAGGTGCAGGACCTGGGCCTGCCGGGCGGAGTCGACGACTCGCGATTCACCACCCGCAAGAACATGCTGGCCGCAGTCAACGACCACTTCAATAAGAAGGAGAAGGCCGACGGACTGGAGGCGATGAATACGTTTTACGATCGGGCGTATAGCTTGATCAGCTCACAGGCCGCCCGCGAGGCGTTCAATATCGAAGCCGAGCCAGCGCCGGTTCGCGACGAATACGGTCGCAATACGGCCGGCGCCCGCATGTTGCTGGCCCGCCGGCTGGTGCAGGCCGGTGTACGTCTCGTCAACCTGACTTACGGCGGCTGGGACATGCACAACGCGATCGTGCAGGGCTTCCGCGGCCAGATGCCGGCCTTCGATCAGGCCTTCGCCGCCCTGATCACCGACCTGGAACGGACGGGATTGCTCAATGAAACGATCGTCATGATTTCGTCCGAGTTCGGTCGCACGCCGAAAATCAACGCCCAGGCAGGCCGCGACCACTGGCCTAAGGTGTTCAGCGTCGTCCTGGCCGGAGGCGGAATCAAACGCGGCAGCATTTACGGCTTGTCGAATTCGACTGCTTCAGAACCTGACGAGAACGCCATCGGCCCCGAGGACCTGTTCTACACGTTGTATAACTGTCTCGGCATCGTCGCCGATAAGGAATTGATGGCTCCCGGCGATCGGCCGATCGAAATCATCGACGGCGGAAAGGTCCGCAAGGAACTGCTGGCCTGATTGATATCGGCGGCGAGCCGGGGGGCACCGATTCGATGAGAATTGGTCGCCCCCGGATAGTGCCGCGTGCCAGAGACGCTCGAACCCACCGGCGGACTGACGTCCGCCGCTCGCCGGTGAAATTGATTTTTCGGAGATTGATCGCTTATGCGGTTTTCACATCGTTGGCGGAATCTGGCTGGTGGGGTTTTGTTCCTGGGCATCGCCGGGGCGGCCGACTTGGCCCAGGCCGCGTCACCGTCGCTGGGGGGACTGTCGCCGCGGGGCGCACAGCGCGGGACCGAGATTGAAGTCGTTCTCAGCGGCGGCCAACTGAACGACGCCCAGGAGATTCTGTTTTATGAACCGGGAATCGAAGTCGCCAAACTCGAAATCGTCAATCCCACCACGGTGAAGGCCGTCTTCAAGATTGCCCCGGAATGTATGCTGGGAAGCCATCGTCTGCGGGTCCGCACGGCGACTGGCATTTCCGATCTGCGGCCGTTTTTCGTCGGCGCACTGCCCGAAATCGTCGAGCAAGAGCCGAACAGCGATTTCGCCGCGCCGCAGCCGATTCCCATGAACGTCACCGTCAATGGCACGGCGGACAACGAAGACGTCGACTATTACGTCGTCGAAGCGAAGAAGGGTGACCGCATCTCGGCTGAAGTCGAAGGGATCCGCCTGGGGATTACGCTGTTCGACGTGTTTGTCGCCATCATGAACCTCGCGCGGTTCGAGCTCGCCTCAAGCGACGACAACGCTCTCGTCTGGCAGGACGGTATTGCCTCGATCATTGCTCCGGAAGACGGCAAATACATCATTCAAGTGCGCGAGAGCTCTTATGCAGGCAACGGGGCCTGCCTGTACCGAGTGCACGTCGGCAACTTCCCGCGCCCGGCCGCATTGCTTCCCGCCGGAGGGCGGTACGGCGAAACGCTGCCGGTGAAATTTATTGGCGACGTTTTGGGCGATCGCGAGGCCACGTTCACGCTCCCCACCGAACTGGTTCCCAATTTTCCCGTGTTCGCCAAAGATGATAAGGGAATCGCCCCATCGCAGAACTGGTTCCGCTTGTCGGACATTCCCAACGTCATCGAACAGGAGCCGAACGAAACGCACGACAACGCCACGCGGTTCACCGCTCCGATGGCCCTGAACGGTGTGATCGGCGCGCCGGGCGACAACGACAACTACCGCTTCACGGCAAAGAAAGGCGAGGCGTATGACATTCGCGTGCACGCGCGAACGATTCGATCGCCCCTCGATCCGGTCCTGGCAATCAGTGCAGCAGGCGGCGGCGTCATTGCCGCGAACGACGACACCGGCGGGCCCGATAGTTACATCCGCTTCGGCGTGCCGAACGACGGTGATTATGTCATCAATGTGCGCGACCATCTGAATAACGGTGGTGCGGCATACGTGTATCGCGTCGAGCTGACGCCGATCAAGCCGAAGCTCGTGCTGTCGACCAACGAGTTCGTGCAATACGTGCAACCGACCGTGTCGATCCCCAAGGGAAATCATTTCGGCCTCGTGCTCTCGGCGGCCCGGTACGACTTCGGCGGGCCGCTGGCGCTGCGGGGCGAGAACCTGCCGGCCGGCGTGACGATC
>DASYAR010000567.1:0-19199 GCA_036501235.1 Planctomycetaceae bacterium
AACGAATCCTGGCGGCCCTGAACCTGGAGTTGCCGGAACGGTTGAGCTCCGACCGCCTTTTGTAGTGAAGACCCGGGGGGCGAATGTTAAAATTCAGCCGGAATTTAAACGGCGTCGCCTTTAGGTGCGCAACATAGGCTAGCACTTGCAGATGCTTGGTGACGGCAGGCAGGCTCATTTCCTTCAGAAAGGGTTTGGCCAGAACGGAAACATTGGCTTCCCCCTTCGAGAGGCGCGCCAGGATGGCCCTGCGCGTCGGATCCGCGAGTGCCGCGAATGTCCGGCTGAGGTGATCCACCATTGTATTACACCACAGAGTTAATTAACATGATGGTTAAATATAGCCGCGATCGGACCAACCGTCAATCGCGACCGGCGAGATCAAGGTAATCAAATGAAACCCTATCCCCTTCCCAATACGCCCGCAGAATGGCTGCAAGAGATCGTCGTGGCGATCGCCGATGCCCGCGAGACGAAGCCGTTTGGAAAATTGATCGGACATCGAATTACCGAAGCCGACTTGTTTCATTTGGCTCCGCTCGTCTGCTTGAAGTATCGAGGTAGACCGCAAAAAGGGAATGAAGCTGATCGAGTAACGGAGACAGCACTGGCAAATTTCGTCGGCAACGCCGACCCGGATGGCATCAACCACGATTTGGAAAAGCGACCGTTCATGGCGTTCGCCCTCTGCTACCTGGCATCACATTTGTGCCTCGATCTGATTGAGGAACAGAAATGCGAAGCAATTCTGAATTGCTGCGAGGAGAATTGGGAGGACGAATGAAGTCGTGGCGGAACCGGGTTGAGATTAATCTGGTTCGCTCAATGCTGAAGTCTGGCGCTCAATGGGCCAACAGTTGTCCAGAAACGAAATTGAGCCACTCCGCCTTCACCAGCTTCTCGATTATTTCAACACTTCGCCAGTTCGAGGAAGCGGGCCGCGAGCCGGGGACCGGTTCCAGAGTCCTCATGCTTGAAGAACACGTAGACTTCGTTCCAGGATTGCGAGCGGATGCGTTTGATCCATTTGCGAAGAGCGGCGGACGTGTAGCCCTCACGTCGCAGGCGAAGGTAGCCCCAGTCGGTGGTGCCGACTAACTCGGCGGAACGAGAATCGTCTGTATCGGCGGCACACAGCGCACAGGAATTCTCGCGCAAGCAACCTGAGACTTCGTCGTCGAACCAGCTCTCGTGCCGAAACTCGAAGGCGATCGGTATCCGACCGCGAATCAAACGCAAGAAAGATTCAAGCCGCGGCAGGTCTTTCTTGAAGTTGGCTGGCAACTGAACTAACAGCGGACCGCGACAGGCTTTCAACGCCGCTGCGGCGCGGAGCAGGGCAGCGGTTTCTTTTTTGACGTCCTTGAGCCGCTTGAAGTGCGTGATTGTCTGGGGAGCCTTGAGCGCGAACCGAAATCCCTGCGGCACTTGCTTCGCCCACGCCTTGAGAATGCTCGTCTCGGGCATTCGGTAAAAGGAGTTGTTGATCTCGACTGAAGAGAACTGCTGGGCATAGTAGCTCAGCATTTCTTTCTGGGGATGTTTCTCGGGGTAGAAGCCCCCCTTCCACTCCTTGTAACTGTATCCGCTCGTGCCGACAAATAATCGCATCGGTCGCCTTCGATCATCGGATCATGAGGATTCGAATCCGCAGTGATTATATCAAGGTAAACAGCCTGACGTTGCAATCCACCGTGCTGAAACCATTACGGCTGTAATTCATCCACAAACCAGGCTTCGCCCCGCAGGGCCGACAACTGACATCCGTCTGGCGCCACGATCCGCAGTTTGCCTATTCGGCTGCGCCAGACCCATCCCGGACAGCAGCCGACCGGCAGAACGTAGGTGTGGCTGCGTCCGTCAGTCGCGCAGGTGAACGTCATGTTTGAAGTCTGATCGTCCCACTGATCCGGAGTGAATTGGAGAGTCGCTGTGGAACCGACCGACGCGGTCGCATTCTTCGTCGTGGTGAACGTCAGCAGCAAATAGTTGAACCGGCGCGACTTGAGGAGAACTGCCAGCTCCCAGGTTGGACGTGCGCTGTCGTTTCCTGAAGCAGCGGTCGCACTTGTTTGAAACTCCGGCAGATTCATGCGATGCTTTGTGCGAGCTGCCATGCGAGGCACACGCTTTTCGCCCCACACCAGCGGGAGTCGCTGACATCGCAATTCTTCGTTCAGGTTCGGAGCCAGATGGGTAAGACCGGTCCAATTCACCGGAGCCGGTTCCAGGTAGCCGGGATGCTCTGTCGGCCGATATCGCGGCAGCAAATCCTGGCTGATCAGGTAATACCGCAAGGGAGCAGCGATCCCGTCGGTACTGTTCAGCACAGAGTACGTGCCGGAGAATCCGGTATTCAAACTGAACGCATCGATGGGCAATTCCACGACGCCTGTGGTGGGCCATTCAATCAGCCGGGGAGGATGGCGACGCATGTCGGCCACCGCGCGTCGTTGTTCCGACGGCGAACAAATGGTGTGCGCCACGGGGTGTCGCGTGGCCAGGTGACGGTGGTTTGCATAGTTGGACGTTGTGTTCTCGATCGTCCACAGCGTTTTATCAGGCGCCACGGTGTGTTGCACGTAGGCCATTTCTCCCGGAAAAATCGGACGTGCTCCGCGCAGGATGCGTCCGGCTTCGGAGATCACGAGCGGAGCGGTTTTTGTCAACGGTGTGGGATCCTCGTGGGCCAGGACGGCTCCGAAAATCATCACGAGCCAGCCGGCGTGTGCGGGTGTGATGCCGGCGGGGGCCCGACGCTCGCGGCTGAATCTCCGCAGAGACTCGAAGATCCCCAGCGAAACCAGCATCAGGCTGGGAATGACGAGGTCTTTCAGATGAGGTTCGTCCGAGCGGCCCACACCGCGATACAAGAGAAATCCAAATTGAATCATCAGAAACAACCAGAACCGGCGTCGAGTGGGCGACATCGTCCGCCAATATATTTCGCCGATCGTCACCCACGCTGCCAAGACGATCAATCCAAATCCAATCAGGAGTCGAACCGTCACGTGGTGCCACGGAATCCGCAGCCCGATAAAAGCGTTGAAATGAGCCGCGAAGTCTCGCATGACCAGCCAATACTCCGCGGCCGCGCGCGGTCCTTGCCAGGCCGCGATGAACAGTGAAAACGGGACTACCGCCAACAGCCCGGCTTGCGTCGCCCGGAACACGCGCCTGAAGAATGTCGGCCGATTGCTGGTTCGTGCACTGTCCGGGATGCAAAATAGCGTCAAGGTTGTCGCGGCGGCGAACGGGGCCAGAGTGTCAAACCCGCTGCAGCCGGCCACGACGCTGCCGCATCCAATCAGCCACCAACTCGCACGGCGGTCGCGAGAGAGAGCACTCAACGTCATGGCGGCGAGCAGGATGTGCACTCCCTGCCGAGAGTCCAGGTCGGAAAAGGCCATGACGACGATGGCAATGGCCACACTCCAGGGCACGTTGCCGCGGGTCCAGACCAGTGATAGTGCGAATGCCCCCACGACCGGAAGAATTTGCAGAACGCTGAACGTCAGCAGATAGGCATCTACCGTTTTCGGCAAAAACAGACGGCTGAGCCACGTCGCAAAGAACTGATATCCACGGATCGGCAAAATCTCGGTATAGAGCTCGCGGCCGCTTTCGAACTCCCAGGCGCACGTCAAATTGTAGCCGTCGTGATAGGCGTCCACCGGCAGCAACCGCAAGCTCGTTCCGACAGCCAGTGCCAGCAACACTCCCACGCCGACGGCCGTCCGGAATCGTAGACGATGCGGTCTGCGCCGGATAAATGCCAGGAACAGTCCCAGCGACAGGGCGATGATCGCTGTCCAATGCGGTCGCCAAAGCGCGAGGGTCAAGGCCACGCCGACACTCCAAAACAACGAAGAATTTGCGGACAATCGTCGCCGAAAGGTCTCTGTCCACCGCACCGGCGCTACCCAATCGCGCATCAGAATGTGGATGACAGCTCCCAGCCCCCAACCCCCGAGTCCACAGCGCAAGCGCGTTTCGGCTCCGTAAGGCTCACCGAGGCGATAGCCCGTCACCAGAGTCAACAACACAAATAGAAACCAGATCGGCCATGACCGGGACATTCGCACCTCGCGCTGCGCGACGACTCCCAATCCATAGGCCGTGGCGGCCGACAGAGACAGCAAGAATTCCGCCTCCCACGAGAATTGCATCGCAGCCAGCATCCCCAGGAAGGCCGCTGCGAGGGTGGCGCGCGAAATACGCTCGCTGATAAGGTGGTTCCCAAACTGCAAACCACACAGCGCCATTGCCGCGGCGAACACGATTCGCCAGCGAAGCTGCGGCTCGCGCAATAGAGCTACCACTGGGTCGTGATAACCCACACACCAGAGCAGCACGGCCAGCCACGGCCATCGCAACGGACCAAACCGACGTTCGATGATCGAGGCGCCGTGGCTTCCGCAAATGTACGCTCCTGTCCAGATGGCGAGCGACACTGCCGTGGAGAGCGGCAACTGGGCCAGCCAGGGGACGTGCACCAGCAGAAGCACCGACAGCGCACCGGCAAGCCGAGCCACGGGCGACTGCCAATCCACACGGCGAGTCCCGAGGGCGATGCCCACGACAATGGTTGTGATCCAGAACCCAAAAAACGCCGATTGCTCGCCGGCTTCCGAGTAACCGCGCAGTAAAGGCGGTCCCACCACGTCAATCGGATCCTCGAATGGAACGTACTGTTCAAGCACGACAGCCACGCCAATCCCAACGGCTGCGGCGATCAGCGTCTTCAAGGCGAGTGTTGAAAGTTCCACATACGGATTCGGAGCGGTCGCGATTTCGACAACGCCAGTTTCGTGTTCGGTCATGAATCGGCCGGTCCGTACCGAGGCCCACCGCGACAGCATCTTAAAATCCCGTTGACGCGTTCGACACTCACGTTCAGTCTATCAGGCCCTGCGCGGGAACGGACAGCGCGCCCAACAAACTCGTACTACGATCCACCGATTTGTTGTCCGGCCGCGCAAAATGTAAATCGCGATTCAGAAGGAAGTGAGCCGCGGATAACGCGAATACGCGCGGATATCGAGGGGCAGGCGTGCTTCCCGTGCTGCGTCGTTCTGCCGCACATGCATGCATTCCGAACACATCACGGCTAGAATTCTCCGCATCCCGGAATTGTCGGCGATTGTGCGCCGATCCACGGAACCAAGCCCGACAAATTGCACGCTGCTGGGCCATGCGGATGGCTGTTCCGCTCGAACGACTTGTCAAGCACCTCGAAGCCGGCGATTCTCGCTGGCGACGCGCTCCAGGATTTCCTTTTCCCAAAAGCTTCTCCCCAGGACGACTAATGTTTGGAAGGAAATTTGCAATGAACGCAGTCCGACTGATAGTCATTCTCTGGTTCACCGTCTCCACCGCCGTCGCCGCCGACGAGGCGAAATGGTTTGATTTTCAGCCACAGCCGGAATCTGCGGCGGCGGAAAGTCCGATCGATCTGCGGTGGTTGAACGAGAAATCCGCCGGTGAGCATGGTGTCATCGCGGCCAGAGAGGGACAGTTCGTCCACAGCGCCAACGGCCAAGCCGTGCGGTTCTGGGCCGTCAATGGTCCGCCACACGATCTCATCGGCGAGCCGTTGCGGCAGTGCGCGCGGTTGCTGTCCCGTTACGGGGTCAACCTGGTGCGCGTGCACGGGCCGATGTTCGACAAGGACGGGGAGCCCGACCTGGCCAAAGTGCGGCACGCTCACGAAGTCGTGGCCGCGATGAAGGCCGAGGGAATCTATACGCATTTCTCGATCTACTTTCCGCTGTGGTTCACGCCGTCGGCCGATCTGGCGTGGCTGGCCGGTTACGACGGGAAAAAACACCCGTTTGCCGCGCTCCTGTTCAACCCGGCTTTCCAGGAGAAGCACCGCGCGTGGCTAACCGCCCTGTTGACGACGCGCGACGAAAAAAGTGGGAAGGCGCTGATTGACGAGCCAGCCGTGTTCGGCGTCGAAGTTCAGAACGAAGACTCGTTCTTCTTCTGGACGTTCGATGCCGCAAATATCCCCGACCCGCAACTTCGCATCGTCGAGAAACAATTTGCCGATTGGCTGAAAAAGAAATACGGATCGATCGAAGCCGCGAGGGCGGCCTGGAAGGGCCTGGCTGTCCCGCGCGATGTGGCGGGCGAAGGCCGCCTGGGATTCCGCCCGCTGTGGAACATCTCGCATGAAAAGACGACTCGCGATCAGGACACGGCGGCGTTCTTGCTGGAGATGCAGACGCAGTTCTATCGCGGCACGTACGATTTTCTCCGCCAGCTCGGTTTCAAGGGATTGATCCATGACAGCAACTGGGCCACGGCCGATCCCGAAGTCCTTGGTCCTCTGGAAAAACTCAGCTATACGGCCGGCGATTTCGTCGATCGCCACGGCTATTTCGAGTGCAATCATC
This sequence comes from Planctomycetaceae bacterium, assembly GCA_036501235.1. Lineage (GTDB taxonomy): Bacteria > Planctomycetota > Planctomycetia > Planctomycetales > Planctomycetaceae > JACQFH01. The sequence goes on from DASYAR010000567.1 coordinate 6,402, forward strand.
ACGGCGACAACGCCGCCTGGTCGATCCGCGTGGCGCACACGTACAGCGACCGCAGTGCCCTGCGGTTCGAGGCGAGCGAACCAGGCAAGCCCCGGCAGTTCGTCCATCCGGTCATGGACGTTCATTACGGCGACAAGCCGTCGATGATTTCCGAGACCACGTTCACGCGGCCGAATCGCTACCGCTCGGAGGCGCCGCTGTACTTCGCGGCCTACGGCGCGCTGCAAGGCAGCGATTGCATCGTCCACTTCGCGTTTGACGGAGCGAAATGGAACGTCAAGCCAGGTTTCTTCATGCAGCAGTGGACGCTGGCGTCTCCGGCCATGCTGGGCCAATTTCCTGCCGCGGCGCTGATTTACCGTCAGGGGCTCGTCAAGACCGGCGACGTCGTGGCTGACGTGAAGCTCAACCTCGGCGACCTGGCGAGCCTTAAAGGAACGCCCCTCCCGCAGGACGCCTCATTCGACGAACTGCGGCTTAAGGACGTGCCGCAGGGACGTGCGGCGAAACCGGGCCAGCGCATCGATCCGCTCGTGCACTATGTGGGCCGGACGCACGTGACATTCACGAAAGAGCCGGGCGGGGCGACCGTGCACGATCTGAACCCATTCATCAATCACGCATCCAAAATCGTGAAGAGCGCGACGGGCGAGTTGAAGCTCGACTATGGAAAGGGGCTGCTCATCATCAATGCGCCCCGCGCTCAAGGTGCCAGCGGCGCGCTGAATGCGGCAGGCAAGATCGAACTTTCTGCGATGACGATTTCCTGCAAATTGGACCTGGCGCACGTCATCGCCGTGGCGCTGGACGACAAGCCGCTGGCGACTTCGCAAAAAATGCTGCTGCAAGTCATGTCGGAAGAAAGGGCCAGCGGGTTCGCCACCGAAGCGGTCGATGGGGTGACCCGGCGCATCACCGACATCGGTCATGACCCGTGGCAGGTGAAGGACCTGAGTGGCGCCGTCGCCTTCAAACGGGCCGATGCCAGCCGGCTGAAGGTCACCGCGCTCGATTTCAACGGCCGCCCCGCCGGCCCCGCCGGAAATGCACAGGGAATCAACCTCCGGCCCCAGACTCTGTATTATGTCATTGAACCATAGCGACTTGAGATATCCAATCAATTGCCATCTCTCGTCTTCCGTGAACTCACTGTTTCCGAGACTCATCTGGGATGAACCACGAAAACGATGAAAGACGCGAAAGAGGTTTATTTCAGCGAAAGATATCCGTATGGGGGAGCGAGTTCTTCAATTCCTTCGCTGCGTCCTGGCTGATCTCTGTGCCGCACAGATTGATCTGCTTCAAGCTCTTGAGCTCGCCCAGATCTTTCACGGCCGCGTCGGTGATCTGGTTGTTACCGATGCCCAGGTCTTGAAGGCTCGTGAGTGGCTTCAATTCCTGGATGCCCGCATCCGTGATCTGAGTTCCGCTGATCCAAAGTCGCGAGAGATTCTTATTTTGTGCGACGAGTTTCAGGCTGGCATCCCCGATTTTGGTCTTTTGGAAATCGACCTCGGTCAAGTTCCGCAGTTTGCTCAAGGCTGTCAGGCCGTCATCGGTGATCGGCAGGCCCCGCAGGTCGAGTCTGGTCAGTTGCGTGAGGTCGCGCAATTCTTTCAGGCCCACGTCGGTTACCTGTGTATCCGACAGCGTCAGGGTTTTCAGGTTCTTGAGTTTCCCGACTTCTTTCATTCCGCCATCCGTAATCGGTTGATAAGACAGGTACAGAATCTTTAGAGTTGTGAATCCGCCCACAATATTGAGGCTCTCGTCCGTGATCTTCGTTCGGAAGAGATTAAGGTTCGTGAGATTTTTGAGTTGCGCCAGTTCCCGGAAACCCGCGTCCGTGATGCCGGTGTAGGACAAATCGAGGCCGGTGAGCTGCTTGAGCTGCCCCAATTCGATCATCCCCTCGTCGGTGACCTTTGTTCCTTCGAGCTCGATGTTGGTCAGACGGGGGAACTCGCTCAAGGTTTGCAGGCCGTCATCCGTGATGGAGGTGTGTCCGATGATCAATTCGGTGAGGTTCTTGAGTTTCGCCAACCGTTTCAGGCCGACGTCCGTGAGCTCGGTCTGATGCAGATCGAGCGATTCGAGGTTCTGAAAAGTCGCCAGCTTCTGCATACTCTGCTTGTCGCAGATCCTGGTTCCACTGAGATCGAGCGACGTCAGGTTTTGCAGTCGCGCCAACTCCTGGACGGCGTCCGGACCGAGCGACGTCATGCTCAGGCTGAGCGTGGTGAGGGCCTTCAGTTTCGCCAGTTCTCGCAATCCCGCTTCCGTGATCTCGGTATCGGCCAGACTGAGCGTCGTGAGCTGCTTGAGCTTGACCACTGTTTTCAGGCCGGCGTCGGTGATCTTGGCGCCCGATAGATCAAGCGAAGTCAGGTTGGGTAATGAAAGCAGCGGCGTGAGGCACGTGTTGTCCGGGCGACCGCTCTTGTCCGGGAGGCAAAATGACTGTCCCAGATTGACGGCAATCACCGGATGCCGCGGCGATGTCTCGTCCCGCGTGACGGTTCCTTTCAGCCGTTCAATTTCTTGAATTGCTTTCGACTCTGCAGATTCATTGGCAATTCCCTGGCCCATCGCGACGGCCGAACACAATACGGCCACAGCGAAAGGCGCCATGAGCTGATTAGACATGAATTGACCTTTCAGTCGGTAATCTCGAGATTCGGCAGCAGTTTCTTCAGTTCCTGCGCCGCCGCTCCTGTGTCTTTGTCTTGGGTATGGAAGAGGTAGAGGCGCTTCAGGTGCTTGAGCTCGCTTAACTCTTTCACGCCCGTCCTTGTAATCGGAGTCTCACGGAGACACAGAGACTCCAGGAACCGCAGTTGGCTCACATCTTTCAGGCCGGCATCGGTGATCCGTGTCCCGCGGAGGTCGAGTGCGACAAGCCGCTGGAGTTTCGCCACGTCCTTCAGCCCGGAATCTGTGAGTTGGGTGTCGTTCAGGCTGAGATCAGTCAGGGTTGCGTGTTTGACAACCTCCTTGATTCCGGCATCGGTGATTTTGTCGCAACGGCCCAAGTCGAGTGTTGTCAGGGCTTTGAGATCGCTTAATTCCTTGAGGCCGGCATCCGTGATATTCGCCCCCCACAGATGAAGGTTCGTCAAGTTCGGGAGATGGCCCAGTTCTTTCATGCCGGCGTCCGTAATATTGCATCCCTGAAGGTACAGCGTTTTCAGGTTCTTCAGTTCCTTGACGCCCTTCAGCCCCTCATCCGTGACCTTGCTGAAGTTCAAATAGAGCTCCCTCAGGTTTTGCAGGTCACCCAACTCTTTCAGACCGAGTCCCGAGAACTCGGTGTAGTGCAATTTCAAGCGTGCCAGCTTTTTGAGCGAGGCCAACTCCTTCAGATCTTCGTCCGTGATGCTGGTCTGGGACAAATCGAGGTTCTCGAGTTGCCGGAATTCACTGACCCGTTTCAGCCCGGTGTCCGTGACGGCGGCCATCGAAATATTCAAGTCCGTGAGATTCTTGAGATTGGTCAGCATTTTCAGGCCGACATCCGTGATCCGGTTACTGCTCAGGTCGAGCGCCGTCAGGTTTTCGAATTCTCCCAGGACTTCCAGGCTCTTCTTGTCCGAGATCGCCGTCGCCCCCAGATTCAGCGACTTCAGGTGCTTGAGCTTCCGCAATTCGAGCAGACCGGCCCGCGTGATGTTGGTATTTTTCAGATCGACGCCGGTTACGGGGCGACCCGGCATTGAATTATCTCGCGTGACTTCGCCACCCAGCCGCTCGATTTGCTCGATCACAAGGTCTTCGTCACGCGGTTCCTGACTCACCGCAACGGCAGTACCCAGGCTGGTTACGACGAACAACATCAGCAGTGAAACGCGCATGAACGCAGCTCCCTGACAAATAGCAGAGGTGAGCAATGATTCGATCTCAGCAAGGGCGTTATTCAGTCACAATGTGCAGCCCAGGCCGCGCTTTCCCGGCGGCGCTCGCCGCCTCATCCGTCACTTCGGTTTCCTTGACTTCCAGGTACTGCAGGTCCGGCAATTGTTCGAAGTGTTTGAGCGCCTCATCCGTGATCTTGGTGTTCGTCAGATAGAGGGACGTCAGTGATTTGAGCTCTGCGATGTGACTCGCTACGGCGTCGGTAACGCGCGTGCTGTTCATTTTGAGACTCGTCAGGTGCTGGAGGTTCTTCAATTCGCTGATGCCGAGCCCCTTGATCTTCGTGCTCGACAAGTCGAGAGATTTCAGATTTTTGAGGCGATTCAACTCTGCGAGGCCTGCGTCCGTGATTTTGCTGTGGCTGAGGTCGAGTATCTTCAGGCTCTTGACCTCCGCCAGATTCGCCACACCGGCATCCGTCAGCCCAGACCCCACGCCGTCCAATTCCTCGAGGTTTTCGAGCCCCAGCAGCTCCTTGATACCACGATCGTCGATGTCAAAGCCGAAAATCTGCAACTTCCTCAAGGTTTTGAAGCGAGCGATTTCCTTCAGGTCTTCGTTCGTAATGTTGCCCAGGCTGAGCGACTGCAGTTGCGACAATCCACGAAGTTCCATCAATCCCGGCCCCACATTGCTGCGACCGACCGCATTGGTCGTACCCAGGTCCAGGCTTGTCAGGCTGTGGAGCTGGCCAATGATCTTCATTCCTCCGGCCGGCGGGTCGACGTTCAACGGCATCCACAATTCCTGTAGATTCGGGAATGCCTTCAGCAGTTTGAGATCGTCTTCGGTCACCCCCTGCTCTCCATCAAACTTCTCTCCATGAAAGCCGACGCGCGTGACGGGACTGCCGGGCTTCGTTCCATCCCTTTTGACCGTCCCCCCTCGATGCACAACGGCCTGGATGGCCTCAATCTCTGCGGGCGATACGGCCAGGGCGACGACTGGGTCGTTCTGGTGCTGCTGCCACCATTCGGACCAGTTATTGGCGACACGCTGAAAGAGTTGCTGCCTGGCCCGCAGCTGATCCGGCGACGTGATGTGGTAACGCTCTGCCGCCAACAACTCTTCCTCGCCGTTGTGGGCGCCGGTCAGCTTCGTGATCGCGCCACAGATTTCCCGCGCGGGACTGTCGAAAGTGTACCGGCGCTGGCGATCCTGGTCTCGACTTTCCTCGATATAGTACTCGAGTTGATTGCCCTGGGCGAAAGCCCGCAGGGCCGGATCTGTCGCAGTCAGCATGATTTTTGTGGCGGGATGCCGATACATCTGCCACTCTTCGGCGGTAAAAGAATGCTTCTCGGGTTCCGGTGACGGCAATGTCCTGGGGATCGCGCGAATCAATGCGGGAACGGCTCGTCTGTCGTCGATCGCACGGAGGACGAAGCCGAGCAGTTGCAATATCCAGGGGTCTTCCGTCGCGTCCAGTTCCTCGAGCAGTTCGGGGACTGCCGCCGGACCAAAATCGACGATATCTTTGATCGTTCGCAGCCACGGATCACGGTAATTATCGTTGCCGATCGATTGTCGTTCGAATTTGTCGAGCAATCGGTTTACGGGAGAATCACGGCGTTCGCGAGACGGAATCTTGGCGAGAGCAGGATTCTTGACTGCTTCACCGGCGTTTGCCTGGGCTTGCTCCTTCTCGATATAGGCATCACGGCGGATCAGGAAAAATCGGTCCCGATCGGCGTCGAATTCGTCGTCCGTCCAAGGCACGACGGATCGCGTCGTCCTGCCGACGTCACTTGCACCGGGTTCGTCGGGCACCGACAATGCGACGCGCAGTTCCACCCGTTTCTCTTCGCCATCGGCGATCGTCACAATCTGCGGCGATTGTTCTGTTTCGCCGTAATTCTCGATGAAGAACACGCCGTTCCGGCCGGGAGCCACGCGCAGTCGAAAGCTGCCGTCGGAATTGACGCGGGTCTCTTGCTGAACACCAATACTCAGCTCCGGTTCGCCAACCATCCAGGACTGTCTTTCCATTCTCATGCACGCCGGGCCATAGTGCGCCACGATGTACGGCTTGTCTTTCGACCCCACCAGCGGCTGATTTGTCGCGTCATCAATGACCGTTCCGACGACAATGCCCCCGCGGACCAACCGGAAATCGGCGTCGGTCACGGGCTGATCCGGCACAGCGGGAACGGCTTTCAGAACGGCGGCGATCCGATCTTGGGATTCAACCCAGATGTTGTAGTGATCCTTCGAAAGCTGAAAACGATAGCGGCCACTGACGTCGGTCTTTACCAGAGCCAATTCATCACGCCCGATCCCCTTGGCGAAGACGACGACTGCGGCTGCCGGCTGGCCTGTGACCTGATCGATCACTTTTCCTTCGACGATCGCGGCCGGTTTCAGCTTGACATCGACCGTCCCGGGAACCTCGCCGACCGCTGCCGTCGTCAGCGCATATTGCGGATGGAGGACTCGAATTCCCGAATTGAAGGCAGCAGCGCTGTTCCTCGTGGTGATTGTCGATTTGGTACCGTCCGGGTCCGTCTCTTCGACAACGGTTATCTTCCAGCGTTCCAGATCGTAAATCGCGTACTTCCCGGCCTGATCGGTGACGGCGCTCCACATGCCGGGAATCGGGTTCCCGAACGCCGTTCCCATAGAGACTCGGGCACCGGCAACCGGCCGCCCTGCCGGGTCGGTCACGACACCGGACACCGTCTGTCGATCCTGGGAGAGAATGAAGGGCTCTTCAGCAAAGCCGATTTTGAGTTCGTCGAGATCATGTGCATAGTTCATCATGACGGATTCGAGCGCCACCGCCGATGCGCGCCCTGCAGCCGTCGCCGCGACATACAGCATTCTTTGGCGCTGAGGATGGCGGTCGGAAAGGGGCAACTCGACGTCGTGGAAAGCAAATTCTCCCGACGCGTCGGATTTCAGTTCGGCGATCACGACCATTGGATCGGAATCGATTTGTGAAATCGTGCCGATCATCAATCTGTCTTGCAGCACGCGCACGACGGCATTGGCAACGGGGCTCCCGCCGTCGTCGACGCACTTCCCGCGAATGGTGATCTTCCGGACGGTTGGAGCCGGAGTCTCCGCTTTCGCTTCGGTCTCGACTTCCGCCGTGCCTGCGGCAGCAACATCAGGTTTGGCGTCGGCGGCCGCCTCTCGGGCTATGAGCCCGACGCCTCCCACCAGGAGGCTGAGTGACGCGAACAAGACTGTCAGCAGGACCAGAGTGCCGCGCCAGGCACGAGTCGTCTTGTCCCGGCTGGGATCGAGCAGACCGCCCACGCGCTGTTCCAACGTCCAACGGGTCGAAAACAGGCCCAACGGAGCCAGCCCCAGTGCCGAAGGGCCCAACCGCTTTCCGCCGCACGATTCCGAGAGATCAAGCAGTGTCTCGGCGTATTCAGCGGCATCACCCGTCAGGAGAACAAAATTATCGCACAGCTCTTCTCGCGCCCGACCAATCTGCACATTCAGCCAGACCACGGCCGGATGAAACCAGAACACGACGGCGGAAATCCGTTGCAGCAGATGCACCCACGAATCTTTGCGAACAATGTGAGCACATTCGTGAATCAGGACGTCTCGCAGGCGCTCGTTCGACGCCGACGCCGCCATGTCGCTCGGCAGAACCACGATCGGCTTCCACACGCCGAGCACAAACGGCAGGGGAGCCAGCTTGGAAACGTGGATCCGCGGTAATTCGCGTAAACCCAGCGTCAGGCGAACGTCTTGCGCGGCGCGAGTCACACGATCCAGATCGGCGTGCCATGTCGCGTCGGTGATGATTCGTAGTTCGCGCCGTCGCCGCCAGTCGCGAAAGGCCGTCCAAAGAATTCCCAGGCACCACACGGCCGACAGAACATGGAAGAGCGTCGACAGTCCCCAGGCACGCGAAGGAACCACGGCAACACCCGCAGGTCGAGCAGGGACGGCCTCGCCCGGCCTGCGCGGACCCGCCGTCGTCGCTGATGATGCCGCAGTTAACGGTGCGGGCTCGGGGATCAACGGGGTTTCGGAAACAGGCCGAACCGCGGCCGGGTAATCGGCGACTTCAGGAATTTCGACGGAGTCGGGAATATGAGGCTCCGCCGTGACGGACGCACCTCTTGGCATTCGATTACCGGGAAAGTCTGGTTCTGCGGCGCTTCCGGGGTTCGCCGGAGCCGCGGTTGGTTGAAGAATTGCGGATTGACCGCTGGCCCGTGACGTCGAATCCGCCGCAGGTTTCGCCGCCTCGAGCCAGGCCGGCCGAGGCAGAGCCAGAACCAGCAAGGGGCTGCCGACGACAAGCACCAGCCCCACCACTCCGGCCGCATGCCGAAACGCCGAATGGCGCCTTCCGAACCAGATTACGATCAGGGCGACGACCGTAATCAGGGTCACTTGAGCCAAAGTGGCTGAGACGAATAATTCCTGCACCGTCATGATTTTCTCCGCTTCGCCTGTGCGATCATGTCGCGAATTCGTTCGGATTCGGTTTTCGAGACGATGCCGCCGTTCAGCAGCGTCAGGACCAATTCTTCAGCAGAGCCATCGAACACCGTTTCAATGATTCGCTGCACGCATTCCTGCTGGGCCTGTTCCCGGGAAACGGTGGCGGCATACGTGAACGCGCTGCCGTCTTCGCAATGGGTCAACCAGCCTTTTTCCTCCAACCGGCCGATCAACGTATGAACCGTATTTCGGGTGACGCCCCTGCGATCATTCAAGATCTTCCAGACGTCGGCGACGGAGCACTGTTCGTGGTCCCACACGACGTTCATGATTTCCAGTTGCGTTTCGGACAACGTCGGCAATTCCTTGTCCTTGGACACGATTCTTCCCCCTTTGGCAACACGGGAGCGACGAGCACCCGACAGTTGTAGGCGCACTATACTGACAGTTGTAGGCGCGCGTCAAGGCCTTCACGAGTTTCCGTAAAAATATTCTCGAAAGTCCGTTGACGCGATTATCACATCTGTAGTAATGTCGGTTACTACAACTGTGCTCATTGAGGAACGAGGCATGACGATCGATGCAAATATTTCCGATGCCGAGTGGCAGGTGATGGAAGCGGCGTGGTCGCTGGGCGACGCACCGGCCGCGGCGATCATCGACGAATTGGCGAAATCCACAGCCTGGAACCATCGCACCATCCGGACGCTGCTCGGGAGGCTGGTGGAGAAGGGCGTCCTCGAAAAACAAGGGCAAGGCGCCGGTTCGGTTTATCGCGCCGTGGTTCCGCGTCGTGCGCGCGTGCGATCCGAGGGGCGGAGCTTTCTCAAACGCATGTTTCAGGGAGATACGACTTCGTTGCTCCTGCACTTCGCCAAAGAAGCCAAGTTGGGACCGGCGAAACTGGCTCAACTCCGCGAATTGCTCGATGACGAATCCGGCGAATCCCACACAGGAAACCAATTATGATTCAGGCCTTCGCCTCGTGGTCGCACGTCGTGGATCATCTCTATAAACTGAATTTGCAGGCGGCACTCCTGGCCGTGATCGTCGGCATCATCTGTCTCCTGGGTCGACGGTGGCTCTCCTCGCGATGGCGCAGCATTCTGTGGATGCTGGTGTTCGTCCGGCTGCTCATTCCGTTCGGCCCCTCTGCGACGTTTAGTTTGGGGAACGTCGTCAGCGCATCATTCACGACCCGTTCGGTCGCCGGAAACACATTCGCGACCGCGCCCTCCAACCAAAAAACGAGACTTGTCCGGCCAGAGACTCCGGTTGAAAGCGGTCCGCGGGCGCAGGCTGCCGACATCGAGACTGCGGCGCCACGCGTCGCTACGAAATCCGTGACAACCTCTTCAAGATGGTCGGTGCGCGACATGTGCACTGCTGTCTGGCTGATGGTTGCTGCGTTTCTTCTCGGAAGACTCGGTTGGCTCAAGATTCAGTTATCACGTCAGCTCCCGCGCCTCGAAGTGATTTGTCAATCGGAACTGATCGAACTGGCTGAATCTGTGGCATCCCGCGCGCGATTGACTCGCGTGCCTCGATTGCTTTGGGGAGCGGCGGAATGCGGTCCGGCGGTCTGTGGCTGGTTGTTTCCGGTCCTGATCCTGCCGCGGGACTCGGCGATTTTCCAACCGTCGCAGCTGCGTGCGGTCCTGCTGCACGAGTTTCGTCACATTCGGACCGCAGATACGCTGCTGACGTGGCTGCCCCGCGTTTTGTGCGCTACATTCTGGTTCAATCCGCTGCTATGGCACGCCAGTCGCAAGTGGCACGAAGAACGAGAATTGTCGTGTGACGAATGGGTGATCCGGCAGATCGGACCGGACCAGAAACGATCTTATCTCGAAACACTGGTGACAATTGCCACCAGGTCGTCGCGAAGTCCCGCGCTCGAGCTCACCGCGAGCATCGTCTCATCGTTCACCCTTCTGGAAAGGAGAATTGTTGCCATGAAACGACTCCGTCCCCCGACTCGGACCGGCCTGATTGCCGGTTCGCTGCTGACGCTCTTCGCAGCAGCCATCGGCCTGACCGACGCCGCCCAGGCACGGAATGAACCGGCGACAGCACCGGATTCTGCACCGGTCGTGAGCATAGGCACCGACCAGGACACTGGCGCGCCGGCGGGCGATCACCCCGCCACGCCAAAGGTTGCACCACAGGCCAAAACGCTGAATCCGAAGGTCGTTTTCGCGCAGCACGTGATTCTATGGGAGGGGACCGAGATCGTCACGCGGGACCAATTGAAAGAACGGCTCGCAAAACTTCGAGCCACGCAATCGGTAAAGCCTTTCCTGTATCATTCGCTGGGGTTCATCTGGAACGGCGTCCGCCCAGGCGCTGCGGAGGCGGAATTGAACGAACGTGCCAATCAGGCGATCGGCGAGAGTCTGAATTTGATTGGGCGCGATCAGTGGGGCTTTATGAGTTTTCTGTCGCGGCGTGGCAGCGGAGCTGTGGATCGGATTCGGACTGAGGACGATCTGAAAGGCAACCCCGCACGGAGCCTGAAAGGGCGCGTTGTGATGTCTGAGGACATTGGACGCGCTGCCGGCCTGGGCAGTATCGAGGGGAAATCTCTCGTAGCCACCGGTCCCGTCCCCGGAGCCCAGGTGGTCGTCCTCCCTCTCGGCGAGCCGTGCGTCGTCCGACTGCGAGACGGAAAGCTTCGCGATCCGCAGGATGAGATCTGGTATGAAACGAATGCCCAGGGGATGTTTCAGGCCGATCCGGCAGCGCTGCCGTTCGACCCGCTGCTGCTGTACGGCGACGGGAAATACCTGACTTTCATCCTCCATGAATCCGGGTATCGCCTGATCAACGGTCAATTGGCCGCCTCCGATGCCACGTATGAACTTCTGCCCTGGACCAACGTGACGATCGATGCGCGAAACCTGAAGGAGAATGAGCAAGTCGAAATCTGGATGACTCCCGAAGGGGCGCATGAGAAGTTTCCGGCACTTTCGATCGGGTGGGTCGGCCACGGCGACCGGCCGGTGATCGTGAAACTGCCACGCGGAAAGGGGAACGCAACGTACTGGAAAAAGGTGAATGACGAATGGACCGAAACTGACGTCCGTCATTCCATCCAGATGACGGCCGATGGGCCCACGGAGATCACCTTGCCTCCTGCTCGCTGAAGACATCGTCTTACTTTTCGGCACGAGACCTCCCCTCCTGCCCTGCGATTGAAATGGCGGGCACACTATGACATAATGTCTTAGATTCGTATTCCGTACCTCATTCTCAGGGAGCTTGCCATATCATGTCGCACTGGGAGAGAACGTGGTTCGTGGTACTGGTTGCCCTTCTCGCGGCTGGATGTGATGTCGCCCCGCCACCTCCACCACCCAAGCCAGCCACCCCCGCTCCGGTCGTGGCAACCCCTCCAGAAGTCCCAGCAGGCGCGCACGAGTCGGCAGTGCCGGTCGTCAAGGCATCTGCCGACTCGAATCCGGAACAGTCCGGCGCCCCCGTGACACCCTCTGATGCAAGCAAACCAGACACCGAAGCGGCCGCTGGCGATGCCAGTGCGGTCGATCTCACTCGCTACTACGGCCTGAAGGCCGAGCGATTCGACACGGTCAAGACGTACCCCTGGCCTGCGATGCCGCGCGGCTCGCAGAAGTTCGCGGGCGTGCCTCTCGAAATCGGAGGAATGTTCTGCTTGTATGGGGAAGAGAACACAAAACGGGGGATGAAATATCCCGAAGAGATAACAGGGATCGCGGTCGGACGCCCCTTCGAGATCCTTTACCTGTGCCACATGGCGTTTTTCGAAGCGCCGCCCGAAACGGCGCTCTGCAAGCTGCGATTTCAATATGACGACGGCACGACCGAGTCGGACCAGGTCCTGTGCGGCAGCGACGTTCGAGACTGGTTTGTCAATACGCCCGACGAGGAACTCGGCCCCTCAGGGAAGCGCTCCACGCTTGCCTGGAGCAGTGACGTTGTGACGAATGGTCGCCCGCAGAAGATCCGTATCTGTCTGACTGCGATCGCCAATCCGCACCCCGATAAGACGGTGCAGACGGTCGACCTGATCTCGACGAAGTCGCGAGCAGCGAGTTGCATCCTGGCGATCACAACCGGCACAGCCGGCCTGATGCAGCCAGACACCCGCTGAGTGGCCCCCGGGTGACGGCCGAACTCCGAATCCGGGTCTCCACTTGGAAGACGTCATCTCATTGGCGGATCTTCAGATTCGGCAGAACCTTTTGAAGCGTCTTGATTCCTGCCTCCGTGGCCTGCGTTTTACTGAGATCCAGCGATTTCAGATTCGTGAGCTCCTGGAGCTCGATCAGGGCGGCATCGGTGACATCGGTCCGAGCCAGCCTCAGGCTCGCCAGATTTGTGAACTCGCGGAGTTGTTTTAAGCTCAGATCGGTGATCGGCGTATCGCCAAGGTCGAGTTTCGTCAGTTGTTTTTTAAGGTCTCCAAGTTCAACCAGGCCTGCCCCCGTAATT
>DASYAR010000568.1:0-5905 GCA_036501235.1 Planctomycetaceae bacterium
ACTCGTCCCCGCGAGAACTGTTAAATGCCATACACGATTTTCTGGGCGTTGGGGAGCCTGCTCAGTTTGACAAGGTCTGTCTGACCGAGCGCGTGAACCCTGGGGAATCGCGACAACTGACTCCCAAATTGCGCGACGTCCTGCGCCGGATTTACGGGGGACGGACGAGACAACTCGTCGATTTCATTCGTCGTGAGTTCGCCCTCGCGCCTCCGGAAGAATGGAATGACTCGCTCGTTTGGGCGTCCGACTCTCGCGCTGCCTGCGACGGAGGCCCCGGCCCTGACGACCTCTGCAATCGGCTGGCACAATTCCTGGATGACGACCATCTGGAGGAAATGCTGCAACAAGAGGAACGCTGGGCTCCACACGTCGTCGATTCGTACTTGGAATGGAACCTCGTGGAATTCCGCGGCCGGTTTTACGGGGTACCTCAATACCTGGGACCAGTCGACTTTTTCGAAAGTGCTCAGCGGGGAAACCTGCCAAACAATGACGCCTCACCAACCGTCGGACGGGGAGGCCACTCCATGGTCATCGGCGAGACGATGGCCGCGGCAAAGGCCCAAATTAAAGAGCGAACCGGCAACTGGTTTTCATTCAGGCGGCGCCTTCGGAAAAACCCGCTTATCGCGAGCACAAAATGTCTGACTCATTGGCTGGTGAAACGAGCGTCCGCCGCACGGTCCTCCGTCAACTGACATTCCCCGCCAGAATCGTTTCCGTCCAAAAAAACCGACAGGCGACGATGACTTCAGTTAGCCGTTAGGCCACGCAACCATTCGTCCAAGAGCTGATCGGGAGAGGGTCAGGCCCTAGCGACAGGAACCGGCGGGATTGGCGAAGAGATTGTTTGGACGGCGGTATAGGACAGGGACGGTGAGTTGCCCGTGCGCCGGCCGCTGGATGGTCGCAGGGGCGGCGCGACCGTCCGATCGGATGATTCGTGGACTTCGAAAATCCGATTGATCGTTCCGATCACCACGGCGATGAAAGCGACGCACAAGGCCCAGTAGCCGACAACGGGCAGCATATTCCATTCACCGCCGGGGACTCTCAATCGAAAACTGCCAATCGACATTCCACACAGTGCGCCGCAAACGGCGCCCAGCGCCGCATCGACGATCAGCCCGCCAACGGCTCGTGCATTGGTCAGTCGAATGAATTGAATCATAATCCTCTCCCCGGGCTTTGATCGGCATCGGCCAGCGCACCAAGCGGAAGCTGGCTTTTCCGTAAGGTTGAATCTAACAATTCTGTAAGCAAAGGATGTGCCAAACTCTTGCGGGGAATACGCAAGTTATTGATGAAATGGATGTTACGTATCATTTTAAGCAAATGATTCAGCGGCCTGATCCTGGCAATATGCCTTGTGGCTATGCAAATTGCCTGCTCATCTCGCACGCGAAAAAGCCATAACGCCAGTTGAACCGCCAGCGCGAGCAGGGAGAATTATCACTTTGAGCGCACCATGAAAACAGCGCGTTTCGGGACTAAAAACCCGAATAAGGCACGCCAATTGCGGCTCCATTGACCCCCGACTGCGGCGACAATTCTTTGCCTCGCAGATCGCTTTACTACGGATGGACCGGTTTGATTTCTAAGGAGAGGTGACTTATGAAGAGTGTGACATTGTTGAAACCGGGAAATATTGCTCGGGCCTCGGGCCAATATCAGGAGATCGGCCCCAGGGGAGGCAAAGGACATGAAGTGACTGTCGTGAAGGGAGAACCCTTGCCGCCGACGCAACGCAGCGGCGCTTCGTACAAGCTTGTCGATCGCTCGAAGAATAAATCCGGACAAGTCCCATGAGCCAATCTCCTCGATTTCAAAAGCTCGTGGCTGCTGTAAAGGAGCATGTGGCCGAAGTCTCCGCAGCCGAGGCGCTCGAGCGCCAGCGAAACGGCGCCCTGCTGATCGACGTGCGGGAAGCCGACGAATTTCAGAAATCGCATGCCCCGGATGCGATTCATCTGGCTCGTGGCATTTTGGAGAGGGACATCGAACAGGCAGTCCCCGATTTAGAAACGCCGCTGATCTGCTACTGCGGTGGAGGAAGCCGCTCGGCCCTGGCCGTCGAGAACCTGCAGCGCATGGGCTACGTCAATGCCGTGTCGATGGCCGGAGGCTTAAAAGATTGGAAGAACCAGAACCTGCCCACGACCTAGCGGTCGCGGCCTCACGGTCGCGGTTCGTGTTTCGGTGGACCGCCGGATTTTTGTCGGCTGGCGAGCATTTCCTGCAGCGCGCCGAGCTCGACCGGCTTTGTCAGATGAAAGTCGAATCCTGCTTCCTTTGATCGACGGCGATCGTCTTCCTGGCCCCAGCCTGTCAGTGCAATCAGCACGATTTCGGATCCGAAATCTGTCCGAACGCGCCGTGCGGCGTCATAACCGTTGAGCTTCGGCAATCCGATGTCCATCAAGACCGTCTCCGGCCGAAAGTGGCCGATCACCTCCAGGGCTTCAAGGCCATCGAAGGCCGTGCGGACTTCGTGCCCCATCACCCGCAGCAGCATGGCCAGGCTGTTCGCAGAATCCCGATTGTCGTCGACGACCAGGATTCGATGCCTGGCGAGAGGGACGATCTTTTGAGTCTCTGCTGATGCTGCCTGACTTGCAACGTCCTGTTGGGGCGCGATCGGCAACCGCACGATGAATTCGCTCCCTTGGCCGGGGCCTTCGCTGTGGGCGTGCACTGTGCCGCCGTGCAGCTCCACCAGCCGTTTGACCAGAGTTAAACCGATGCCGAGGCCCCCCTCGCTGCGTTCCAACGTGCTGTCGACCTGCGTAAAAATCTCGAAAATGCGGGGCAGCATCGCGGCCGAGATGCCGACGCCCGCGTCCTTGACTCGAATCGTGACGTTTTCTGCCTGTTGCTCGGCAATCAGCCAGATTCGCCCTCCGCCATCCATGTATTTTGCGGCGTTGTTCAGCAAATTCATCAGAATCTGCGAGAGGCGCGTCGGATCGGCATGGAGCAGGACCTGTTCCGCAGGGATGTCGACGATCAGCTCGTGCCGGCGACTGTCGATCAGAGGCCGGCTGGCTTCGATGGCGCTCTCCACAACCGACCGCAACGGGACTGTCTCTCGGCGCAGCTCGATTTTGCCGCGACTGACGCGCGACACGTCGAGCAGGTCGTCAACCAGGCGGCTCAACTGCTCTGCCTGTCGGTCGATGACGTCGCGGGCCCAAACCAGATCGGGCGTCGGCGGAACCTTCGCCCGCAGGAATTCCACTGCATTCCTAATGGGAGCCAGAGGATTACGCAACTCATGCGCGAGCACGGCCAGGAATTCATCTTTTCGCCGGTCCGCCTCCTGGAGCGCTGCGGCGTAAGACCGGCTTTCGATGAGAAGCTGGGTGATCTTTTCCGCCGCAATCTTCAGTTCATCGCGCTGACGAGTCACCTCCTGGCGTTGGCGAAAGAGCTCGGAAAAAACCTCTGCTTTGTTTCGCAGGATGTCGGGCTCGATGGGCTTCTGCAGAAAGTCCACGGCCCCCGCCTCATAGCCGCGAAAACGCCGCTGCCGGTCGGCTGTGGCCGCCGTGAGAAAGATGATCGGCACGCGGCGGGTTCGTTCGGCGCCCCGCATCAATTCGGCCAATTCGAAACCGTCCATGCCGGGCATCTGGACGTCGACGAATGCCAGCGCCACGTCATGTTTCAGCAGCAGCTCGAGCGCCTCAGTCCCGGACCGGGCCGTGAGCAGCACCAGGCCGTCGCGGCGCAACAACGCCTGCAAAGCCAGGAGATTTTCTTCCAAATCATCGACCAGCAAAAAGTAGACCGGGTCTGGCGACGCTTCGATCATCGGGGTACAAACTCCTCCAGGTAAGCTGAGATCTGCTGCAAAGTCATGACGGCGGCCCCAGGGCAGGCGTCGAGCGCGGCTTGCGGCATCGCGGGGGCTCGAGACAAATCGGGCCGCTGCACCAATCCGATCCCACCGGCATCCATCACGGCTCTCAGTCCCTGCGCGCCATCGCTATTGGCGCCCGACAGGACAATGCCGATCAACCCCGCGCCGAACGCGTCGGCGGCCGTTTCAAAGAGAACGTCGATCGAGGGACGAGAATAGAGAACTGGTTCCTCGCTCGAAAGCGACAGCCGCAAATCGGTTTCCACGAGCAGATGATAGTCGGCCGGCGCGAAATAAACAGTGCCGTTGCGGATCGGCTCTTTATCTTCCGCTTCGCGGACAGCCAGGCGACATTGCCGGTTAAAAAGGTCGGCGAATGCGCTTTTCGTCTCCGCCGGAAGGTGCACGACCACCAGGACCGGCAACGGAAAGGATTCAGGCAATGCGGGCAGAATGGCCGTCAAGGCCTCTACGGCGCCGGCGGAAGCGCCGACGACCACCGCTCGAGCGCGCGACTCTGACGGAGATGAGACAGTCGCCGCGCCGCCGCTCATACCGCACCTCCTTGTTTCTGATAAATGCGATTGTCCCGACAGAATTCGCTGAACGCATTCGCGTCGGCGGAAAATCGCAGGCTCTCTTTCGCCCCGATCCCCAGAAATCCCCTGCGGGTCAGCGAATCCTTGAAAAGACCGACCGCCCGGTCCTGAAGGGGGCGATCAAAATAAATCAGAACATTGCGGCAGGAGATGAGCTGCACCTCCGCGAACACGGCGTCGGTCACCAGGCTGTGATCGGAAAACACCGCCCGCCGACGCAGCGTTTTGTCGAAAATCGCCGCCCCATAGGCCGCCGTGTAGTAATCGGAAAGCGACGACTTGCCTCCGGCCCGCCGATGGTTCTCGGTGAACTGCGGAATTCGATCAAGCTCGTACACGCCGGCTTCCGCCTTCTGAAAAGCTTCGGGATTGATGTCGGTGCCGTAAAAAAGAGTTCGCTCCTCCAGCCCCTCCTCGCGGAACAGGATGACGAGCGAATACAGCTCTTCGCCGGCGCTGCAGCCGGCCACCCAGACCTTGAGCGAAGGGTACGTTCTCAGATGCGGCACGACCAGTTGACGGATCGCCTGAAAGTACGACGGATCGCGGAACAGCTCGCTGACCTGTACGGTCATAAAGGAGAGCAACCTCGGCAACACCGACGGATCATGCAGCACGCGATCCTGCAGGTGCGAGAACGTGCGGCAAGCAAAATGGTCTTTCGCCAGCGTCAACCGGCGCTTCATCGACGCCAGCGAGTAACCCCGGAAATCATAATGATATTTGCGGCAGATGGCATCGAGCAGCAGCCGCAGTTCGATATCGTCGGTCTTGTCGGTCTTGTCGGGCACGTGTGTTCCCCGTCACCGGTTCGTCGTTATCGCGGCATCCAGACGCGGACGAGAGACAGCAGCTTTTCGACGTCCAGCGGTTTTGCCACGTAGTCGTTGGCGCCGGCCGCCAGGCAGTGTTCCTGATCCTCTTTCATCGCTTTGGCCGTCAACATGACGATCGGCAGGTTCTTCCAGCGAGATTGTTTGCGAATCTCCCGAGTCGCCGTGATCCCGTCCATTTCCGGCATCATGACGTCCATCAGGACCAGATCGATCTGCCGCCCGCGTTCGGCAGCCGACCGCTCCAGGGCCTCGATCGCCTCCCGGCCATTGCGGGCGATCTGGACGGCGGCCCCGCGGGGCTCGAAGATGCTGGTAAGGGCGAACACGTTGCGAACGTCGTCTTCCACGACGAGTATGCGCCGTCCCTCGAGCGCGGCATCGCGGCTTCGCGCCAACTCCAGCATTTTTTGCTGCTCGGGGGGCAGGTCGGCCTCGATCTGATGCAGAAACAGCGTCACCTCGTCGAGCAGCCTCTCGGGAGATTTCGCACCTTTGATGATGATCGACTGGGAGTACCGCCGCAGCCGCTGCTCCTCCTCCTGGGACAGCTCGCGCCCCGTATACACGATCACGGGGGGAAACGAATAGGTCTCCTCGGCGCTCAG
>DASYAR010000569.1:0-4079 GCA_036501235.1 Planctomycetaceae bacterium
CGAGATACTCGCCGCGGGTTGCGCGCTGGTCCTCTCGTCGCGCTGGGAGGGAATGCCGAATGTCGTCCTGGAAGCGATGGCCGCGGGACTCCCCGTCGTCGCGACGCAGGTTGAAGGGATCTCAGAACTGGTTATCAACGGCCACACCGGACTGGTGGCTCCACGACAATCGCCTCGAGATCTGGCTGCGGCGATCCAAAAAATACTAATGGATCCCGTGGCAGCGAAGGTGCTGGGCACCGCCGGCCAAGATCGGGCCAGGGCCGAATTCTCGTGGGAAACGATGGTTGCGAAATACGAGCGGATCTATGAGTCACTTTGAGGATGCGCGACGCAATATGCGATTGGATCGCAATCTTGCCGTCTCCGTTTTCCTGTCTCTTTTCCGTTTTATCCGCGCCTGTGATCGTTTATTGAGCCGTGATCCAGTTGGACAGCAGTTGCGAATTGAATCGCCAACGATTCCAATGACACCATGAAATGCAATCTCGAAGGTCAAGTCAGTCTGGTTACGGGGGCCGCACGCGGGATCGGTCAGCAGATCGCCAACCGTTTTGCTGCAAATGGCTCTCGCGTCATCTTCACCGACGTGCTCCCCGAAGTGCATCAAGCGGCAGCTGAAGTCGGCCAGCGCGCGTTCGACATGAACGTCACTGATGCCGCGCAAATCGAGCAGGTGATCGGTCAGGTGATGCACGAATTCGGGCGGCTCGATATTCTGGTCAACAATGCCGGGATCAACACCATCACGCACCGCGTGACGATTGATGAGTTTCCGCGGTCTGAATGGGACAAAATTCTCGCTGTCGATCTGAATGGGGTCTTTCAGGTCAGTCAGACTGCGTCGCGCGTCATGCGTGGGCAGGGATCAGGCCGGATCATCAACATCGCGTCAATCGCGGGGCTCGTTCCCTTACGGCTGCAATGCGCCTTCATCGCGGCCAAGGCGGGGGTCGTCAATCTCACGAAAGGGATGGCGCTGGAGCTGGGCCCTTATGGGATTCTGGTGAACGGCATTGCCCCCGGTTCAACATTGACCGAAGGAACCAAGCAGCTGTTTTACGGCGACGGAGGAAAGTTTCACGAAAAAGTGCAGCGGATGCTCGATCACGTGCCGCTGGGACGCCCCGGCACGGTCGATGAGATTGCCGTGGGGGCGCTGTTTCTGGCAGACCCCGAGAACAGCTACATGAACGGGCACATCCTCACGATCGACGGGGGATGGACGGCGGGGTACTCGCGGGATTTCTGAATCGAAATGTACGCACGGGGCGCCGCCTGTGGGCTTGCGATGACGCGAGCTACGAGTGTCCTTCAGCGTCGTGAAGCTGCACAACGACGCCGTCGAGGAATGTTGCCAGGCGCTGTGCGGCGCCGGTCGCCTGTTCGCGAAGCCGCCATAAGTCCTGTGCGCTGCCAAATCGCTTGAAAATGGCCCCGGCGACGGCTCCCCAGCGGACAGTCCCCGACGAACCGACGACCGACAGGATCTCCGGCGGCAAGTCGGCCGACAAATCATCGCTGATGACTCGCACGGCGAGGAACTTCGTTTTCGCCTCGCGGCAGACTTTCGCCACGGCAAGACTTTCCATGTCGACGGCGATCGCGCCGTGCTGTTCGCCCAGCGATTTCTTTTCGGCGACCGTAGGGATCATCCGATCGACCATCAGCAACCGTCCCACATGGAGTCCTGCGGCGGGATTGGCGGGCATCTTGAGATCGATCGACAGCTCGGCGCCACCGGCATCGACGATCGAGCTGGCGACAACGATATCACCTAACTGCATTCCGGATTGCAACGCCCCGGAAAACCCGGCGGAGACGATCCAGGGAGGCGAGTGACCATCGATCAGCGCCTGCGTTGCCCGCACGGCGAATTTTGGCCCCATTCCCGATTCGGCCAGCGCCACCCGGATTTTTCCCAGGAGCCCGCCGCGAAATACGAGATCTCCGCCCGAGTATTTTCGCACCCGATCGCAGCGCTCGAGGAAGGAGGCGACTTCCATCGCCGTGGCGTGAACGACGCCGACGTCGGCGTGCGTGAAATCGGGCTGCTGTTCGGCGTCGGCCATATTTCGTTTCAGGACTCTTTCGCCTCGAATTCGCGCATCACGTCCAGCAGCGCGTCGACTCCCTGGGTGGGAAACGCATTGTACAGGCTGGCGCGCATACCGCCCACGCTGCGGTGCCCTTTCAAACCGTCGAGCCCCGCTTTTTTCGCCGTCGCGATGAACTTATCGTCGAGGGCCGCGTCTCCGGTAACGAACGTCACGTTCATCAGCGAGCGGCTGTCCTGATCCGCCGTGGCGCGAAACCTTCGACTCTCATCAAGATACCGGTACAGCTTGCCCGCCTTTTCACGATTGACCCGTTCGACCGCGGCCAGCCCTCCCTGTTTCTTGATCCATTTGAAAACGAGGCCCATGATGTAGATGCCGAACGTCGGCGGCGTGTTGTACAGCGAATGGTCCTCGGCATACGTGCGATATTGCAGCATCGTTCCCAAGTCCCGCGGTGCAGCATCGACCAGGTCTTTGCGGATAATGACCAGAGTCACGCCGGAGGGGCCCAGATTTTTCTGCGCGCCGGCGTAGATCATGCCGTATTTTTTGATCGGCAGCGGCCGGCTGAAAATATCGCTGCTGGCGTCGCAAACGAGGGGCGACGCTACGGGCACTTCGGGCTCGGACGAAAACTCCGTCCCGAAAATCGTGTTGTTCGAGGTGAAATGCACATACGCCGGCTGCGAGCTATACGTGCACGCTTTCGGGACGTAGCAGAAATTGCGGTCCTCGCTGCTCGACGCAACGTGCACGTTGCCGCAGCGCTTCGCTTCGATCACCGCTTTCTGCGACCAGGCGCCGGTGACGAGATAATCGGCCGTGGCGCCCGGAGGCAGCAGATTCATCGGAACCATCGAGAACTGCAGCGACGCCCCTCCTTGCAGAAACAGAACGTGATAATCGTCGGGAATTCCAGCCAGTTCGCGGCACAGCGACTCGGCTTCTTCGTGCACGGCCGTGTAGGCCTTGCCCCGGTGCGAATGCTCCATGATGCCGATGCCCGTATTCCCCAAGCTGAGAATGTTATCGCGGGCCTCTTCCAGCACCTCGACGGGCAGCACCGCCGGTCCAGCCGAGAAATTGTAAATACGTTGAGTCATAACTTATGCTTCCGTTGAACAAAATCCATTGGGGGGCGACGATGCACTCGCCGTGCGCCCATCAGCCTGCTATACATTCTGCGAGTCGCCCGCGTCAATCGTTGGGCTGATGCACTTGAGGGGTTTGATGTGAGCGGGCTGTACCCACGGGACACAACCCGTGGGCTTGGGGTTCAAGGGGCGCACTTTTCGATGCTCTAACTTCTATTTTCTATTTTTCTTTTAACGCGTTAAACAGCAATGCCCTCTAAAACTTCCCGCCCACGTGCCGTCATTTTCGACATGGACGGCGTTCTCGTCGATTCGTACCGCGCTCACTGGCAAAGCTGGCATTTCATGGCCGACGAACTGGGCAAGGGATTGACCGAGCCCCAATTCGTGACCACGTTTGGCCGGACGAGCCGCGAGATCATCGCCGAGCATTGGGGCGCCGATTGCCTGACCCTCGCGGAAATCGCCGAGTTCGATCGGCGGAAGGAAGCTCTGTATCGCGAAATCGTGGCCCAGGATTTTCCCGCGATGGAAGGAGCCGGCGAATTGATCCGCGCGCTGTCTGCCGCCGGCTTCAGACTGGCTGTCGGTTCTTCTGGTCCCCCCGAGAATGTGGAACTGGCGGTCGAACGACTCCAGGCACAGGCCCATTTCCAGACGCTCGTCACCGGCAGGGACGTGACGCGCGGTAAGCCCGATCCCCAGGTATTTCTCATCGCAGCCCAGCGGTTGAACGTCGCGCCGGCTGACTGTGCGGTGATCGAAGACGCGCCTGTCGGCATCGAGGCGGCCAATGCCGCCGGGATGACCAGCATTGCCCTGCTCAGCACGGGCCACACCGCCGAAAGCGTGACGGCCGCGAAACTGATCGTGAGATCGCTGAGGGAGCTGTCGCCGGAGCGAATCGGAGCATTAATCGACGACT
>DASYAR010000570.1:0-14165 GCA_036501235.1 Planctomycetaceae bacterium
CGCGCCTGTTTCTCTGTGACCCACGCGCCGCGCTCTTCGAGCGTCAAGGGGCGCGTTTCGCAGACGAGGAATTGGCCGAGCGGCACGCGATGGTCAGCGGCCAGTTTCCACAGTTGATGCTTGCAATCCTTCTTGAACATCGCGCCAGCATGGGCCGTCGCGCCGTTTTGCGCCAGAACAACGACTTCTTTCAACAGCTTTGGCGGCCGTCGGCGGCGAATCGAATTCGCGAGCGTCCGGATCACCTCGTCGCTGTCCGCGGCAGCCTCCTCGACAATCTTGTCGACGTACGCATCCGTGAATCCCCCCAGGGCCGGCCCTCTGACGCGTTCCTCGATCGCTGCTCCATCAACCGGAATTCCGAACTTCCGCTGATCGCGAACGCGCCGCAGAAGCTGTCGACACGCCTCTTCCAGACCAAACGTCGTTTTGTGGTAATAGACGGCGCGGTGCATGAACAACCGCGCCAATAGGAATTGATCGACGGCTGTAATGGCCTTTTCGGCCACGCCCAATACGCCGCTTTTGCTCGCACGGAAATTGTTCAACAGGTAATTGAGATCGATTTGACCGTAAGGAACTCCCGTGGCTTGCGAGTCGCGGAGCAGGTAATCGAGCCGATCCATGTCCAGACTGCTGTGAATCAGCTTGCTCAATTGGGGATCCGCCGTCGATTTGCGGGTGAACAGGGCGGCAATCCGCTGCGCCCGTTCGCTCCCGCCCAACGCCTCAATAATGTCCTGTTGGCCGGTGACGATCAGCTCGCCCACCGTCTCGTGGTCAGGATAAGGCGGAGTGTCACCCCGAAAGGTCTTTCTTCCGTCGAGAAACTCTTCAGTCAGTTGAACCTTGTCGACCTTCTCCATCAGGTGCGAATACGGATAGTGCCCGATGTCATGCAACAGGCCCGCAAGCCGGATGTCTTCGACGGCCGTGTCGCTGAGGTCCAGCGACTTCCGCGCCACGCGCGTGATGTGCTCCATGATGCCCAGCACGCCGACGCTATGCGCAAACCGCGTATGAGTAGCATTCGGATACGTCGCCTGCGCCATTCCCAACTGTTTCAGGTGGCGGAGCCGCTGAAATGAGGCAGTATCTACGACCCGGCATTCAATCGCACTGAGATGAATGTCACCGTGGATGGAGTCGACAATCAGCTTTTCATGAGGCAACTGCTGGCCCGAGCTCATACTGATTCAGCTCCTCGACGGCCTTGCGGACGTCGTCCTCCGAGAAATGCTTCCCGTATCGGTGCAGCGTCGAGTGCAGTTCTGCAATGTCGGGCTTCCGACCGGCTCCCGCGTCGACCAAGAAATGGACCGACGCTAGCAGCTCCAGCTTCGTAGCGAGCTCCTCGCCTTGCACCGATTGAATCAACCGACGGAGGTTTGCGGCCCGCTTTACTGAGGCCGGATCAAGATTCCATCCTTGTGATTCGTCGGCGCCTGTGCCGAGTTCAGCAACGACCCCAAACGCATCGCGCGTCAATGTCGGGGAGTACGGGCCGCGCAGATACCAATGAAACGTATAGCCGAGCTGGATGCCTGCCGCCTGGGAAAGATAGACACACTTCTGGACTGTCAACCGATCCGCAAAAGAGTCCAGCCGCACCGGAATTCCCAAGGCGTCAAGCGCGAGTTTCAGGCCGATTTGCTGGCGATCCATTTGCTTTCCCTCGTTCCGGCGATATACTGTACATTTGTATAAATACATCGACCGGCCGTCAAGCCAGATTCAGCCGATGCGTCCGTGCGCATAGCTGGCTAAACTATATCGCCTAGCGCGGATCGTCAACCTCGGGGATTCCACGATGCCGAACGGCACCATTGCAAATGAGTTTAAAACATGGATCCGCGCCGCCTCAGTCCCGGATTGGATTGCCAAAATGCACCAGCACTGCCGGCGAACGGGAACCTTTCATGCCGAGGATTTGCGCCGCCTACTCGGTGATCAGCGTCGTGGCGTCCGCGTCGGCCCGAATGCCACATGGGGGTCATTCTTAGGGCGAGGCACCTTACGACGCTTAGAGTCTAACCCCGGTGGGGGCAGACCGGCGAGACGTTGTCGCGGTTCTGTGGCACTCATCGAAACAAAAAAGCTGGCGTCCGCCGACCCGCGCACGAACCGGCTTTGACAACATTCCAAGAAATTCGGACAATAAGAAACATACCAAAATAAAATATTCGTATGTTATTGGCGGGATTTTCAGGGAATAATTATGCGATATCTCGTCACGATTTGCCGCCATGACCATAACCATCATGCTGACTCCTGAAACGGAAGAACGCCTTCGGGCTCAATCCGAAGCGACCGGCAAGAACATCAGCACGCTCGTTTCCGAAGCCGTCGAAGCGCGATTATCCTTGGCGCAGTTTGGTTTGCGGCACATCCTGGCCCCATCCCATTCCGACTTTCGATGCAGCGGCATGACTCAAATGGAACTGGATGCGCTGCTTCAAGAATCGGTCGATGAAGTCCGGTCCGAGCGAAGGCCTGCGCCGGGCTCTGCCGCATGACGGACGCCGTTTTCGATTGCATGGTCTTCCTTCACAATGTCCCTTCCCGCCGTCATCGACAACGCTGATCACCGGCTGGCCGATGCGCTCAACGAATTGCTCGGGCAATGCGCCGGCAGCCCGATCGACATCGCGACGGCGTATTTCGCGATTTCCGGCTACCGGCTCGTGCGGGAGAAGCTGCATCAGACCGGTGTGGTGCGCCTTCTCATCGGCTCCAGCCCCGAAACGGGGGCCGATATCGGAATGCGGCCACGCCCTCACCCCGGTCCTCTCCCAGAGGGAGAGGGAGAGAATCGTCGTCTCAAAGCCCGGTTGCGGGGCGATCTCGAAACAGAAGCGTTCACCGCCGAAACACTGCGCGTCGTCGAAGAACTGATCGGCTTTCTGCGGTCCGACAAAATGGAAGTCCGGGTTTACAACAAGGGATTCCTGCACGCCAAGGCGTATCTGTTTCACAGAGATCAGATCGGCCCGCACAACCGGTCCGACCGCCTGCAGCCGTACGCCGCGATTGTCGGCTCCAGCAATTTCACCGGGCCGGGGCTGGTCAGCAATCGCGAGCTGAACATCGTCCATCGCGTCGTGCTGCCCGACGAAGAAGCGTACGACCTGGAGGCGGCCCGCGGTGTCGCGTACATCCAACCGGCCAAACGCCGCGAAACGCTGCTCGATCCCAGCGGGGTCGACGTTCCCGACACGGCCCGACGGTTTATCAAGAGCGAAGTTGGCGCGCGGGCCGTCATCGACCTGCGGCAATGGTTCGAAAGGCACTGGGCCGATTCGGTCCACTTCAAAGACGAGCTGATCGAGCTGCTCGACGCCAGCAAATTCGGCGGGAAGGAATACTCGCCATACGAGGTCTACACCAAGGCCCTGTACGAGTATTTTCAGGACGAGCTGGGGCGCGACTCGCTGGAGTTCGGTCGGAGCGCGGTCGACCTGGCCGAGTTCCAGGCTGATGCGGCCCGCAAAGCGCGGCGGATTCTGGCCCGCTACGACGGCGTGTTGATCGCCGATTCGGTGGGGCTGGGAAAAACGTGGATCGGCAAGAAGCTGCTGGAGGATTTCGCCTACCATCGCCGGCAGAAAGCCGTGGTCGTCTGCCCGGCGTCGCTGCGGAACATGTGGCAGGCGGAACTGCAATCGGCGACGATTTCTGCCGCCGTCGTCAGCATGGAGGAAATGGGACGCGAGACTTTCGACTCGCGGGAGTACGGCGATGCCGACGTGCTGCTTATCGACGAGAGCCACAACTTCCGCAACGGCAAATCGAACCGGTATCTGGCGCTCGACCAATTGATTCAGCGCAACGGCGGGCGGGGGCGCGACGGCGAACGCAAAAAGGTCATCCTGCTCTCGGCGACCCCGATCAACAACGATATTTATGACTTGGGGAACCAGCTCAAACTGTTCACCCAGAACCAGGCCGACTATTTCCGCGAAGCGGGGATCGGCGATCTGGCCGGGTATTTGCGACGGGCCCGCAGCCAGGCGAAACAGCAGGGGACGTCGGCGGGGGTGCTGCTCTTCAACCTGCTCGAAGAGATCATGGTGCGCAACACCCGGCCCTACATCCGCATGGCTTATCCCAGCGCCACGATCAACGGCAAGCAGGTGATGTTCCCCGATCGCCAGTTGCAGACGGTGACTTATGACTTGGGGGCCACCTACGACACCGTGTACGCCGATATCGTCGACAGCATCGAAAGGTTGTCGCTCGCGCCGTACAAGCTGGAAGCGTACCGCAAGAAAGAAACGATCCGCGACAAGCAGGAACACGGGTTCGAGGAGGGACGCGAAACGGCCCTGGTCGGGATCTTCAAAACCCGCTTCCTGAAGCGGCTCGAATCGAGCATTGCCGCGTTTCGCGAGAGCGTCCGCCGCGGACTGACATTCGAAGAGACGTATCTCGATTACCTGCTGGGAGGCACGGTCGTCTCGTCGCGAGATTTTCAAAAAGCGATCCGCTACCTGGCGCGCGACGACGAAGACGAACCGGCCGCCGGCAGCCTCGCCGACGACATCGACGGCGTCGCCGAGGCGAAAGCCTATATCGACGCACTCCCCAAAGTCGACCTGAACCAATACGACCTGCGGAAGTTGCGAAACGAGGTTGAGGCCGACGTGGCCCTCTTGAAAGACCTGTACCAGCGCACGGCTGATCTGGCCCGCAACGACGAAAAGCTGGAAGCACTGAAGAAGCTGCTGGCAGGGCCGCTCAAAGGTCGCAAGGTGTTGATTTTCAGCACGTACAAAGACACGGCTCGTTACGTGGAAAAGCGGCTTACCGGGCCCGACTGTGCCGAGTGGCGCACGGCGGCCGGCGGCCCGCGCATTCGCCGGCTCGACAGCGGCAATCATCCCGACGAACGGACCGCCGTGCTGGGGCTGTTTGCCCCCATCGCCAATAAACAGGACGTTCCCGAGTCCGACCAGATCGACATCCTGATCAGCACCGACGTCCTGTCGGAAGGGCAAAACCTGCAGGACTGCGGCGTGATCGTCAATTACGATCTGACGTGGAACCCGATCCGACTCGTGCAGCGCAATGGCCGCATCGACCGGCTCGGCAGTCCGCACGCCAGTATTGAAATCCACAACATGTTCCCCGAGGCCGAACTGGAGCAACTGCTGCACCTGGTCGAGCGGCTCACAGCCAGGATCTCTCAAATTGACGACCTGGGGCTGCTCGATGCCAGCGTGCTGGGGGAAATCGTCCATCCGCGGACATTCAACGTGCTGCGTCGATTGCGCGACGGCGACACGGCCATTCTGGATGAAGAAGAGGCGCGGGCCGAATTGGCTGGCCCCGAGTTGCTGCTCCAGCAATTGAAGGACCTGCTGAACCGGGAAGGAACCGACCGCCTGACCGAGCTGCCGAATGGGATCCATTCGGGATTGCGCCGCGAGAAATGCTACGGGATGTTTTTCTATTTCCAGGCCCCGCGCGCAGACGGCCAGGGGAAGCGCCATTTCTGGCGGTATATCGACGCCCGTACGCACGAAGTCAACGAGAACCGTTTCGAAATCGCCCAGCGGATCGCGTGCCAGCCGGATGAGCCGCGGTATATCGGCGATCAGGACGTGTTCGTTCTCCAGCAGCGGGTGATCGATCAGGTTTTGGCGATGGAACGGGAGGTGGCGGCCAAGGCGGTCGCTGCGAACGCCGTCGATCCGATCCAGCAGACGGTGGCCGAGGAAATCAAGAATGCAATCCGTCGCGCCAAAGTCGATCGCGAAGCGGCGAAGCGCGGTATTACTTTCCTGGGGCAGCCGATGGGCGCGTCGCTGCACAAGAAACTGCGAGCCGCAAACGACACCTGGAAGCAGACTCGCGACGACGCGAAACTGGTCCAGGAAGTGGCAGAGCTGGCGGACGAGTTTTCGAAAGAACGCCCCACGCTGGACAGCTCGCAGCGGATCCAGGCCTCCGACCTGGAACTGATTTGCTTCGAATACGTCACCGGGTAGAGGGCGAGGGACAGATAGATAGGGAGAATAGCTGAATGCCCAACAATTAAATGGATCAATAATTGTCGATTTGTTTTTCTCCACTTTTCCCTGCGAACCCCGGGGATACCATTATTCCATCCGTCGCCGGAGTCCGAATGGCTGGCTCTCGAGGTCCATATCTCCCCTGTTCCCCATTCGCACTATTTTCCAGATTACGAAATGATGAGGTGTGAAATCTATGGAATGTATGGAAAAAATGCCGGAAAACGAATGGTTTTATCCCCAGACTCACGCAATGGGACGGACAGAAAGAGATAAATGAAAAGAGGAAGCCTGGGCGTCGCGTCGCCGTATCTTCGATCGGGCCTGATTTCGTTTCGTTCTCCTTTCTCCATGCGTCCTCGGCGAACATTGCGGTTGCCTTCGTCCCAGCCGTGTGCGAAAAATCGGGAATCATTGACAAACCGTGGGAAAAACGAGGCGTTGGCCGAGAGTGGAGCAGGGCAGAAGTTGTGAGGCGGGCGGGTCGACCACATGTGAAATGTATGGAATGTATGGAGAAAAGGCCGCGCCGCGCGAGAAAGCAATTGGCGCGATGATACAGGCAGGGAGAAGGATTTTTGTCTCTGGAAAAATCGACGGCCATTGTCATTCGTCAGGCCGATTTCAGTGAGTCGAGCCGGGTGGTGACGATGTACACCCGGGACTTTGGCAAAGTGGCGGCTTTGGCGAAGGGGGCGAAGCGATTGAAGGGGCCATTCGAGGCTGCTCTTGACCTATTGGCCATTTGTGAAGTAGTTTTCATCCGCAAATCCTCGTCTGGTCTCGACATCCTTACAGAAGCCAAGTTGCGGCAACGATTTAAGCCCAAGGCAGGCGATCTCGGTTCGCTGTACGCCGGGTATTACATCGCCGAGCTGCTGGACTCCCTCAACGAAGAGTACGATCCCCATCCCGTGTTATTCGACGAAGCCGTGCTGGCGCTGGAGCGCCTGGCGGCCGACTCTCCCCTCGACGTCTCCGTATTACGTTTCGAACTGGTCATCCTGCGTGAAATCGGCCAATTGCCGGCGTTTGATGCGTGCGCGTATTGCGGAGAGCCGGTTGGTTCGGCTGCCCGTTACGGTTACCAGGCCTCTCAAGGAACCTTGATCTGTCAGAATTGTTTTGGAGAGGAGACTCCGCGTTATCTCGTCACGGCGGGCGCGGCGGCGGCCGTGCGAATGCTGGCCGCCGGAACGGCCGGAGCCGCAAAAAACACGGTCATTTCTCCTTCTCAAATGCGTGAGCTGCGTCCCGTCGTCAATTCTTCCATCGCCCAGATCCTGGGCCGCAAACCGAAAACTCTACGTTACCTGCCTCTCTGATCGTTTTCTTCCAGCCGTTTCAGCCTTCATGAATTTGCCGAGCACGGATTCGCTCGTTCCGAATATCCGCCTGCGCGTTCCGCGCACGACGGACGGATCGGCGTGCGCGGCGAGCCTGTGTGGCAGCGGTTCCGATGCGGCGGTCCGTTCATCGCGAAAAGTGGCGTCCGAACGCCATTCACCGGAGCTGCCCTGCGGTCCCGCCCCGGCCGGCCGAAATCTCCGCCAGACGACAGACAGACCACCCTGCGGGAGAACGTGGTTCTGCGTGGCGGTGCTGGCGACCTGCTGCGCCGGTCTGGCCGGATGCAAATCGACGGTCGACAACACCGACATCAAAGACACGTACGGCCCAATCGGCCGCTTCGCCAAGAACCGGGTCGAAACGGCCAAACGTGAAGCGAGCGGCGAACCCTACGTGGGGCTCGATGAGCTGAATGCGGCCCGCAAGTTGTATGACGAACAAAAGTACGTCGAGGCCCGCAAGGCCTTCCACAAAATCGTCAAAAACAAGAAGTGGAAAAATGAGCCGGTCATCGAAGAGGCCATGTTTTATCGGGCCGAGACCGACTTTCAGCTCGGCCATTATCCCGCCGCCCAAGACGGATACGACGAGTTGCTGAAGAATTATCCGTCGACAAAGCACCTCGAGCTGTCAGTCAAGCGACTGTATAAGATCGCCTGCTACTGGCTGAATTCCCCGAAGCCGGCGTCGGAAATCGAATTGGCCAGCTTTACCGATGAAAACGGGGCCGAGCGCCTGGCCGAGAATCCAGAGGCGACGATTCCTTTCAATTGGCGGATCAAGCCGAATTTTTCCGACAAAACGCAGCCGTTTTTCGACACGCCCGGACGAGCCGTGCAGGCCTTGCGTTCGGTTACTCTGCACGATGTGACGGGCCCCCTGGCCGACGACGCGCGCATGACCCTGGCCGTCTATCACTTGCGAAAGCGAGACTATCGTGAGGCGGCCGTCTATTTCAAAGAGATTCGCACGCAGTATACCACCAGCGAATTTATACAAGCTGCCTATGTGCTCGAAGCGCACGCCAGCCTGAAATCCTACCTGGGAGCGAATTATGACTCGAAACAGTTGGAAGAGGCCAAAGCGTTGACCGACACCGCGACACGCATGTACCCCGATATTCCGCAACGCGCGAAGCTCGACGGCGATTTGAAAAAGATCAAGGTCGAAATCGTGGAACGGGAATGGAAACGCGTCGAGTATTATCTCAGGCGGCGTGAAAAAGAAGCAGCCGCCATCTATTGCGAAGACCTCATCAATAGGTATCCCGATTCGTCCCAGGCCGTGAAGGCCCGCGAAACATTGCTGAAGCTGGGCCCCGAATACGCCCAGGGGATCTTGACGACGCCCCTATTCAAAAAAGAACCCGCCAAACCCAAGACGACCAAAGAACAAGATACAGAGTCCGATGAACCGGGGCACCTGAAGGTGACCGACGAAGGGGCGAGCCCCGCGCCCGTCGATGAGTAAGGCTGATGAGTCAGTTCGGCGAGCAAGGCTGACGAGTAAAGGAATGTGTTCCATGTCGAATATCAGCACGCGATTGAACCGCCGCCTGTGTCGTGCCGCGCTGATTTTGCTGTTCGTGCTGCCCGCTGGATGCGGTTATCACCTCGGCGCACCCTTCAGCCCGGAAATCCGCTCAGTCCACGTCCCGATCTTCAAATCGAGCAGCAGCCGCCGGTTCCTCGAATATCAATTGACCGAATCGGTTCAAAAACTGATCCAGCAGCGTTCCAACATGCGACTGGTGAAGGAAGAAGACGCCGATACGCGCCTCACGGGCCGAATCGTCGATTTGAAGAAGACGGCCCTGGGTCAAACCCAATTCAGCGACGCGCGGGAGTTGCAGGTCAACTTGCTGGTGGAAGTGACCTGGGAAGACATGCGAACCGGAAAAATCCTGGCGCAGCAGCGGGTTCCGCTTCCGCCGGAAATGATGCAACTGGCCGCCCAGGCCGAATTCGCCCCGGAAGTGGGGCAGTCGCTGGCGACGGCCGATCAAACGGCCATCGACCGGCTGGCACGGAACATCGTGGATATGATGGAAACCCCGTATTGATCGAGTGCTGAGTACCCGGTACTGAATACTCAGTCGTTCGGCTCAGAAGCCCGGTCCGCGACTACCGCATTCTCTGCGATGGGTCGCGAAGTGCGGGAATTCCGCAAAAAAAACCGCGGAGCGCTTTAAATTCCAGAGATTTGGAGTACAATGACGATATAGATTGAGACTTAATCTCAATAATGACACCCGCCTTTTGAGGCACTGGTTAAGCTAAATCAGTGCCGACTCTCTGTGATTGAGGACAACCGTGTCGCAAATCCTTCCCATGCAGTTTCTCACGCCGGGCGAAACGGGCTGCGTGAGGGAGGTCGAAGGAGAGAAGCACCTCATCCGGCGGCTCGATGAGATGGGTTTGCGAGCCGGCGTGGAAGTTCGCATGGTGCAACCGGGACGGCCGTGCATCGTCGCGCTGGACCACCAGCGGCTCAGTTTTCGCGGTGAAGAAGAGGCGGTTGTGCTGGTGGAGGTCGATCGAAATTGAAGACCCTCGACACGCTCGCACGGGGCGAGCAAGCGCGGATCTCTGCTGTTTCCGGGGACGACGCCGTTGCCGTCCGTCTGATGGAAATGGGGCTCGTCGAAGGCCAGCCGATCGAGAATCTGGGCGCTGCGCCGTTGGGTGACCCGGTCGAATATCTCGTGTGCGGGTATCGATTGTCGTTGCGGTTGTCGGAAGCCCGTCGTGTCCAAGTGTCGTAGCAGTCCAGTAACGGTGGCGTGAAGAGGTCTGCACGCGGAGCCCTAGCTCACGGCGAAGGGCGACAAGTTTCACTGCGATTGTTCGAGGGAGCTGTTTGACACGTGTCTCTTACCGCTCCATCGCAACAGCTCCTGACGGTCGTCTTGATCGGAAATCCGAATACCGGCAAGAGCACGCTGTTCAACGCGCTCTCCGGGGCGCGGGCCATGACGGGAAACTATCCCGGCGTGACGGTTGAAAAGAAAATCAGCCGGACGACTTGCGGCGACCGCGCTGTCGATCTGATCGACCTGCCGGGCACGTACAGCCTGGCGCCCCGCACGCTCGACGAAATGGTGGCCGTCAACGTGCTGCTGGGAAGGCAGACGGACGTCGCGGCTCCGGATGTCGTCGTGTGCATTGTCGACGCGTCGAACATCGAGCGCAATTTGTATCTGGTAAGCCAGGTGCTCGACCTGTCGCTCCCTACCGTCATCGTGCTGAACATGTGCGACGTCGCCTCCAGCCGCGGAATTCAGATCGACGCGGCGGCGCTCTCGCAGCGGCTGGGGCTGCCTGTCGTCAAGACCGAGGCGCATCGTAAGCGGGGTCTTGAGGAATTGCGGACCACGATCCAGGCCGCCGCGTCCGCTCCGGCAGTGGTGCGACCGCGAATCTTCCCGGCGGCATTCGCCTCCGAATGCGAACGCCTTTCCGAATTGCTGGCATCGCTGGGGCAACCGCAGACGCCGTATTATCTGCTGGAGCGGCTGCTGCTCGACATCGGCGGCTATCTCGAAGGGCACGTCGTCAACGGACAGGTTGCCGTGCTCGCCGCGCATCTCGCCGACGCGCGGCACAGGTTGGCCGACCAGGGAATCAAAGTCCCGTCGGCCGAGGCGCGTCTTCGGTACGAATGGGTGCGGCAGGTGCTGGAGGGAATTGTGACGCGCCCCGCGGCGCGGCCGATTACCCTCAGCGACAAGATCGATTCGTGGCTGACCCATCGCGTTACCGGGCTAGGATTTTTTCTGCTGCTGATGCTCGGCATTTTTCAGGCGATCTATACCGGCGCCAAACCGCTGATGAAATTGTGCGAGAAGGGACAGGAGTGGGTAGGGAACAATGTGGCCGAATGGCTGCCGCCAGGCAGCCTGAACAGCCTGGTCGTCGATGGAATCATTGGCGGCGTGGGCGCCGTCCTGATTTTCCTGCCGCAGATCGTCCTGTTGTTTCTGTTCATGGCGATCCTGGAAGACTGCGGCTACATGGCACGGGCGGCATTTCTCGTCGATCGGCTGATGACGAAGGTGGGCCTGTCGGGCAAATCGTTCGTGCCGCTGATGTCATCTTTTGCCTGTGCCGTGCCGGGTGTGATGGCGACGCGCGTCATCGAGAACCGCCGCGATCGGATGACGACGATTCTCGTGGCTCCGTTGATGAGCTGTTCGGCCCGCCAACCGGTGTACGTGCTGATGGCGACAGCGTTCATCCCCGCGACTTCGATCTTGCTGGGCTGGGAATTGCCCGGCATCGTCATGTTCGGCATGACGTTTCTGGGGGCGGCAGTGGCCGTGCCGATCGCGTGGCTGCTCAAGAAGACGCTGTTCCGTGGCGAAACGCCCCCATTTGTGATGGAGCTCCCCAGTTACAAATGGCCCTCGCCCGGCGTCGTGTTCAATCGCGTCTACGATCAGGCCATGTCATTCGTCGTCCGCGCCGGCACGCTGATTATGGCGACCACCGTTCTCATTTGGGGGACCGGTTACTTTCCGGGGGATCACACCCAGGTCGAAGCGGTGCAGGCGCAGATCGACCAGCTTCGAGAGGCGGCAAAGGGCGACGCGGCGAAAGAGCCGGAATTGCAGCAGCTCATCGAGGAGCAAAATCGCTTGCGGGGCGATCTGCTGGAGCAGAGTTTTCTCGGGCGATTCGGCAAAGCGGTCGAGCCGGCCGTCCGGCCCCTGGGATGGGATTGGCGCATCGGCGTCGGCGTGATTGCGTCTTTTCCCGCGAGAGAAGTCATCGTGGGGACGCTGGGGACGATCTATAGTCTCGGCAGCAGCGTGGAGGAAGACGATCATAATTTAGTAACGGCGATTCAGTCGGCGACGTGGCCTGACGGACGGAAGGTGTATAATGTCCCAGTGGCCCTGTCGATCATGGTGTTTTTCGCCCTCTGCGCCCAATGCGCCTCGACTTTGATGGTTATCCGGCGCGAAACGAACAGTTGGGGCTGGGCGGCCTTTACGTTCGTCTATATGACGGTGCTGGCTTATGTCGGTGCGCTGGCGACGTATCAGATTGGAATGCTGATCGGTTGATCGTGTCTCCATGTCCGGAATCAATTGGCAATTGATCGTCGTCGTGCTGGCGCTGGGCGCGGCTGCGGCGCATCTTGCGCATCGCGGCATTCGCGTCTGGCGGTCGGGACAAAAGTCCCGCACCGGGGCCTGCGGCTCGTGCAGATCGTGCAGTTCAGAGAGCCGCAGCGCCACGGCCAATGCGACAGGGTTCGTGCCCCTCGAAACATTGAGGTTTCCCGACCCCAAGTCGCACGACGCCGGCACCGGGAGCCCCACGGGGGGGTCGTTCGAAAACCCAAGGCGCTAGCCCTGGGTATCAGTCCAATGACCAGGTGAGCCCCGAAAGGGCGAAATTCCCGCGATTGCGAGGTGAGTTTCTTTTGTTGGGATTTCGTCCCGCCGGTTTTTTTCACATCATTCAGTTCTCCCGTTCCTTTCCATACAATTCATCCTGGCGAATTCCGCCGATCCGATTGCCGCAACACTTCGACGCAGAGCGATCATTGGACAAGAAGACGACCTTCACGGTATTCACCGGCATCGCCGGCACCGGCAAGACGACCGCTCTGCTGGACTTGTATCGCACCGCGCTGCGCCAGGCGCAAAGCACCGCGCTGCCGGGAATGACGCTCTGGCTTTCGCCCACGAACCGCGCCCAGGCAGAAGTCCGCAACCGCTTACTCGATGATTCGCTCGACGTCGTCTTTCGTCCCAATCTGTTCACATTCGATCAGTTTGCGGACGAGGTTTTGAAGACGGCCCCCCAGGCGGTGGCGCCCTGCTCCCCCGCCATGCAGCGCGTGCTGCTGCGCCGGGTCGTGACTGAGTTGGCTCGGCAAAAGCAATTGCGACACTTTCGCAGCATTGCCCGCACGTCGGGTTTTCTCGACCTCGTGTCGGCATTCATCTCGGAATTGAAGCGCAGCGAGACCTGGCCGGAACATTTTGCCACGGCTTGCGCGCAACGTGGAGGTCGGGCCGGTGACCGGGAGTTGGTGCTGATCTATGAGCGGTATCAGCAGGCGCTGCTGGCGGCCAACGTCTATGATGGGGAAGGCCGGTTCTGGTCGGCTCGCACGGCGCTCGCCGACGGACATTGGGGCCGCTTCGCAAATCTGTCCCTCGTGGTCATCGATGGCTTCACCGATTTCACGGAAGCGCAGTTCAAGATCCTCGAGCTTCTGGCAGATCAGGTCGGCCAGATGTACCTTTCGTTGCTGACAGCGGCGGAAGTCGCGCGGCGCGACTTGTTTGCCAAAACTGCGGCGGTGCTGAAGCGCTTACAACGGCTCGGGACGCCGGAGTTTCGAGTTTTTCCACGGGAATCCGGCCTTCAGGCCGCCGTCAAACACTCACAATCGGACGGAGCCGGAATTGCAGCTCGAGCGCTTCCGCCAGCGATCGCTCACATCTCCAGGAACTTGTTCGTCAACCCGCGCGAGGTCTCGCGTTCGTCCGATGCCGACGGAGTGGAAGTCGTCGCCGTCGCCGGCAGCATTGGCGAGGTGCGTTACCTGGCGGCTCGCGTCAAACAACTCTTGCTGGAAGGAGTCGCGCCCGACGACATCGTGGTGGCCGTGCGCGACCTCGACGAATATGCCGTATTGATCGAAGAGATCTTTTCGGCGGCCGGCCTGCCGTTCGCCTGCGAAGCGGGACTGCCAGGTTCGCGACTGGCCCCCGTGAAGGCACTCTTCAATCTCTTGTCGCTGGAGGCCGAAGACTGGCCGTTCGCTCGTCTCATGGCGCTG
>DASYAR010000571.1:0-3174 GCA_036501235.1 Planctomycetaceae bacterium
AAACTGTCGCTTCCGACGGAGATCATTAGCGACTTTCCAAAGCTCAATCCCTGTCATTGAAGAAGATTGGTCATTTCTGCTGGAAAACACGGTATTTCTCGACAAATACCAAGTGTCCAAATGGTTTCTGAGAAACCGGCAACTGTAGGGAGCTTTCTCCGAAAGCTCCCAGGGCCACGAGGACTGCTGAATCCGGCAAAGGTGGGCGCGAATCCGTTTCTTGTCCGTATCCGAGCAAGACCAATGACAAACGGCACCCTGTCGGGTTTCGGAGAAACTCGACAACTGATGATTTTTGACGAACAAAGTCGGTAATTGAACAGAAGATCGCGAAGGGCGCGAAGAACAGGAAGAACAGATTGGTTACTCTTCGCGTCCTTTGCGATCTTCTGGTGCGTTAGGTAAGTCTGATTGTTCTTGTTAGTTGAAAGGTACTAATCATGGTATTTGTTCGTGCGCCATGTAGCTGACCGGGCGGGCGGCGGAGTAATCCGCCGTTCGAAGCCCCGGAAGGCGACGATGCCAGCCGTAATGCCAATGAACCCGTTTCGGCCTCGTGACGCAGTTGGGAGTGGCCAGCCCTCCAGAAGAGGTGAAGCCTGCCATCGACCGTGAAGCAACGAACAAGTGCAGCGGTCGGGCTCCCCGGGGTGAGAGGGGACAGCGGGCATCTACAGAGCAATCAGGAACCTGAGAGACCCGTGCGAGAGTCCGACGACGCGTAGGTCGAAGGACCACGCCCGACTGGAATAAATAACGGCCGGGCGGCTCGTTCGGGAGTCGGAGGGGTTCATAGTAGCCGTGAAGCCGGGTAATGCCGGTGGAGCCAAGGAACCCTGCCGAAAGTGTGTTTCCACAAGACGAGGAGAATGCCGCTTGGATGAATCTCATTCCACTACGGACAAGGTAAGCATCTACGGTCGGACTGAACTGCCGGATCAACCGGAGAACAGAAACGACGTGAAGTTTATTCTGAAAGTTTCTCAACTGAGGTGGAAGCTGTGGCGAAAGGCCAAGCAGGAACCGCGATTCCGGTTTTACGCGCTGTATGACCGGATCTATCGGTTCGACGTGTTGACGGTGGCCTGGTGGCTGGTGCTGAAGAACGATGGCGCCCCGGGCGTTGATGGTGTGTCGTGTGACGACCTCATGAACGGCCCCGGTGCGAGAAAGTTCTTGGAAGATCTTCAACAAGAGCTTCGCAGCAAGAGCTACCGAGCGCAACCGGTCAAACGGGTGTACATTCCCAAGGCCAACGGCGGCCAGCGACCGTTGGGCATTCCGA
Source organism: Planctomycetaceae bacterium (assembly GCA_036501235.1). Taxonomy (GTDB): domain Bacteria; phylum Planctomycetota; class Planctomycetia; order Planctomycetales; family Planctomycetaceae; genus JACQFH01. Next base: position 1,286 of record DASYAR010000571.1, read on the forward strand.
CCGTCAAGGATCGGATTGTCCAGACGGCAGCCCTGCTGATCCTGGAACCGATCTTCGAGGCGGACTTCCACGAATGCTCGTATGGATTTCGTCCCGGGAAATCGGCCCACCAGGCGGTGCAAGCGATTCGCGAGCACCTGACCCACGGCCAACAGGCGGTGTACGACGCCGACTTGAAGAGCTACTTCGACACGATCCCGCACGACCAGCTGCTCAAAGCGCTGCAGATGCGCATCACCGATCGTTCGGTGCTGGCTCTGATTCGCTCGTGGCTGCAAGCGCCGATCGTCGAGACCGACGACCGCGGACGGCCAACCGTCCAACGGTCGACGCAGGGTTCGCCGCAAGGGGGAGTCATCTCCCCGTTGCTGGCCAACGTGTACCTGCACTGGTTCGAGCATCTGTTTCATCGGCCCGATGGTCCGGCCGCCTGGGCGAAGGCGCACCTAGTGCGGTACGCGGATGACTTCGTCATCCTGGCCCGTTACCAGGGACAACGCCTGCGAACCTGGGTGGAACAGACGCTGGAAGGACGCTTCCAGTTGACGATCAACCGCGAGAAAACCCGCGTGGTGACGCTCACCGAACCCCGCGCGAGCTTGTCGTTCTTGGGTTTCACGTTCCGATACGACCGCGACCTGCAAGGCCGCGGCCATCGTTATCTGAACGTGTTCCCGGCCGAGAAGTCCGTCGCCCGGCTTCGCGAGCGGCTGCGTCTGCTGCTGGCGGCCAACCCGGTGACGCCGATTCCGACGTTGATCGGACGGCTCAATCGGATGTTGCGCGGCTGGAAGCAGTATTTCTCGCTTGGTTACCCGCGGATGGCGTTTCGAAAAGTGAACTCGTATGTGGTTCTCTCGCTGACGCGTCATCTGCAACGTCGGAGTCAACGTCCCTTCCGGCCTCCGGAGGGTGTGTCGTACTACGCCCAGTTGCAACGACTTGGCTTGCAACTGCTTTAACGACAACGGAGACTTCATGTGCATGCCTGAGTCGAAACTTTCGGGAAAGCCGGATGCGGGAAATCCGCCCGTCCGGTTTGACGAGGGGAGAGGCGGCGGCGACGCCCCTCTCCTACTCTCCTTCCAAGAGTTTTCGAGGGTTGTTATCGATACCCGTTTCGTTTGTCAAAACGCATTAGGATGGCTTTCCTGAACCGTCTTGACTCGATTGCGGCTTGCCGGAACGAAGAAGTTATTTTTCGATTGCCCCTGACCTATGCTTGGGTAACCCGTCATTCGTGTGGGCCAGGGTCGATGTCTTGTGCAAAGCGTGCGGCGGCTCCTCCGCGAGGCAAATTCCGTGACTTCGTTCGCAATCGCCCTGGTTCTTGGGCTGTTGGTGCTGTGGGTGGTGCAATTGGCGCCCGCCGTGCGATATGCGGCGACGTTTCGCAATTCGCGACCTGCGCAGATTGCGAACGAATGTCTGCCCAAGATGTGCGTCCACTTTCCGCTGCGCGGCGCTGATCCGCACCTGGCGCTGGCGATGCGCAGCCTTTTGAACCAGGATTATCCGGACTTCGAATTACGGATCATCATTGACAGTCGCGAGGATCCCGCCTGGGAGATGGTGCCAGAGATCCTGCGGCAATATCAGCAAGAACGCGACTCCGCTTCAGAAGGCGGGGGCACGAGATGCAGCGCTGTGCATGTCACCACGCTGCGCGAAAAGCGACGCACCTGCAGTCTGATCGGCAGTTGCCTGGTGCAGTTCGTCGAAGAGCTCGACGATTCGTGCACGTTGATGGCCTTTGCCGATGCCGACATGGTTGTTCCGCCCCATTGGCTGCGCGAAATGGCCAGTGCTCTTGTCGATCCCAAAGTCGGCACCACCTTGGGCAACCGCTGGTATGCCCCGTCGACGGCGGATTGGGGAACATTGGTCCG
>DASYAR010000572.1:0-21061 GCA_036501235.1 Planctomycetaceae bacterium
CTGGCCGTGGTGGGGGGAAGCCTGGGGGGCATGCAGGTGCTGGAATGGGCCGCCCGCTATCCCGAGCAGATCCGCGGGGCGGTGTGCCTGGCCTCGGCCGCGCGGCTGACGGCGCAGGGCATTGCGTTCAATTGCGTCGGCCGGCGCGCGATCGTCACCGACCCTAATTTCCACAACGGCGACTATTACGACAAACCCACGGGACCGAACCACGGCCTGTCGATCGCCCGCATGGTGGCCCACATTACCTACCTGTCAGAGGCGTCGATCGAAAAGAAATTCGGCCGCCGGCTGCAACATGCCGATCGGTTCGCCTACGAGCTGCTGCATGACACCGAGTTTCAGATCGAGAGCTACTTGCATCATCAAGGCTCGCGGTTTGTCGAGCGATTCGATGCCAACAGCTATCTGTATCTGAGTCGCGCGATGGATTACTTCGACCTGGCCGAAGGCTACAGTTCGCTCGAAAAGGCCTTCTCGCGAACCGAGGCCCGATTCTTGATTACGTCGTACACGACCGACTGGCTGTTCCCAACGATCCAGAGCCGCGAGCTCGTCGACGCACTCGTCGCCGCCCGCCGGCACGTGTCGTTCGTCGAGCTGACGAGCCCGTTCGGCCACGATTCATTCCTGCTGGAAGTCGAACCGTTGGAAGAGTTGCTGGCGCCGTTCCTTGAACAAACCTATCTGGCCGGAAAAAAACAGATCGTTTAACCGCAATCGCACGGAGCGGTTGTGAAGTCCGCGTGAGGCGGAACGGGATGCGCGTTTCGGGGGTGAAGAACAAGTAACGGATGGCATACCGCCGATCAGAATTGAAAGCATAGAGACGTTCGATACGCGCTCCTCTGTCGAGTCGCGGTTAAACGAGTTAAATACCGCAGCATGAAAACTAAGGCCCACGAACGCGTCTATTGCATGTCTGATCCGCTGGAAAAGCTGACGGACGAAGCGATCATTGCGCACATTTCATTCGGCAGCCGGGTGCTCGACCTGGGCTGCGGCGACGGCCGGCTCCTGTCACAGCTTCGCGACAAGCACGGGGCGTCGATTCAGGGGATCGAGCTCAGCCGGCGGAGCATTATCGGAGCGATGCACAATGGCGTTCCCGTCGTGCACTCCGACCTCGACAAGGGGCTGTCGGGGTTTCCCGATCTGGCATTTGATTTCGCCGTCCTCAGTCAGACGTTGCAGCAGGTGCGGCACCCACGGTTGATCCTGCAAGAAATGCTGCGGGTGGCCTCGCGGTCGCTGGTGGTCGTTCCCAATTACGGGTATTGGAAAGTGCGGTGGGACCATTTGACCCGCGGCCGGGCGCCGGTGACTGCGGCGCTGCCCTACGAATGGTATGACACCCCGAATCTGCATTTCATGTCGATGCTCGATTTTCGCGAGCTGGTGACGGTCGTGGGGGGCAGGATCGTCAAGGAAGCGCCCATGATCAAAGGCCGCATCGTCGACCGGGCGTGGGTTGCCAACCTGCGGGCGGAATCGGCGCTGTACGTGCTCGAGAAAGAACGACGCGCCGTGCCGCGATGAATTCCGACGCCGCCATGTACGATTGCCTGTGCGCCGGCATTATTGTTGCCGACTTTGTCTGTGCCCCGGTGACGGCGGTTCCGGGTGCGGGCGGATTGGAGATGACCGACGCCATCTCCCTGGCCATCGGAGGCTGCGCTGCAAATGTCGCCACCGATCTGGCGAAGATCGGGAGAACATCGGCGGTCGTCGGTCGGGTGGGGAGCGACATGCCGGGCCGCTTCGTGCGCGATGAGTTGTCCGCCGCCGGCGTTGTCACGAACCGGCTGGTCGAAACATCAGCGCTCCAGACCAGCAGCACGCTGGTGATCAACGTGCGGGGCGAAGACCGCCGATTCATCCACGCGTTCGGGGCCAACGCGGCTTTCGACGGCTCGGAAATTCCCGCCGACCTGATCCGGCAGGCCCGGTCGCTGTATGTGGGGGGCTTTTTTCTCATGCCCCGGCTGACGTCGCAGCGCGTCGTCGATTTGTTCCGCACGGCACGCGAAGCCAATGTTCCCACGGTCATGGACGTCGTCATTCCAGACCCAGAAAATTGCTGGCGCGAACTGCAACACGTCCTCCCTTGGACCGACGTGTTCCTGCCGAACGTCGATGAAGGCCGGCAACTCACCGGGCTGGACGACCCTCGAGCGCAGGCCCGCGCGTTTCGCGACGCCGGCGCCAAGACCGTTGTCGTCACCTGTGGCAGCGAAGGGGCCGTGCTCGCCGACCAATCGGGAATGGTTCAGTCGGGCCGGTTTCCGGTCGAATTCGTTGACGGCACCGGGTCGGGGGACGCCTTTGCCGCAGGTTACATCTCGGGGCTGCTCGACGGCTTGCCCGCCGTGCGCTGCCTGGAGATCGGCAGCGCGCTGGGCGCCAGTTGCGTACGTCGCGCCGGGGCCACCACGGGGGTCTTCAATCGCTCGGAACTGTCTGATTTCCTGGCGCAGAACCGGCTGCCGGTGGTACGGCTGTCGAATTGATCACGTCCACCATCTGCCGCAGCCGCCCGATGTCTTTGCGGTTGAACTGAAAGACGAGGCGCGGCAGATCGACCAGGTGCGGATCATCCGATTCCAGCGGCAGCGCCTGCGAGCGCAAGATCTGGCCTGTTACGATGTCGCGAAACTCGTCGTTCAGCCGGGCGATCAGTTCGTCTCCTGGTTCGTGATTAAGACGGATCACGAGCTTGCGTCGCACATAACGCATGCTGTGGTAGACGCTGTAGAACTTGAGCAGCTCGCGGACGCCGCTTTCGACCGAGTCGACGAACGTGAACAGCGACATATCGGCCGGCGAGATGAGTTTGTGCTGGAGCAGCTCGTCGACAATGAATTTGCGCCAGCCCTGCCAGTACGTGCCGTGCGGTTCGTCGATGCAGATGATGGGCATCAAGTCGCGTTTGCCGGTTTGCACGAGCGTCAGCGTTTCATACCCTTCGTCCTGCGTGCCGAAACCTCCGGGAAACAGCACGATGCCATGCACCTCTTTGACGAACAGCAGCTTGCGCGTGAAGAAGTATTTGAAGTTAATGAGCTTTTCATCGGCGGCAATGAATGGATTGGCATCCTGCTCGAAGGGGAGCACGATGTTGAGCCCAAACGACATCTCGCGCCCGGCGCCGGCATGGCCCGCTTCCATGATCCCCGGTCCGCCCCCGGTGACGACCATCCACCCTTCCTCGGCCATGCGCCGGCCAAATTCCACCCCCATCTTGTAGATCAATGCAGCGGGTGGAATGCGGGCCGACCCGAACATGGTGACTTTCCGCCTCAGCCTGTAGGGCTTGAATACCTTGAAGGCATATCGCAATTCTTTCAGCGCGCGGAGGATGATTTTCAGGTCGCCATGCGTCGTCTGGTCACGGGCCAGCTTGTCGGCGACGTCTTTGATCTGATCGACGAGAGTGTCCGGTGCGACCGGCTCGAATTCGACCGAATGCGACCCCGAAAGCACGTCTGTTTCTGAACGATCGGGACGAGATTTGGGGATTTGGTCGGCCATGAAGAGTCCTTTGACACACGAAATAACCAATTATAGGCGGACGGCGAAACTTGTGTGGTGCGTTCGATGAAAAATCGTTTAACCCGGTACCGGGCGCCGCCGCGAATAGGAGTGGGCCGACGGATTGTCTGGTTGCACCGCCGTCGCCGCTGGCTTCGGGTTAAACGACAGGCGTCGCACGCGCACCTGCATCGATCAGCGTCGACTGGATGGCAAGCCGGCAGCTTGTGGCGACGGACCTACCGCGATCTGCCGCGGAATTCTGCGGCCGGATACTTTTGTGCGTTTTTGACGAGTTTGGCCAGCACCGCTTCGCTAAGGTCGATGTCGAGCGCATTGACCAGGCTCAAGAGATAGCAGCAAACGTCGGCGATTTCCTCGGCCACCTCGGCGCGGCGCGCTGCGTCGCGGCCGTAGTCGATTGACTCGTCGACGTCGAGCCACTGGAAATGTTCCATCACCTCGGCGGCCTCGATGGCCAGCGACATGGCCAGGTTTTTCGGCGTGTGAAATTTTCTCCATTCGCGCTCGTCGACAAAGGCCTGCACCGCCTGCCTGAGCTGCTCGACTGTGACCGATGCGTCCGCCATCACTGTTCCTCGTGGGCAGCGGAATCGGCGACGCAGGCCGTCGCCACCGAACGGCGCTGATAGCATTCGCCCAGGTGCACCATCAATTCGAGCGCCAGGAGATCGGCTCGGGCCATCACGTGGCGAGTGCTGCGATTGCCCAGTCCGCGAACCAGCCGCTCGACGCGCTCCAGGTGCAGATCGAGCACCTCGCGCGGCGTCAGCCCCGCCTGGGCCAGCAGCTCTGCCAGCTTGCCAATCTCTGCGGCCAGGTTTCCCGAGCCCATGATCACGTAGGTCCGCAGCAATTCCTGATAAAAGTCGTCGAATTCCCGCGGAAGCCGCAGGCGATCTGCGGCCTGGGGGGCGGCGCTCGCGGGATCTTCGCCGCGGGTCGAGTGGGCGTTCTCGACGGGGGCGGCAAATTGTTCGAGGGTTGTGAGGATTCTCCGTTGCTGAGTCAACAAATAGTCAGCTTCGTCTCGCTCGCGAACGAGCCGGCGGCGGTCGGCGGCCGCCAGGCGATCAATCTCGTGGAGCATGCGGCCCCGTTCGACCGCGCGCTGGATCGATTGGACCAGGGCCGACGATTCCCAACCTTTGGCGCTCACGAGCAGATCGATGTTCAGGCGCAGCGCCTCGGTCCAGGTGGCATCCTCAATGGCCACTGTGACGATGACGATCGGATCGGCACAGCCCCCCGCCCGAATGCCGCGAGCCAACGACAGGGGATCGTCTCCGAGCCCCGGCCGGGTCGGATTGATTCGCACCAGAAGGCAATCGAAACTTTCGTCGCGCAACAGCCCGAGCGCTTCGTTGGCTGTCGAAACCCATTTGAAATTGGGCTCGACGCAGCCCAAGGCGTCGAGTTGCAGCGTCAGGCTGACCCACGACGGTTCCACGCTGCCGACGCACAGCAATCTCAAGCGAGTCGGCAGTCCGCCGATGCCCAGCTCGAGATTCGCAACCTCGGCGAACGGGCCTGGCAAGCTATCCCTAGCAGCCATGAATTGATCTCGTGGACGTAAATCAAGCTCCCCTGACCGGGGCCACAGGGTTCCCACCCTGGGCCGGGTTCAGCGTACGGAACTATATGGCTGAATTGCAACTTATGTCAAGTTGAAAAAACTGGCAGAAACGGCCTTGACAGGTGACATACGTATATACTATTCTTTAGTACACATATAGCATACCTGAAACAACCAACACTTCATGGAGGATGTCATGCTTGTTCTCAGCCGCAAAATTGGCGAACGAATTCTGATCGAACCGGGAATTGAAATCGCCATCGTCGAAGTCGGCGGGGGCAAGGTGCGGATCGGGATCGAAGCGCCGCAGGACATTCGCATTCACCGCGCAGAGATCGCCGATCGCTGTCGCTCGATGCTGGTCGCCACCGGTCAGGCGAGTACGAATTGAGGGGGCTGTCGATTTGGGCGTACCAGCATTCTGTGCCGCGGTTTTGTGTGAATGCACTCTGTATAAATGCACTCTGTGTAAATGCACAAGGTGTGGCAGGGTCAGAGCGTGAAGTTACGCTGGACGTTGAGCGCCGCTGAATCGTCTGTCGTTTGCTTCGGGTGCGATCACACTAACCGCCAGCGATGGCCCTGACCGGATGGCCCGAATGCGATCGTTTCGCGGGTCGTCCGGTTCATCGGGGCCATCGCTGGGTTTTCGGCTCCGACGGCGCCAAATCCGCTGCCACGCGTTCTGGGCTGCGAGACGCTATCTCAATTCTGACGCTCTGACCCCGCCACTCGCATTGTTTTGGAAGCGGTTCCGATTGCCGGCGCAGATGGGTGTGGGCCACACCAGACTCCACCTTTCCCGATTTCTGGCATTGGGATATAGTCCGGCGCATGCAGCCGATTTCCCTGGCCTTGTTCTGGCACCAGCATCAGCCTTACTACCCCGATGACGTCAGCGGGGAGACGCTGATGCCGTGGGTCCGGCTGCACGGCACCAAAGACTACTACGGGATGGCGCTGCACCTGAAAGAGGTCCCCGAGTTTCGGTGCACGATCAACCTGGTCCCGAGCCTCCTCGCGCAGATTTTGCGCTACACCGAGAAAGGAGGGAGCGATCGGCATCTCGACGTATCGCGCGTCCCTGCCGACGGACTTTCGGAAATCGACGCGATGTACATCCTCGACCAGTTCTTCATGGCGAGCGTCGACAACATGATTCGCCCGTTTCCGCGCTATCACGAGCTGTATCTGAAGCGCGGTTTCGGTCGCGACTCGGCCGAAAAGGCCCTCCCGCGCTTCTCCGAGCGCGACCTGCGCGACTTGCAGGTCTGGAACAACCTGACCTGGATGCACCCGTTGGCGTTCGAGCAAGACCTCGAGCTTCGCGACCTGCGGAACAAGGGGCGATTCTGGACCGAAACCGACAAGCAAATGTTGCTCGAAAAGCAAATCCAGATTCTCAAACAAATCATTCCGCTGCATCGCGAGCTGGCGCGATCCGGGCAGGTCGAGCTCACGACGACGCCGTTCTATCACCCCATTCTGCCGCTGCTGTGGGACAAACGCAGCTCGCGGCAGGCGATGCCCGAGTGTGAATTGCCCAAGTCTCTCGACTCGTACGCCGCCGACGCCAAAATCCACATCGAGCGCAGCATCGCCTTGCACAAAGAGCTGTTTGGCGAAGCGCCGGTCGGGATGTGGCCGTCGGAAGGTTCGGTTTCGCAGGACATCATCCCCGCCATCGCCAGGGCCGGCATCGAATGGATCGCCACCGACGAAGAAATTCTCGCCCGATCGACGAATGGCTGGATCAGCCGCGATGCGCAAGGGCATCTTCGGCACCCCGAAATGCTGTATCGCCCCTGGAGAGTCGAAGAACAGGGGAGCCAATTGCAAATCGTGTTTCGCGATCACGGTTTGAGCGACCTGATCGGGTTCCATTACCAGCGGAGTGATCCAGTTCGTGCCGCCCAAGACCTGCTGGGGCGAGTTGAAGCGATCGGACGAGCCGTCGAGCCCAACAACGGCGGCCGCCAGGGGCTCGTTTCGGTGATTCTCGACGGCGAGAACTGCTGGGAATACTATCCGGACGGTGGAGTCGAATTCCTGCGGACTCTGTATCGCAGCGCCGCCCGGCATCCGACGATCCGACCGGTCCGCATTCGTGATCATGTGCGCGACTGTCCCGCGGCCGACCGCATCGGTCGGTTGTTTGCCGGGAGTTGGATCTCGCACAATTTCGCCATCTGGATCGGCCACCACGAAGACAATACCGCCTGGGACCTGCTGCATCAGACGCGGCAGTTTCTGATCCAGGCGCAAGCGGCGGGGCTGACTCCCGTCGACGCCATCCGGCGCGCCTGGGAAGAGATGTATATCGCCGAAGGCAGTGACTGGTTCTGGTGGTTCGGAGACGATCACTCGTCGGAACAGGACGAGCTCTTCGACCAATTGTTCCGCAAACACCTGCAAAACGTGTACTTGCTGCTGGGAACGCAGCCCCCTTCATTGCTGAATCGGCCGATCACGCGGCTCGTTCGCCGGACGATTCACAGCGAACCTAAGGGCTTTCTGGCAGTCAAAGTCGATGGCCGCCGCACCTACTTCGAATGGATCAACGCCGGGCACTACATCTCGGGGAGCGAGCGCGGCACGATGACGCTGGTGACCGACGGGGTCATCCGTGAGGTGTTTTTCGGATTCGACGTCGAACGCCTGATGCTGCGCGTCGACACGGCGCGAATGGCGCAAGAAGACCTGGGCCGATTGCCGGAAATTCGCATTCAGTTTATCGAGCCGTCGGGGTATGAGATCCGCATTACGGATCCCGGCAAGGCTGCATTATCAGCGCGATTGTTTCACAATCGGGAAGTCGTGGCCGGCGCGGAGATCAAGGTGGCTGTGGGGCAGATCCTGGAAATGACCGTCCGGTTTGCCGACCTGGGATTGGAGCCCGAGGCGCCGATTCAATTGTATTTCGAAGCGATCGCCGACGGACAATCGGTCGACCGCGCCCCCCGCGAAGGAGCGCTCGAAATGCGAACGCCCAGCCCCGACTACGAACAGATCATGTGGCAAGCCTGACTTCAATTACCCTGCGACTCGTTGACTCTTCGACTTTTCGACCTCTTTTTTCGCCTTTCCCGTGATGTCCGACCTCCGCAAAGATCCGATCGTAGGGCGCTGGGTGATTATCGCCACCGATCGCGCCAAACGTCCTCAGGATTTTGCGGGGCTGTCTCCGGTGAAGACCGGAGGCTTCTGCCCGTTCTGCAAAGGGCACGAGGCGCACACGCCCCACGAAATCCTGGCGTATCGTGAGCCGCACACGAACGCCGACGGTCCGGGCTGGCGCGTGCGGGTCGTCCCGAACAAGTTTCCCGCGCTGCAGGTCGAAGGGGCGCTCAACAAGCGCGGCGACGGCATCTACGACCTGATGAACGGCGTGGGTGCGCACGAAGTGATTATCGAATGCCCGCATCACGAATCGAGCATGGCGCGCCTGACGGTGGACAACATTCGCGAGATCCTGTGGGTGTACCGTGACCGGCTCGTGGATCTGAAGCGCGACCCGCGGCTGGTCCACGGGTTGATCTTCAAGAACGTCGGCGGGCTGGCCGGGGCTTCGCTGGAACACAGCCACTCGCAACTCATCGTCACGCCGGTCGTTCCGATCTCGGTCTGGGAAGAGATGACCGGCTCGCTCGAGTTTTACAACTACCGCGGGCGGTGCATTTATTGCGACATGATCCAACAGGAGTTGGCGACCGGCAGCCGCATCGTGCTCGATACGCCGAACTTCGTCGTGTTCTGTCCCTTCGCCAGCCGATTTCCATTCGAGACCTGGGTGCTCCCCAAGCAGCATTCGAGCCATTTCGAGAACATCCCGCGGCAAGGGGTCGAAGAGATGGGCAGTGTGCTCAAGACAGTGCTCGGCAAGCTCGAAGCGGCGCTCGACAATCCGCCTTACAATTACATCATTCATACGGCGCCGTTCGACACGAAAGAATTGCCACATTATCACTGGCACCTGGAAATCATACCGCGGCTCACGCGGATCGCCGGCTTCGAGTGGGGGAGTGGGTTTTACATCAACCCGGTGCTCCCCGAGCAAGCGGGGGCGTTTCTGCGAGAGATTGAGGCCGAAGCGTCAATCGGAGGGATTTACTGATACGGAGGGCTCCGGGTCCAACAACAATGCTGGACATGAGGTTCAGATCCTGAGATTCTAAACGGGCTGGGCAAGAGTTAACGACAGTTTCGGACATTACGGCGTTCCTATTTCGATTCAAATAACCAATCGTGAAGCGCGGGTCTGCGGAGTTGTCTAACGGGCTTGCGGATGACATGATGTTGAAAGCCCGTGAGTTCGCAGCGCCCGTGCTTCGAGGCTGAACAATCCACCAGCCTTCAAATGGAAGAAGGGAAGCTTATCCATGAGCGGTCGTATTCGTCTTGTGCTCGCCTTGCACGATCATCAGCCGATCGGAAATTTCGACGGCGTTTTCGAAGCTGCCTATCAGGACAGCTATTGGCCTTTTCTCGACGTGCTCGAGAAATACCCCGAGATTCCAGTCTCGCTGCACACCTCGGGAAGCCTGCTCGAATGGCTCGTTGACAAGCATCCTGAGTACATCGATCGCATTCGCATGTTGGCCGATCGGGGGCAGATCGAAATCATCGGCGGTCCCTTCTACGAACCGATTCTGGCCTGCATCCCCCGTCGCGACCGCGTCGGCCAGATCACCGCCTACTCGCGGTATCTCGAAAAACTGTTCGGCTCGCCGGTTCGCGGCATGTGGATCCCCGAGCGGGTCTGGGAGCAATCGTTCGCCGGCGACATCACCCAGGCCGGCATCGAGTACACCATTCTCGACGACTACCATTTCCGATCGACCGGTTTGCGCGAAGAAGAACTGTTCGGCTATTACCTCTCGGAGGACGAGGGGCGACTGCTGAAGATCTTTCCGGGAAGCGAAAAACTGCGGTATACGATTCCCTTCGCCGATCCACACGAGACGATCAATTATCTTCGCCAAATCGCCGACAGGTTCCCGAACGCGGTCGTGACGTTCGGCGACGACGGCGAAAAGTTCGGCACGTGGCCGGGTACGAAGAAGCACGTCTACCAGGACGGCTGGATTCACCGTTTCTTCGACGCGCTGAAGGCCAATTCCGACTGGCTCAAAGTCTCGACGCTGGCGGAGGCGGTCGACAATGTGCCCCCGATCGGACGAATTTATCTGCCGGATGCCAGTTACCGCGAAATGACCGAGTGGGCGCTCCCCGTCTCGAAGCAGATCGAATACCACAAACTGGTGCACGAGCGCGAGCACACCGATTCGGGCTGGCCGCTGATCTCCCAATTCTTGAAGGGGGGATTCTGGCGGAATTTCCGCGTCAAATATCCCGAAAGCAACGAGATGTACGCCCGCGTCATGCAAGTGAGCGAGCGGCTGCAAGAGCTGTCGAGCGGCGAAACGCCGCGCGAACGGAACAACCTGGTGTCCGAAGCCCGCACCGAGCTGTACCGCGCGCAGTGCAACTGCTCGTACTGGCACGGGGCCTTCGGTGGACTGTATTTGCCCCATCTGCGGAATGCCGTTTATCAACATGCCATTGCGGCTGACACGCTGCTCGAGCACGCGGCCGGACGCGACGGGCATTGGGTCGAAGTCACCGGCGGCGATTTCAATCTCGACGCCCGCAAAGAAATCCGCATGGCCAGCGATCGGTTCATCGCGTTTTTCACCCCCGCCCGCGGCGGTCATCTGTACGAGCTCGATATTCGCAGCATCAATCACAATCTGCTGGCGACCCTCAACCGGCGCCCCGAGGTGTACCATGAAAAGGTCCGCCAGGCGGGTGAGAGCCAGGGTCAGCACGATCCCAGCCAGGCGGTCAGCATTCATGATCTGGTCGCCTTCAAACAACCCGATCTGCACAAGAAGATCCAGTACGACTCCTGGCCGCGCAAGAGTTGCGTCGATCACTTCCTCCAGCCGGGACTGACGATCGACCGCTTCCAGGCCGGCGACGGCGAAATCGGCGACTGCGTCACCGGCGTGTACGACACAGTGCTTCGCCGTTCACCCGAATTGGTGCAGGCGCGGCTGTCGCGGAACGGCAAGCTGGGCCCCTACGCCGTCACGCTGACCAAAACGATCAGCCTGGAACGTGGTTCGGGGCAGCTCGAAATCGCGTACGATCTCGAAGCCCTGCCGCAGAACGTGCCGATTCACTTTGGCGTCGAGTTCAATTTTGCGGGCATGGCCGCCGGCGCTTCCGACCGGTATTTCTACGACTCCCAGGGCCGGCAGATGGGCCAGCTCGAATCGCAGCTCGACCTTCAGAATTCCGAGCGGATCGGACTGATCGACGAATGGCTGGGGCTGGATACGGCGCTCGAATTCTCGAAACCGACCAGTGTCTGGACGTTCCCGATTCAGACGATCAGCCAGTCCGAGGGGGGCTTCGAAGCGGTGCACCAGAGCAGCATGGTGATGCCGCACTGGGAATTCGTCGCGCCTCACGACGGCAAGTGGAGCGTGAAGATCACGATGTCGATCGACACGTCCGCCGCCCAGGCCCGCCGCCTCCGCGAAGCCGCCGCGGTGACATAAGTGCGCCAGGCGCAGCATCCCGTTTTCCATCATCTTTGTGATAGTGCCGTCGAATGGCAGGAACGCAAGTCGAGAAGCAGTTAATGAGGTTCATCGAGCGCTCGACATTCTTTGCAACTCGACCCCTGCCGCCTTGAGCGGCAGGTGAAGGAGGTTGTCGAGCTAGACGCGCCACAGCACGTGGCAAGAAGACCCCTGCCGGCTCGTCCGGCAGGTGAATCAGATTGTTCGGCTGGGAATGTCGCGAGCCAGCTCGTGTTGACGTCGGCAATGACTCGAGGATAGTTTACTGCAAGCGAGGCTGCTCCATGCCTACTGCGGCATATACGAATTGGAAGAACGATCGCACTTCTCTATTGAATGAGGTCGATGCGCACTGTGCCGCTACCGACGGGCTGGCATCCTGCGATGGATTGGCGACCTCGCTCGACAGTATCATGTATACAGAATTGCTCCGCATCATGGGAGTTGCTCCCTGGTGACGTGACGAGGATGGTCTGCAAATGGTACTGCGAAACCTGATTGAACCCTTGAACGTCGGTACGGTCGTTAAGATTCTCAACTCGGGTTACGACCGTGCTGAGATCGTCGAGTACCGTGGGCCGCTGGGCCCCAAGGGGGCTCGCGTTTATCGTGTTCTCGTGCAGAGGAAACCTCGGCGCGATTACATCGAAGTCCGAGAGGACCAGCTCGAAGTGCTGCACGACGGATGAAGTTTGGACCGCACGGTTGAGCATCGTCGGAATGGCTGAACCGGGACGCACCGCCTGAAGGCGGAACTTCGTTACTCTTCCTCATCCTGCACGGTCAGCTTCACCTGATCCATGCCCAGTTCGCGGCCGGCGTCGAGGATCATGACGGCGGTGCCGTGCGTGGCGTCGCCGTGACCGATCACCAGCAACTTTTCAGGACGCGCGGCGGCCAGCCGCAGGTCGCGCAGCTTGAACAGCAGGTCGCGCTCGCTGCGCACCTCGGCCCCTTCCACCGTGATCTTGTCATTCTTGTCGATGCGGACGACGACGTAGCTGTCGTCGGCATCGATGGCGGCGACGGTCTGCGGCTCCTTCGCGGCCCCTTTCTGCGGATCGGGAGCGGGCATCGGGATCGTCGAATCGAGCGAGTGCATTGACGTCACCAGAAAGAAAATCAACAGGAAGAACACGATATCGACCATCGCCGTCATGTCGATCAGCTCTTCCACGTCGAGCTTCTGGGCCGGAGGCACCATCGACGGCTCAGCGTGCGGGGCCGCCGGCGGATGTTCCAGTTGGTGCTCCGGCAGATAGGTCGTTTGCGGAGCGTCAAAACTCGCGGGGACGAAACCCTCTTCGAAATGCTTCGATCCGGCGGCCACCAATGGGGCCGCTTCGAATTCGGGCGACGAATACTCAGGCACTTCGCTTTCGAGTTCCTCTTCTGCCAAACCCTCCTCGCTCAGCAGCTTGCCTGACAAATCCGGCGCGGTCGCCGGCTTGTCCACTGTGTCGTTTGCTCGGAGGTCGTTTTCTTGGAGGTCATTTTCTTGGGGCTCGTTTTCCTGGGGGGCCTTTTCTTGGGGGCGCGCTTCTGTTGGTAACTCTTCGCGAATCTTGTCTTGACGGCTATCTCGCCGTACGTCTTTCGAGGATGGCTTTGCGGGAACGATCTCCTCATCGAAAATCGCCGAGAGGGCCTCGAACGAAAGCTCACCCGGAGCCGTCTCACGCTTCGGCGTCTTGGCGGGCGGCTTCTCGCTGCGAGGTTTCTCGTGTTGGGGCTCTTCTGGTTTCGGTTCTTCGCGCAGCGACAGCAATTCACTCGGCAGCGGCTCTTGCCGGACTGGCCTGGGTTGCCACGGCTTGAGCGGCTTGGGTGATTTCGGTTCAGTCGACTTCACCTCGGGCGGCTTGATGGGAGGCGGTTGCGGTTCGGCAGGCTGCGGCGCGCGAGACTTGACGCCGGGCGGTTTGAGCGACGGGGGAGGGCGCCGCGGCACCGGCTTCGGAGCCTCGTCCGCGGGCTTCGGCTTGGCAAATTCCGGCGACGATTCCAGCGGCACCCGTTGTTTGGCGCCGCACCGCACACATGACACCAGCTTGCCGGCAAACGCATCTTCGATGCGCAGCTTCTGCGTGCATTCGGAGCAGCGGAATGTCACCGGCACGGCAAGCTACTCCTTTTCGATGACGGCCAGTTTCAATTCAGTGCCTGGAACGGCCACCGCCAGGCTCCCGATTCGCGCGATGTCTCGCAGCCGGGCGTTTTTCTCGGCCTTGATGAGCACGGTCTTCTTGTCGCTCCGTACGCCCGCCTCGACGGCCGCCCGAATCACACGTTCTTCGTCCCCTTCAGGCACGAGCTTTCCCTCTTCGGCATCGCCTAGAAAGACTCGGCCGGGACTGCGGTCGGGAGACGCCATGATCGTGATCAGAATGGCCGTGTCGCGATCCGACGGCGAGCAATGCTTGGCCGTGGGCAGATCCATTTCCGACAGCGCGGCGGTCACGCTCGTCACCAGAAAGAAGATGTTCATCATGAACACCAGGTCGATCATCGCCGTGATGTCGAACTTCGCCTCGTCGTGCGCTGGCCGCCGCGGCACCAGCGGATTATCGTCGAGCGACGACGCGCTGGGCGAGAATGTAAAACCTCCGCCGCCTCCGGCCATCGTGTGTCAAGCTCCTCGAGTCACAATCATGAACAGTTCACCTCGTCTGCCCCGGCCGAAAGTTTTCCAAGACTTGTGATAGTCCGCTCCCCAGCGATTCCTGCAATTTGCGGACGCGGATCGTCAGGTTCGCCAGGATGTACCCCAGCGGAATGGCGGTTGCCAGGCCCATCGCCGTGCAGATCAGGGCGATGCTGATGTCTTCGGCGATGACCGACGGCTGCACCTTTTCACCGGTGCCGATGCGTCCGAACGAAGCCATCATACCCAGCACCGTCCCGAACAGCCCCAGCAGGGGACCATTCTTGATGACCGTGGCGATCCAGCTTAACCGGTATTCGAGGTCGGCCAGAATGTCGCGCTGCATCGCTTCAGCGACGAACTGACGGAGCTTGTCGTAGGGGTAACTCCGATTGGCCAGCATGAGCAGGCACAACCGGGGCAGGGCGCGATAATCGAAGTCGCACAGTTGGGACGCCGAATCGTAATCGCGGGCCGAGAGCAGCGTCTGCAGGTTGCCGGTGAACTCGGCCTCGGCTTCGGACGAGCGAAATCGAAGCTGCGAGACGCGGCGCCAAATCATGATGACGCAGTACACGCCGAACAGAAAATTGACGGCGAGAAATCCGTAGCAAGCGTCGCCGAGCAATTTCGCCAGCGAATTGATATTCGTGCCCATGAGACTCCATCAAGCTTTGCAGATTGTCGTGGGATTTCTGAAGCGGCGCGTTGCAGAAAGCGGCCGCGCGAAATGCTGCCACCGTCTATCATCGTCGTAAGCAGGGAGTCAGTCAACCGGTTGCGAGAGCGGATCCGCTTCATCCGCGGTTCCCTTATTTTCCTGGGGAATGGGTTTGCCGGCGCGGCACAACATATCGCGCCATATGGTGTTGCGATACGAGCAGCGCCTCGCCGATGTCGCAAGTCATGCGTCCAAAAGAGCTTGACGAGATTTGCCCGTCGTCTTATAAACCCGCCCCTTGTTCCCCAGGCGCGGTCGATTCCGGGGCAAACCACGATCGGTGACTTTTTCATTCGGGAGATGCGGGTTATGGCCGAACGGATTCATTCCACAGAACGATCGAAACCCGGGAAAAACAAGACCTGGACGATGGTGATCGCCGGTTCGGCCGTCCTGCTGCTGGCCGCCGGAGTCATGCTGCAGGTGGCCCGCCCCACGTCGGCATATCCCGAGGATGGAAAAGGCGCGACCGCCAGGAACCCGCAATCCCATGGGGCCGGCGAAGCGAACCGAAAAGTCGTGAAGGCCGTGGCCAAAGTGGGCAAAGACCAGATCACTTACGACGAGCTCGCCGCCGAATGCGTCGATCGTTTCGCCAAAGACGTTCTCGATGATCTCATCAATCGCAAGATCATCATGCAGGCCTGCGACGCCCAGGGCGTCGAAGTCAGCGAAGCCGAAGTGCAGGCAGAGATCCAGAAGACGGCCAAAAAATTCGGGCTGGCCGTCGACCAATACATGCAGATGCTGGAAGCCGAACGGAACATCCCCGAGAAGAAATACCGCCGCGACATCGTCTGGCCGATGCTGGCCCTGCGCAAGCTCGCGGGCGAGAAAGTCGAAGTCTCCAAGGCCGACGTCAAGAAGGCCTTCATCCGCAACTATGGCGAGCGCGTTAAAGCCAAGGCAATCGTCATGGACAATTCACGGCGAGCCCGTGAGGTCTGGGAACAAGCCCAGGAACATCCCGACGAATTCGAAAAGCTGGCCCGGCAGCACTCCGTCGATCGCAACAGCGCTGCGATGGACGGCGTGATTCCCCCCATCGCCCGCTACGGCGGCACCGACAAGCTCGAAGAAGTCGCTTTCAAGATGAAGGAAGGAGACATTTCAGCGATGGTCCAGGTGGGGCCAAGCCAGATCGTCATCCTGAAGTGCGAGGGGCGGACGGTCCCTACCGTCACGGACATCAGCCAGGTGGAAAGCATCCTGATCGAAGAGCTCCGCGAAGAGAAGACTCAATTGGCCGTCGCCGAAGTCTTCAAGAAGCTGAAAGCGGAAGCCCGCGTCGACAATTACATCACGGGAACCACGAGCGGCGGGAAGGCCGCCGCTGCCAAAGGACAGGGACCAGCCACCGTCCGCCAGACGGGCGCGCTATCTGACGACGCTCCTCCGGCAAACAAGGCCCCGGCCCGCAGCGCCAAGTCGAAAAACCGCGCGCCTGTTGCGGAATAGTCCGCTCGGCAAGCAAAATACGCCCTTACACGACCCCGGCTCTCTTCCGAGACGCCGGGGTCGTCTCGTTCCCAAGCTCCGCTTGGGAACGCACCGTTCGAAGCTCTGCTTCGCGAAATCGCGTGGTGGTTGAGGCATCTTGGAATGTCACTCAGGCGTTCCATTTGGTCTCATGCCAAGTCTGGAAATGCCACGCCGTAGCGCGGGCTTCACTCCGCGGGACACGACGCAGAGCGTCGGTACGTGCGTTACCACGCAGAGCGTGGGAACGAGACGAATGGCACACGGAGTGTGCCTGCTACTCTGAGTTTTTGCCGCGGGCCGGATGGTTGGAAGTCATTTTCGTCCATAGTCGAGCAAGATGATGCCGGCTGCGTGCAGTTATCAATTGAGAGTCGCTCTCACCCGGTTCGCGTTGATTTGGCGGCCGAGTTGAGTCACACTGGAATTCTGTCCTGTAGGTTGTTCCCTCCGTCGAAATCAACATTCCCGCCCCACTCGCATGACGCGCATCTTCCACCGTTCGAGTATCAGATGTGCAGCAGTCGGCCTTTCTCTAGCGCTGGCACTGTGCACATCGGTCATCGCCCAGGCGGCCGAGCCCACGGTTGATAAGCCGCTCCCGCCGGAAGAGGCGGCGCGGACGATGATCGTGCCTGACGGATTTCATGTCACGCTGTTTGCAGGTGAGCCCGACGTCCAGCAGCCGATCGCTTTCTGCATCGACGATCGCGGTCGTCTGTGGGTGGCCGAGGCGTACAATTATCCCAACCACGGCACCAAGCCGGGCGACCGGATCTTGATTTTCGAGGATTCCGACGGCGACGGGCGGTTCGACAAACGAACTGTATTCTACGACCAGTTGAATTACGTCACCGGGATTGAAGTGGGATTCGGCGGGGCGTGGGTCATGTCTCCGCCGTACTTCTATTTCATCGCCGATCGCGATGGAGACGACCAGCCCGACGGCCAGCCCGAAGTGCTGCTCGACGGTTTCGGCAACCATGCCAACGCCCACAACCTGGCCAATGGTTTCGCCTGGGGGCCCGATGGCTGGCTGTACGGGACCCACGGTCGCACGAACTGGTCGCTGCTGGGCAAGCCCGGTACGCCCGAAAGCGAGCGGATCCGATTCGACGGCGGGGTGTATCGGTACCATCCGGTGCGGCACGTCTGGGAGCCGTTCTCCGACGGCTCCACGAATCCCTGGGGAATCGATTGGAACGATTTCGGCGAGGCGTTCGTCTGCAACTGCGTCGATCCGCATTTGTTTCACGTAATCCAGGGGGCGCATTACGAGCCTTGGCGCAACCGGCAATCGAGTCAATTCGCCTACGAGCGAATCCCGAGCATCGCCGACCATCTGCATTTCGTCGGCCGAAAGGGCGTCCGCGACGGTCTCGGGTCGGCAGCCGAGGACGAAGCGGGTGGTGGCCATGCGCATTGCGGCACGATGGTCTACCTGGGGGACAATTGGCCCGAGAGCTACCGGAATACGGTGTTCATGCACAATATTCACGGCAAGCGGATCAACAACGACATCCCGCGACGGAGCGGTTCGGGCTATACGGCCTCGCACGGCCGCGACGTGTTGCGCTCGAGGGACCCGTGGTATATGGGGGTCACGCTGCGCTACGGTCCCGACGGCGGCGTGTATTCCAGTGACTGGTCGGACACGGGAGAATGTCACAGCATCAAGAACACACGGCGCGAGACGGGCCGTATTTTCAAGATCACATTCGGACGCTCCAAATCGCCCGCCGTCGACCTGGCGCAGCTCGATGATGCCGAGTTGGTCAAATTACAAATGCACCGCAACGACTGGTTCGTGCAGCACGCGCGACGGTTGTTGCAGGAGCGGGCCGCCGCGGGGCGAGATCTGTCCGCAGCGAAGCGCGAACTGCTGCGACTGTTTCATGAAGAAACGCAAACGCCCAGGCAACTGCGAGCGCTGTGGGCGCTGAAAGTCAGCGGAGGTCTCGATCAGGAATTTCTTGTCGGACAATTGAACCATGCCAGTGAATACGTGCGGTCGTGGTGCATTCGCCTGTTGTGCGAAGATGGGGCGCCTCCCGCGGCGGCGCAGGCTCGATTTCGCGAGCTGGCGGCGAGCGGCGATTCGCCCTACGAGCGATTGTGGCTGGCCAGTTCGCTGCAACGGCTGCCTGCTGATGAGCGCTGGCTGCTCGCCGAAGCGCTGCTGGCGCGCGGCGAAGACAAATCAGACGCCAACATTCCTTTGATGATCTGGTACGGGATCGAGCCGCTCGTCCTGGATAATCCCGAGCGATTCATCGCGCTCGCCAAGTCCGCCAGACTGCCTCTGGTCCGCAGGCACATTGCCCGCCGTGCGGCTTCACTGACAAATGCCGATGCGGTTTTGGCGTCGCTGGTCCGGCTGGTCGGCACCGTGGATGCAGAGGCGCAGCAGGATCTGCTGGATGGGACGTTGGTGGGACTGGAAGGGCGGCGGAGCGTCAAGATGCCTGCCGGCTGGCCGGAAGCCTATGCCGGATTAAAGGCCGCTTCCGATGCCGCAATTCGCGAATCAGCGCTCCGTCTGGCGCTGGTGTTTGACGATCCCGTGGCGCTGGCAGAAATGCGAGAAGTCGCGCGCGACGCACAGGCCGCAGCCCGCAGCCGCAACCGGGCCATTCAGGCCCTCGTCTCCAAGAAGTCGACCGGTCTGGCGGCGCTCTTGTTAGACCTCATTCGCGACCCCCTGACGCAAAGCGCCGCCCTGCGCGGTTTGGCGGAATGCGACGATCCGACGACGCCCCAGGCAATTATCGGCCTTTACGGAGAATTCTCCCCCGCCTCCCGATCAGACGCCGTCCAGACGTTGGCCTCACGTCCCGCCTGGGCGATGGCGCTGTTGGATGCCGTCGAAGCCAACCAGATTCCACGCACCGACTTGTCTGCATTTACGGCGCGGCAACTGCTCAATTTGCGGGACAAGCGATTGACGGCGCGAGTGAATGCCTTGTGGGGCGCGGCCCGCGAGACGGCCGCCGACAAGGTGAAGCTCATCGCCGATTACAAGAAAAAACTGACGCCCGCGATTCTCGATCGGGGCGACCGCTCGGCCGGGCGCGTCGTGTACCAGCAAACGTGCGCCAATTGCCACAAACTGTTCGACGCCGGTGGGGAAATCGGCCCGAACATCACCGGCGCGCAGCGCCAAAACATCGATTATCTGCTGGAGAACCTGGTCGACCCCAGCGGCGCCGTTGTCCGCGATTATCAGATGCAGATCATCGAAACCAAGGGGGGACGGATCATCACCGGTCTGGTCGTCGCCGAAAGCTCGGCGGCCGTCACGATACAAACGGTCAACGAAAAAGTACTCATACCGGCCGGCGAGATCGAGAACCGCGTGACGTCGGACGTGTCGATGATGCCCGACGGCCTCCTGCAAAAACTGACGAATGAGCAGATTCGCGATCTGATCGCTTACGTCTCCGGACCGGATCAAGTGCCGCTGAAGGAAGTTCCTCCGAGCCTGAAATTACCCGACAGGCAAAAACCGGTATTCACGAAGGACTGACGGCGATTGTTTTTGGTTCACCGGACGCCGCCGCGTTCTACCGGAGCTCGCTCGGATCGACCGTCAATCTTGCGTTGAGCCGCTCAATCACCGCCTTCGAACCGGCTTTGTATTCTCCTGGATAGCCGTGCAACGTGCGGGCGGCAGAGAGCGCTTGCCGCACCAGCCGATTCCGTTCAGCCAGCGGTGTCTGTTCGTTGTCAGCCAGCGCCGTCGCGGAGCAAACCAACTCCCACTGAATCCCCAGCCCGATCGGCGTCGGTGCTTTGTCCGGGTTGCGGTCGAGCCAGGTCTGGGCTTCTTCGACGACGAGTGCATGATCGTGCCGACGCTCACGCAGACAGGCCAACCGGAAATGCCGGACTCGATCCTGCAGTTTTGCCAGCGAGTCATTCGCATTCTGCGTTTCGTGCTCGAGCAATTCGTTGTAGATCCCCAACGCCTTGGTGGTGTCGCCGCGCTCCTCGAGACATTTCCCCTGCCACATTCGGGCATAGAGTCCGGACAGCAATTGACGGTATCTCGCATGAATCCGCTCGAAGGCGTTCGCGGCCTCGGTGAGCAGCGTCTTATGGGTTGACGCTTCGTTGTCCCAGGCTTGAGCCTCTTCGTACAGCAAGACCGCCAGATTGAGCTGCACCTGAATGTACTGACGAAAAGCCAGTTCACGGGCCTCGTAACGCGCCGCATCGGACTTGGGAATGAATTTATCGAAACGGTCGTACTCCGCCTGGAGCCGGTCGTGCTCCGCCTGGAGCAGTTCGCGGGCTTTGGCGAAAGTCGCGCGAGCCGTTCTCTGGAGTTCCAATTTCCGGTCGTCGTCCTCGATCGACCGCGCCTGCCGCACCGTGGCTTTCCCTTTCGCCACCAGGGCGTCCGCCGTGTCGGGAACAGCCGGTTTGGAATCACGTGGATTCGTACTGGCTGCCCCGGAGCGGCCCCGATCGAACGCCCTGACAGGAGAATCGAATGT
>DASYAR010000573.1:0-2940 GCA_036501235.1 Planctomycetaceae bacterium
AACGTCGTCTCCCGCCGACAGCTGCACGAGACACAAGCGGTCGCGGAAAGGATTGAGCCCGAGCGTCTCGGTATCGATGGCGACCGCAGCGCCGAGATCGAGCCCCTCGGGCAGGTCACCGGAGTGCAATTTGATTTTCACGCTTCGGATGCTCTCCGCAAATGCGGCTTCGCGATCCGCGCGCTTTATCAGAAGGTCCGGTGAAACGCTACTTGGGCGATAAAAGTTGCCCCGGCGGAATTGTTCGCCGGGGCATCCTGGCGGGGGCCGTGTTTTCCCTAATGGCGAATTTGGCCCAGCAGGCCGTGCTTCTCGCCATCGGGGCCGGAGCTGAAGATCACCGACCTTTTGTCGGGACCGGGAAACAGCGACCACAGCCCGTCAATGACGAGCGTCTTGTCGCTGTTCGTCCTGAGGGTCCCCAGGAGCTTGCCCGTGTCGACATCGTAGGCGTGAACCTTGCCGTCGCCGAAATTGCCGACCAGCAACGCACCGGCGAATTTGCCGAACTTCGGCGGCGCGATGGTCATTCCCCACGGCGCGTTGAGATCGCCCTGCGCAATCAGCTGCTTCTGCAGGTTCCCGTTGGCGTCGAAGACGTCGACATAGCCGAGCCCCTTGCCGTCCACCTCGTCGATACCTCCCATTTCGCGCTTCGCGAAAGCGACGTACAACTTGCCCTTGATCCAGGCGCTGTTGAAGGGTGCGAAACGTTTGGGAAGGTACGTGTCGGTAAACCTGCCGGTGAGATGCCATTTCCTGTCGTATATCTGCACCTCGTTGTTGACGAAATCGGCGGCAAAGAGAGAGAGATCGTCGTCGAGCGCGAGGCCCTTGTAGGCCGATTTCCTGCGGGAATTGTCGACCGCGACAATCGCCTTGTTGAGATCGACGCTGTTATTCCACCCCAGAAGCGCACCGTCTTCCGTATCGAAGATAAAGACCGAGTCGCCCTTCATGCCGTTCTCGGAAATCGGGAAACCCTTGCCGTTGACGAACACCGTTCCTGTCGGCCCGCCCGACGGAAGTTTCACGACCAGCGAATTTTTCTCGCCGCTCTTGGGGTCGTACAACGTGGAAAGATTTGTGCCGTTGTCGGAAACCCATAGCGGGCTTCCCGGAGCCTGGGAGATGCCCCACGCGTTCACCAGGTCGGGATCAGTGTCGGGCGCGACGCCTTTCTGATCGGAAACAAGCGGCACGATGTGATAATCCCCGCGCGGTTCCTGGGCGGCCATGGCCGCGGTCGAAAGAAGTGCAATTCCTGCAGCGATGCGAAACTTCATCACAGACCTCATCGAGTTCAGGCGGACAATTCCGCCCATCGATGTGACGCGCGCTCGCTTGCAAGTTCCGTTGCCGGGAGACTCGATGTCGAAAATATTCCGCTTCGCGCCAATGGAATAGAAGCCGCATATTGTACGTCATCAGCTGTAGCAGCATTTGCTATTAGCAAATGCTGCAGCTGGTCGCATGTGAACGCCGCCGTCGGCCACGATTGCCGCTGCTGGTTCCATTTCAGGTTTTTCGACGAACGGGGGAGCGAATAGCCCACTCTGCTTGTCAGCCGGTCCCGCAGAGTGCCGTTAACCTCGCGGGGCGAGGAAAGTTGAATTCTGCGTTGCAATTCAATGAATGGTCTCAAGCACTTACGATACATGCGACGCTGTGGCGAGGGCGAGGCGAAAAACAGACTTTTTTTGTTGCTTGCATGCCTATCGCCCGTAACTCGTTGATTTCAGATTCAAATTCGAGATTTCAGCATCCGGCATCTCCAGATGTTTGAGAAATGCAGGCTAGCTTCAGTGGTTCCACCAGCCACACGTTACGCACAGCTTCGGTGAATCAGTAGCGTCACGCTCGTGTATCCAGAACCCCCGAGTTACTCAGGTGGGGTTGGGCTTCACGCCGCCATCGAGGTTTCGGCCGAAGCGCTTGCAGTTGTCGCATGCCTAATCCGGCCGCTCGGGCCTTTGCCGAAGCCCTCCGTGGTCAAAAACGCGTCCGGATCGAACGGCCTTTCTTTGGGACTTGCGAAGCAGATGCGAAACCACAGGGCAAACAGGGTCATGGAGAGGATGCCGAGACCGACGTTAGTGATGCCGGTTTTGACGTCAAAGGTCAAAAGCGTCGCCGCTTGCAACACAGCGAACAAGGCGACGAAGACAATATAGGGCACGACCAACCACTTGCTGAGATCTGCATCGTCCCGGCGACGCCACGTGATGTTCGTGCGTGCCACGACAAACACCATCATCACCACCAGGCTCGCCAGTGCCAGGCCTTCACGCGAATGTCCCGGCTTCGAGTGGACGAACCCATCAAAGCCCATTGTCGCTGCAATGCAGAGTGCCACGGCGATCAGTTCGGCGATCGAAATCGCAACCGAGTAGAGAAAGTATCGGAGGCGTCCGATAGGTGATAAAAGCATGTGCGCCTTCCCCTGATCGCGCGCAAGTTAGGTCGTGTAGATTAACATTCTGTTTCCCGGATCCAGCTCGCAGGGCAGATTACCGCCGACCAAAGACCGACCGCCACTTCGATCCTGATTGCGATAAGGGCGGTTGGGTGACAGCGGGTCCGCGGGGGACGATGGGCGGTTGCGCATTCGGAACCCTTTGCACCTTCCGACCAACCGGAAGCCGTGCGAGTCCCAACATGACATCGAGTGCGAGGGTTGCTAGATCGACTTGCGAGGGAGACTTCACGAGCGTGAACAAGGTGGTTGTGGCCAACGTGAGGGCCGGAAACATTTGAGCCGGCGTGCCCAGACGCGCCGACAGCGCCGTGAATTCCGGCACCAGATGTTCGCAACGCGGAGCGATCCAGGAATCGTAATCGAACGAAATCCCCTCCATCGGGATTATCGGAAATGGTGATCGCAGTCCGACGGCGGCGCGCTTTTGGGCAATCGAACCGGGATCAATTGTTGTCGCGATG
>DASYAR010000574.1:0-11153 GCA_036501235.1 Planctomycetaceae bacterium
TCCCAGTACGCCCCCTTGACCAGCCGCACCCAGATGCTCGTACCGCGCTTTTTCACCCACGCCAGCAGATCGTGCAGGTCTCGCTCGGCATCGGGAAGATACGCCTGAATCACGATGCCCACGTCGGCGTAATCGCGGAACTCTTTCTCCATCAGCACGTCTTTGAAGATTTCGAGCGTCAGGTCTTTGAAAGCGTAATGCTCCATGTCGATGTGGATGTACGCGCCGCATTCGTGGGCCGCCGTCAGCAGCGGCCGCAGCCGCGCTTTGACCCTGTCTCCCGTGCCGCGCGGGTCGATCGGGTTGAACTGGCTGAACAGGGCCGAGAGCTTGAGCGACAGGTTGACCCGCGGAATCGGCCCCATGTGATCGCAGTCGATCTGGAAGTGCTCAGGCCATTCGTTGACGACCGCCGTGAGCCCCGACATCAGCTTGAGATACGCCGCCTGATACGCATCCGCCTCGTCTTCGCTGATGATCGCTTCCCCGAGCAGATCGAGGGTGAAGGCGAAGCCCTGCTTGCGCAGGCGGCCGACCGTCTGCAGCACTTCTTCCACCTCGGTTCCGGCGATAAACCGCTGCGCCATCCGCAGCGCGTTGCGGCGGGCCGTCATCGCCAGCGCCCGCCCCAGCACCGAATCGGGCTGCGATACTTCCAGCGCCAGCCTGGCTGCACGCGGCAGATGCGACGAGACCTCTTCGAAATACTCCTGCAAGTGCCGGGTGATCGATTCGCGCGACCGCAGCGTCGGCAAGACGTCGATGAACCGGAACATCTGGACTTTCACCGATTCGTCGGCCATGGCCCACGACAGGATGCGGTCGTCCCACCAGCGGCGCTCGAAGATCGACGCCGAGCGGCGCGACAGATGGCTCCAGAGATAGCGGCCGACCTCTTGGGTCAGCGCTTCGACGGCTTCGGTGTCGGCAATAGCGGCGGCAGCAGTCAATCTTCGTCCGTGAATCAAGAGTCCGAAATTCGAAATTGTTACCTCTGGCGGCGACGATTACGTCGTGTAATCCGCATTCAGCCGCACGTATTCCGCCGTCAGGTCCGAGGTCCAGTAGCGGACCGCCTCGTGCCCCAGCGTCAGCTCCAGCTCGATCTGCACTTTGCGATTGTTTTTGAGTGCGGCAGAAGCCTCGGACGCATTGAAACCGACGGGCGTTCCCGATTCATAGAGCAGTATGCCGTTCAGCCGCAGCGAAATGTCTTTTTCTTCCAGTTTGACGCCCGCATACCCGACCGCGGAAACGATCCGGCCCCAGTTCGGGTCGCCGCCGGCGATGGCCGTCTTGACGAGCGGCGAATCGGCGACGGCTTTCGCGATGGCGAAGGCTTCGTGCCGCGTCCGCAGCCCGCGAACGTCGATCGTGATTTCATGATCGGCCCCTTCGGCATCGGCGATGATCGACTGCGCCAGATCGGCGGTCACTTCATCCAGCATCTGCTGGAACCGGGTGCGCTCGTGCGCCGAAACGACGTTGCGCGTGGCCGCCCCGTTGGCCAGCAGCAACACCGTGTCGCTGGTGCTGGTGTGCCCCTCGACGCTGATGCAGTTGAAGCTGCGGTCGACCGAATGTTTGAGCAGTGATTGCGCGTCGGCCGGTGCGAGGCCGGCGTCGGTCATGATGACCGACAGCATCGTCGCCATGTTCGGCCCGATCATGGCCGCGCCTTTGGCCACCCCGCTGATCCGCACGGCAGAATCGCCGATCTCGCCGACCCGCATCGACAGCTTGGCGAACGTGTCCGTCGTCATGATGCCGTGGGCCGCTCGCATCAATCCATCCGGACCCGCATGAAGCTGCCCGACCGCAACGGGAACGCCTGCCTCGAGGCGATCTCGCGGCAGAAACCGGCCGATCACGCCGGTCGAACAGACAAGCACGTCGTCTTCGGCACATCCCAGTTGACCGGCCACGAGCGCCGTCATCCACCGCGCGTCGGCAATCCCCTGCTCGCCCGTGCAGGCATTGGCATTGCCTGAATTGATGACGACACCGCGGGCCGTGCCGCGCGGGACGCGCGTCCGCGAAACTTTGACCGGCGCTCCGTTCACGAGATTGGTGGTAAAGACCCCGGCAGCCGTGGCCGGCCCGTCGCTAACGAACAGCGACAGGTCGAGCAGGGCGGGGTCTTTCTTGATTCCGCAATGCACCCCCGCGGCACGAAAGCCCAGAGGGAGCGAAACGCTGGTCGGTTCGGACATCTTAAACTCGCTAAAACTCCCCAAATAACTCGTTGACATTCGTTGTCGTGGGCGATTGTATCGAATTCATTCTGATCCAAATAGTCAGTCCGGCCGGCGCGAGCAAGGTGTGGCACGGTCAGAGGATGAATGAAGTTGGAAATCGAGCGCAAGAGCATCAGACGGCGCCTGTTTCTGCGTGGTTCAAATCTCATCCTCGACCTGAATGGCGGGATCGACAGCGCCTTCGTCAGTCGTGAAGCTTTCGTCGATCAACTCGATATCGTCCGGCGTCAATTCGTAAAGACGGTAGATCAACTGATCGATTTGGCGGTCAACGGCAGAGATTTTTCGGTTGAGGGCGGTCCGATGATAGTCGGTCGTTACAGCACTCCGACGTGCGTCGATTGCGAGCAATTGTGAAACCAGATCGGCAAGCCGGTCTCTGTCTTTCTTCGCGGCATTCGCCAGCCTGACTGGAAACCCCTCGAGATACTGACCGAAAAACCGCAGATAGGGTTCGCCTGGTCCTTCGAGTGCCGCACAGGTCTGCTTGAAGAAGAAGAATGCCAGGCGGGAATTCAACAGGCCAAGCAACGCGTGATCGGTCGTGGGAATAAAATAAACCGTATTGGCGCCGAATCGCCCGTCTGGATCGAGCGAGAACCGACATCCTGTGGCGATGTCGGGAAATACGAGTTTAGGTTTTTCAAGCAGCGGAACGTAGGCAAACTGCGGTTGCTGCAATTCGTACCAGGCCTGCTCAGTGGCCCGCTGTTCGAGCTGCTCGCGAAACGGCCGCAGGTGCTCGAGCACGGCCGGGTACGGTCGCATATCGATCCCGTGGTGGGTGTAGATCAGAAACTCTGCGACGGGATCGACGCCATAGCGCTTGATCTGTCGACCCTGCAAGAATGGTCGGATGATCTGCTTGGCTGCAGGATTTCGCGAAACAATGGCGCGACGCTGCATCGGGCTGATGACAAAGGCCTCCGTCAACCCGGAAACGACTCCACGGCAGATCTTGCCGCCCGTGAACTCGCTCAACGGAATGGCATCCTGAGCAAGTCGATCAAGAAGCGCTGCATACTCCGGACGTATGAGGCGCCAACCTCGTGCGCTCAATTCCCGTGAAGAAATCGGGTATGCGCGAGGATCCGCAACCTCCGCCAGTGTCTTCGATCCCGCGACGACGTTCAGCAGTTCGGCCCGAGGCGGGGGCGGAGAATAAACAACCGCTCTCCGCGAGCCCGACCGAGCTTCCTTTGTCGTCAACAGAACGACGGTTCGCACGGTGGCGCCGCGAAAGACTGGCAAGCCAGCCAAATCGACGATGCGTTCGATTCCTGCCACCTCGGCCAGATGCGTTCTTAACGGCTCGCCGTATTTGGCCCGGATGAATTTGTTCGAGACGATCATTCCCATGCGCCCCTGACGACGCAGCAAACCATGCTCGCGCTCGATGAAATAGACATAGAGATCGGATCGCTCGGCATGGCACGCATAATTCCGACGCAAATACGGCTTGAGGTCCGTGAAGAGCTCCATCCGCACATAAGGAGGATTGCCGATCACCGCGTCGAACCCTCCGGCGCGCATGATCTTCGGGAACTCGGCTTCCCAGTCGAACGCGTTGACTCGCAGCACCTCGTCCTCTGCAAACAAGGTCTGCTGCTGCCCACCGTTGAAAAAGTCGGAACCGACGAGGGAATTGCCGCATTTGATATTGTTGCCGAGATCGGGCAGCGCCCGCTGCTTGAACAGCCTGAGCTGCCGGCTCACTGAATCCTGGCTTTCTCCTTCCAGGACTTTCAGGAGCAACGACATTTTCGTCACTTCGACCGCCTGGGCGTCGATATCGACACCGTAGATATTGTTGAGCAGAATTCTCTTTCGCTCGGCAGTCGCCAGCTTCCACGCGCCTCCGGCGCCTTGGAAGACTTGCTTGGGAAATGCCTTTGGATCATGCGTGATGTAGTAGTCGCGGTGCCAGTCCAGCAGCGTCTGGTAGGCCTCGATCAAGAACGAACCTGATCCGCACGCGGGGTCAAGCACCCGCAACTTGCCGGCTTGCTGCGGAGTCAGTGGCTCGAGGAGCTTCCGAACCGTCTCGTCGACGATGTACCGCACAACGTAGGTGGGAGTGTAGAACACTCCGCCCGCCTTTTTTACCTCGGGCTTGTCTTCGACCTTGGCCTGATGCTGGCCGCTCGTCAGCCGAATAATCTTGCCCAGGAATTGTTCGTAGACCTGCCCGAGAATGTCGGCGGGCAAGACCGAAAATTCATACGGACTGTCCGGGTAGTACAGGCTACGAATGATCTCCTTGAGGGGCGCGTCGTCAATCGCCAGCGACAACGTCAATTCATCTGGCGGCTCCGGGCGGTCTCGCTCTTTATGGAAATGGAACAATCCTGAATTGTAGCGATCGTCGGCCTGTTCAAAGAGTTGAGCCAGCCGCGAATAGACCTTCTGTCCGTTGAGCAGCGTCTGCAAACGCCCGCTGGGCTCGATGCCCCGGTCTTCGCAGATCCGCAGAAAGACGACGCGGTCAATCGTTCGCTGGACGGCAAAGTTCAATTCGCGCTGCGATAAGTCGTTCCGCAGCGCCAGATTTCGCGCCAGCAACTCGCGCCAGGATTCGATTTCTCTGAGAAACTCGGAGTCGACTTCGGCCGTCCCTCCCTTCTTCAATTGGGATGCCGCATACTTGTCGAACGAACCCTTCAAGATCGCGTCCCGAGAGAAAATCGCGGCGATTTCGTCCCAGCGCTCCGCGTAATCGGTGTGTCTTAAGTACAACACCCTGGCTTTCGAGGCCTTGTCGATCTTGTTCGGTCGGTGCGCGAGACAATCATAGACGGCGAACTCCTCGAAGTCCGTCAAGACGCTCAGCGGGAGCTTTGCCGTCCAGGCGTAGCGTCTGAGCTGAAAAGCCGGCGCCACGTCGTCTTTCAAATTGACTGAAGGTTTCTTGGTCTCGACAAAGAATTTGCGGGCGCCGCCGATGCGGAAGCAATAATCGGGGGCTTTCGTCGTACCGCCGACTTTGATGGCGTCTTCGTGGATCACGTCCTTGTACGCTTCCGCGTAGCCGCTCTCGTTGTCGACGTCCCACCCGAGCGCTTTGAAGAACGGATCGATAAACTCTCGCCGCAGTTGGGTTTCATTGTATTGCGGAGAGATGTAACTCTCCCGGTGCATTTCGAAGCGCTGCACGAGCTCCAGAACTGCGGCGGGCGCGGCCATGTAACCCCTTCGTGTTTGCCTGCCCGGACGAGCGACACGGGCGACGTCTCAAATCTGAACTGCGACGTGCGGTCAGTATACGAATGGAAGAGGACAGGTTCCACACGGTTTGACGCAAAATGTCGGTCGAAACAAAACAGCCCACGAGTTGCCTCGTGGGCTGTGTGAAATCGATTCGAATGCCGGACGATTACTTCTTTTTCTTGCTGACCTGGGCCACTTCGGGGAAGACCGGACCTTCGGACGGCAGCGGCTTGGCCCGCTTGCGGGCGACCCAGCGACCGATCGGACGGTCGTTCGCGGCAATCTCAGGCTCGTCGCTCGAGACGTCGGCGTCAGGGTTCATCCCGTCGCCGGTGGCGGCGGGAACGCGTATTGAACCTTGGTCGTCGCCCGATTGGGTTTTGATCGACCTGGGCGATCTGTCGCCACTGGAATTCGAATTCCCGCGATCGAGAGAGTCGTCGTCGTCGTTCAGGTCTTCATTGATCCGTTTCGTGATCTTGGTGTTTTCGTTGCTGCTGCGCTTGGGGTTGATCGCCGTCGCCTTCGATTCAGGGACCGGCTGCAACGCGGTCGTCGTCGTCGGAGTGGGCGACGTGGTCGGCACGCCCAGTGCCAGGGCGCTCCCCATGGGGACCGTCTTGAACACCGTCACGGGACGCTTGGTGACGATTTCCTGACACACCATCCGCACGGTGTTGACCGCCACTCGGCGGGTCGTCGTCACGGGAACCATTTTCGCAACCTGATAGTTGACGGTCTGCGTGCCGCGCACCGCGACTTGCCGCGTGAACGGAACCTGCACCGTCACCACGTTGGGGACGTAGACGCGTTCGGTCCAGGTCTGCGGCGTGAAAGCCATCCGCACTGCAAAACCGGTGCGGTTGATGAATCCGAACAGGTCGGGCCGGTTGTCGTATTGGCACGGCGTCACTGGCGGCCGCGTGTGGCACTGCGAGACCCAGTGGCCGCAGTCTTTTTGCACGCAGCGCATCTCGGTGACGTTCTGATAGGTGCACGTCGGCACTTCGGCCGTCTTGCACTCGACGACTTGCTTGTACTCGGTGCAAGGCTGGTCGACGTACGTCGTTTCGACGACCGGTTTCTGCACCGTTTGCCGGCATTCGCGGTATTCGGTCACCGGTACGGTCTGGTAGCAGGCGGTCACGCGAACCGGCGGACAGCAGCAGGAATTGGACGGTTGGCACTGCCCGAAGGCCGTGCTGGTGGAGGCGGCCACGGCCAGCGCTCCTGACCATGAAAAGAACTGCAAACGACGGAACAGCATTTCGGTCTTCCTCATTGCGGGGGAGATGAAGAGACGGGTGAATACCCAAACGGCGGGATTTGCGACAACGGCAGAAAACAAGAGGTGAGAAACCGGCGCCTGGGGTCAGCAGGAAACGGTCAATGAGAGCTGCCATTCCTCGTCGCGGCGGGTGTCGTATCCGAAACGGAAAAGAGGGTCAAGATCAGCAAGACGACCGGAGGCTCGATGCCGGCGCGAATGTAAGATCTACAAAACCGTTCCACGTTGGACGCGGGAGAGGTGCGCGCCGTAAGATGAATATTTTCCGAGCTGGAATCGTTTCCCGCACTAGGACTGAGAGACTGGCATGCGCGTGCTGATCGCGGCGATTCTGTCCGGCGGCCTGGGATTGATCGGAATCCCGGCCTGGGCATCCGGGGCCGACCCCCTGCCGATAGACGGCCCAAGCCGGAAATTCTTCGAGCGCTACTGTCAGACCTGTCACGCCGGCACGAAGCCCAAGGGGGACTTCCGGGTCGACACCCTCGCGCAGGACTTTGCCGATAAAGAGGTCCGCGAGAAGTGGCTGAAGGTCCTCGAGCAGCTCAAGACGGGTTCGATGCCTCCGCCAGGCAAGCCTCGTCCGGCGGCCAATGAGATGCAGGAACTGACCGACTGGATCGACGGCCAGGTCGCGGCGGCGGAGACCGCGCGCAACGCCTTGCAGGGGCGCGCGGTCATGCGGCGTTTGAACCAGGTCGAATACGAGAACACGGTGCGCGACCTGCTCGGCGTCGACGTCGAATTAAAAGACGTGTTGCCCGTCGATTCGACCGCCGGCGGCTTCGACACGAGCGCCGAGACGCTGCATGTCTCGCCGTACCTGCTGCACAACTACCTCCGAGCGGCCGAGCGGGTCCTGGACGCGGCTGTCGCGGGCGGCCCGCGGCCCGCACAGGTCAAACGGCGGATCGACGTGAAGGCCGCCACGCGGCAGCAGGGCGTTTCTCGCAAACTGGACGACGGTGTGGCGATTTTTGCCTCCGATCTCGCGTCGAACATCCAAACCGTCCTCTGGGACTTCCTCACCCGCGACCGGGGCAAGTATCGTTTCCGCATCTCCGCGTATGCGTACCAAAGCGAGAAGCCGGTCATCTTTCACGTCAACGGTGGGACCGACGATCTGGGGGAGGAACCGTATTTGATCGGGCATTTCGACGTTCCCCCGGGCGAGCCGACGGTCTTCGAGTTCGTCGAGCAGATGGAGGCGCGGCGAAACATACGGATCCTGGTCGACACGGCAATGCGGGCCCTGACCCTGCAGCGCACCGGAGCGGAGAATTATCAGGGGCCGGGAGTGGTCTTCCAATGGGTCGAAGTCGAAGGCCCCTTACAAGATTCCTGGCCGCCGCCGAGTTATCGACTGCTGTTTGGAGACATGCCTCAGGCGCCGGCGGCCGACAATCCCCATCGCCGCGAGGCCGTCTCGCGGCAACCGCTGGCCGACGCCGAGGCGATCCTGCGAAAGTTTACGCGGCGGGCGTTCCGTCGGGCGGTGACCGACGAAGACGTCAAGCCATTCCTCGACCGCGTGCGCGCCAAACTGGAAAAGAAGGATTCGTTCGAGCAGGCGCTGCGGACGGGATTGAAGGCGGTGCTGGTTTCGCCCAACTTCCTGCTGCTCCGCGAGACCATCCGCCCCGCAAGACCAGAGGCTTCGCCTCAGAATGTGGCCGAGCTGGATGACTTTTCACTGGCGAGCCGGCTGTCGTATTTCCTGTGGAGCTCGATGCCCGACGAAGAGCTGTTCCAGCTCGCCGGGCAAGGCCAGCTAAGCCGGCCTGAAACGCTGCACGCGCAGGTCGAACGGATGCTGGGGGATCCCAAAGCCAAGGCGTTCACCGAGAACTTCGCCGGCCAGTGGCTCGGGCTTCGCGACATCGACGCCACGCTTCCTGATCGGCAGCTCTATCCGGAGTACGACGACATCCTCAGGTCGGCGATGATCAAAGAAGTGTACCTGTTCTTCGACGAAGTGCTCAAGAACGACCTGAGCCTGACGAACTTCGTCGCGTCCGACTTCAGCCTGATGAATGGACGCCTCGCGGATCATTACGGCATTCCGGGGGTCGCCGGGCTCGAGTTCCGCAAGGTCTCGCTGCCGACTGACAGTCACCGCGGCGGATTGTTGACGATGGCCGGTATCCTGAAGGTGACCGCCAACGGCACGACGACTTCTCCGATCGTGCGCGGGGCCTGGGTGCTCGACCGCATCCTGGGGACTCCGCCTCCCAGGCCTCCCGCCAACGTCGAAGCCGTCGAGCCCGACATCCGCGGTGCCACGACGATTCGCCATCAACTGGCCAGGCATCGGCAGGTGGAAGCGTGCGCCGGGTGCCATGTGGCAATTGACCCGCCCGGATTCGCGCTGGAAAACTTCGACGTCATCGGGGGCTGGCGGGAAAATTACCGCAGCATTGGAAATGGAGACCCGATCACCGTGGCGGGACGGCAGATGCGTTATAAAAAGGGCCCCGCCGTCGAAGCCGGTGACGTATTGCCGGACGGCCGGCGTTTCCGGAATATCGACGAATTCAAGCAGCTCCTGCTGTCAGATAAGGATCAACTGGCCCGCGCGCTGGCCGTCAAGCTGCTCGCCTACGCGACCGGCGTCTCCCCGACGAAAGCCGATCGACCGAAAGTCGAGGCGATTGTGGAATTGGTCCGCGGGAGGAACTACGGATTCCGATCGCTCGTGCAGGGAGTGGTGGCGAGTGAGGTGTTTCGGAATAAGTAGTGTTTGGTGTCTCTTGCGGGGGACGGAGGCATTTATGGGGTTTGTTCGGTTTCAGGATCTGGAGGTGTATCGGCTTGCAGAGGAGGTGGCGGACGCCATCTGGGACATTGTTCGGAAGTGGGATGCTTTGCCGCGTGACACCGTCGGGAAGCAATTGATTCGGGCAGCCTTCATCAAATCGATCGACAAAAAAACTAAAAACTAAACACCAAACACTATTCACCAGAGCCCCCCATGCCCCTTCCCCGCCGCACATTCCTCCAATCCGCCGGCATCTCTTTAGCCCTCCCTTGGCTTGAAGCCCTGGCCACCCTCAATCCCGATACACCAGACACTAAACACCAAACACCAAGAAGGATGATCTGCATCTGCGCCCCGCTGGGTTTCTACCCCGGAGATTTCATTCCCAAAGAAACGGGGAAAAGCTATTCGCTGTCCCCCCACCTGGAAGTGCTGCGCGAATACCGCGACGATTTCACAGTTATCTCCGGGTTGGCGGGAATCAGCGGCGGCCACCAGGCGATCGCCGGCTTTCTGACTGGCGTGGCGGGAGCAGGCCAGCCCGGCATCCGCAATGGGATCTCGGTCGATCAGTTCGCGGCCGAGCACATCGGCGGCGAAACGCGTTTCCCCAGCCTGGCCCTCTCGGGGGAAGGGCTGGGTCTGTCGTTCACCCGGACCGGCGCGCGCGTGCCGGCGCACAACTCACCGTCGCGATTGTTCGCCGAGATGTTTCTTGAGGGACAGGGCAATGATGTCGAGGCTCAGTTGCATCGGCTGGAAGAAGGCCGCAGCATCCTCGATGACGTCCGCGGTCAGGCCCGCTCGGTCCGGGCCCGTCTGGGCGCCGACGATCGCGACAGACTCGACGAATATCTCACCAGCGTCCGCGAGTTGGAGGAGCGCCTGGTCATCGACGAGAAATGGTGCCGGACGCCCAAGCCGAAGGTGAATGTCGAGCCCCCCAAGGATATTTCCAATCGGAACGACCTGATCGGCCGAACCCGGCTGCTGTTCGACCTGGCGCATCTAGCCGTTCAAACCGATTCCACCCGCCTGATCACGATCATGCTGGCCGGGTCGACGAATGCGCCGCCGATCCCGGGGGTGACCCAGGGGCATCACGACCTGTCGCACCATGGCAAGGACCCAGGTAAGCTCGCACAGTTGAACCTCATTGAAATCGAATGCATGAAGGTCTTGCGCGACCTCGTCGCCAGGCTGAACCAGTCGCAGGAACGAGGCGAAACGCTGCTCGACCGGACGACGGTTTATCTGAGCAGCAACCTGGGAGACGCCAGCAGCCACTCCACCAGGAACCTGCCTGTCCTCGTGGCGGGGGGCGGCTTCCAGCACGGCCGGCACCTGGCCTTCGATCTGCAGAGCCCGCCGCCGTTGTGCAATCTTTACGTCAGCATGCTCCAGCGGCTGGGGCTCGCGGTCGATAAGTTCAGCACCGGCACAGGCACGCTGAGCGGCCTGGAATTCAAACGAAACTGACGCTGCCGGAATCACGGATGGCGGGGCGCACGACGTGCTCCAGTCAGGTTTTTGACCGGTGGTATGGGCGTTGTCCAGTTGCCTGGAGTTGACGCTGGCGAAGGAACGCGTGCAGCGGACGGGTATCGCTGAGAAAGTCGGCCCGCAATTGCAGGATCGCTTC
>DASYAR010000575.1:0-3076 GCA_036501235.1 Planctomycetaceae bacterium
AGGAGGCCGGCGAATCAAGAGGCTAGGTCTTCACTACACGCCGCTCTGGCCCGATCCACTACAGAAAATGGCTGGAATTTACCCCGCCGGCAGCTGAAAATCGCCAATTTTCTTCAAGGTGTGCGCAACATAGGTTAGCGAAGATCTCTCCGCCACGCGAAAGGCTAAGAGATCAAAAATTCGAGCCAACTTTCTCTGTGCCCTCTGTGCGTCTTGGCGTGAGCCTCTTTTCCATCCGACAACCGAATCGATGCGTCGTGGCAAATGGCATTGCTCGCTGGGGCGTCGCTCTTCAAGGCACGCGCCGATAGCCGCGCAGCTCTGGGCGTTCGAGATCCTCGGCTCCTGGCGGGACGATTTGTCCGCCTCGCACATGGTGGACCCGCACGTCCCGAAATACATGGACCGTTTCCGAGCCGGTGGGATCGATCACCTTGAGAGCATCGGGCAGATATCGCTCAGAATTTAAGATCAGGATCGCTCGTTTGACCCAGTCGGCATCAGCCTGACGAAGCGGCACGAACTCCAACCAGATTTCCGATGCAGTTCGCTTCAATAGCTTGACGGTATACCGCTTCTCCAATTCTTGTGCCCGTAGGCCCAATAAGAACGGGCGCGCGAGCCAAAACTCTGTCCTCCAGCCGACGCGCGCACTCCAGTTACGATGGTCCGCATCTTCGTCTCGTGGCAACTCCGGCGGGTCGGGACGAATTTCGCCGGCAATCTGGTGCTCCGCAGGCAGGGGGATCGCATCGAATGTTCCCTCGGCTTCATTCACGTGGACGATGCTGGCTCCCGTCCAGCGCCAGCGCGCGGGGGGATTCGGACGCAGTTCGTAGGGCGCGCCGTTTGTCCCGCGCTTTCCACTGACGGCGGCGCGGCGAATCACCGCGGGAATCAAACGATATGCGGCCCGCCCCTGTCGATCCACCGCCAGCGATCCGGTGGCTCGGCGCTCCGTTTCGAACGCGGTGTCATAGGTGTACCAGGTGAACGTGCAATCGAGGCGATAGATTTTCGCCGCTGCTTGTTTCCAGGCCCTGAGCACTGCGGCCAATTGTCTCGGATCATCAAGACGTTCGTCACGATCAAGGAGCACGGCTTTGGCGACCGGAACTCGATCGGTTGGATCGGCATCTCGTTTCGACCGCTCTGCCGCGTCGTTT
Organism: Planctomycetaceae bacterium; assembly: GCA_036501235.1. GTDB lineage: Bacteria > Planctomycetota > Planctomycetia > Planctomycetales > Planctomycetaceae > JACQFH01. Next base: position 1,167 of record DASYAR010000575.1, read on the forward strand.
CGCCACCACTCAAACTCGGCCAATTGTTCCGAGTCGGCGATTTTCATAAACGTCTTGTAGAATAGAGATGTGTGATCGAATGGGTCGCCTTCAAATGCCTGGCTAAGTCGTTTGGACTCAGCCGTCACTTGACTGTGCCACCGCAAAAGCTCGTTCATGGATTTGATTTCCCCGGCGAGCCGTTCGAATTTCTGCTTGTCCTTGGAGACGGTTTCGAAGAATCGGGCGATGTCGCCGTTCCCAGCCAATTGCAACTTTTGCTTTTGGACCTCAGACAGACCAATAATTCGTTCGAATGATTCAATCTTCCGGCGCAGCAAACTGGTCAGCCGTTGCCGGGCCGATTCGAAATTCTGGCCTGGGCCGAGAAGAATCTGGTCGAAGTCATTGCCTTCAATGAGGAGGGCGCCTGTCTTCGATCCTGCTTCGGCTTCGGGTTGATGAAGAAGCCCATCCCATTCCGCTTCCCCGATTTCGTCCTTGGCTTCCTCCGGTTCAGGAATCTGGCGGTAGATTATCGCCACGCCGTTAACGAAAACCCTGACCGTTGGCTGCAGAGCTCTCTGCGCGGGTGCTCCTGGCTGCCGGACTTTCACGGCGCGGGGAGCTACGGGCTGCCCGACGACGGCCCCCCGATCAGCCGCCATCAAGGCGACCGAGAGCGCCAATGCCCGACTCAGCACTGCGATTTTCATGTCGCTTTCCACTCGGGTGGTCTGCGTGCGTCAATGTCACCTGTAGCATACTGCCGGTCGTGGCGGGTGGGAATGGAACTGCATCCACCGGGAGGACGCAGTTTCAGTAGCGATTCTGCGGCGAATTCGACGAATCGCTCGTGTCAGCGAGCCAGGCCGCGCCGCGAGTAAAGGGCACATCGTCGCAGCCGGTGCAATTGATGTTCGCGCCGGCAACGATTTCACAGGCGATCGTGGGATTCCCGGCGGCGACTTCCGCCAGGGCCGTATCGAGGCCATCAAAAGCCGGGGAGGTCTTGATCGATTCGCTGCCGAGCAGGATCAGCGCCGGACATTTCAATCGCGACAGCAAGGGGACGTAATCGTACCGATCCTCCGGCCCGTATTTTTCGACGTAGCCGGCCGCCGTGGCCAGGAATGGCAATGGCTGCGTGACGGCCAGAAGCTGCTCCGGTTGTCCCCGTGCGACAAGATCGCGCGCTCGACCAAAATCTTCGCGAAACTGCTCGCCGCGCGGATGAGACGCGATCCGCTGGTGCGAGAACCGCGGTGGCGAAATGCCGATAATTGCCGTCACCGCGGGATGAGGAGCATGCGCCTGCGAATAAACCGCCTTGACCCCTCCCATACTATGGCCGACGAGCACGACTCTGGCGAACCCCTTCGCCGCCAACGACGAAACCCAGGCGGTCACGTCCAGCGTGCAATCGCCGATCCGTTCGTACGTGGCGCCTCCTCTGATCGAGCCGGAGCGCGTGGGGATCGTAGCGATTCCGTCGTGGCCGCGCGTATTGATGCGAAGCACGGCCGCGCCGCCGGCAACTGCCTGCCGAGCAAACGTCTCCAGCAAGCCGGACGCATAGAAATTGCTTCCCGTCCCATGGATCAGCAGAAAAGCGTCAACCGGCAACGTGTTCGTCGATTGCGGCTGCCACAGCGCTCCATCGAGGAACAGACCATCGGTCGTTTCTGTGCGGATCAGTTCAGTCATTGCCGTCGATTCTTCAAAATCCGTTGGAGATTCAGCCAGGCACCGTTGCGAAATGCCTCGATTTCGCGTTTCTCTATTTGCTTGACTTAAGAGTTCGCTCGTCGGGCGTAACCGTTGCGACGAGATGCGTCAGGTTGTTCACCGCGTGTTTGAAGCGCCTTTGCAGCGTCCGGCCCTCATACCGTACTCACATGGACCTTGTCGGATGAATGTTGCATTCCCTC
>DASYAR010000576.1:0-14246 GCA_036501235.1 Planctomycetaceae bacterium
CGGAATACGCGCGACCGTTGCAGATCGTCACCACGCGACGGGCCTCCGTATCCATAAGGGCTTCTCCAATGTCGCACGCCGAAGTAATCTCCCCCCCGACCGTGTCGACGAAGATCCGCAGCAGGTCCGGCCGCTTCGGAATTCCACACAGATCGGCGATAAACCGATCAGCGGCCTTTGCGTCGATCAGTCCCGTCAGGTGACGACTCACGACCGTCTTTTCACGCGGAGGCGGTCCCTCGGAAAGCGGCCTGCCATATTCGTCCTGAAACACTGGCCTGCCCGTCGTCGGGCTGATATAGCCGGGCTTCAGGGCGCCGGAATTGACATCGAGGATCATCCGAATTTCTGGCCTATTCATCGTTCACTCCTGGGAAAATGTTTGCGGTTTACTGGCTTCGAGGTACGAGTTCGCAGCTTCGACGAAATGGGTCGCCTGCGCCTTCAAATGGTGCACGAATTCGTGTTCCCCCTTGAAACAGGAAGTCGACAGCGGAAGCACCATCGCGCCCGGCTCGCCGTGGCCGCCGCCGATCGCATTTGGCAAGCCCCATTCCTCACCCTCGCCGCAGTCGAACAGGAACTGCGTGCGGAAACTGCGCATGCCGTCGATCTGCGATTGCAGGTTCAGCAGCGCGTCGCGGTTCTGCGTGACGATCGCGCGCCAGACGTTGAGCCGGTCAGCCCCGATTCGCTGCTTGACTTCAGTTGCCAGACGCCGCACGACTTGCATTTGCTGATTAAACCGGCGCGCGGCTGCCTCCAGCGTCTCCAGCAGCTCGACATTAGTGGGAGGCATCGCGACGGCCGCTGCCACGCCCCGATCGAGCGCCTCGACACGCGCCGCAATTCGCGCCTCGACGGTCGGGTCAACGGGTTGTCCGAAAAATGAGTTGCGATTGTCGATTTGCTCTTTGATGGATTTCAAAAACGCCTTTCGGGTGTCCAGCTCTCGGACGGCTGAAACGAATTCGGGGAAGTCCCGCCAGGTGCGCAACATGCTTCCTGGCTTGCGTGCGGGCTGTTCGGTGGGATTGGTTTTTGTGGATGTCATGACTTTGAGTTTCCTTTCAGGATTCGAGGATCGCGCGGATAGCATTTTCGACAGCGCCGATGGCCGCCGTATTGATTTCGCCACGCAGCTTGTCGTGAAGCGGGGGGAGACTTTGGATCAACAGGTTCTCGCTGAGCTTTGCGGCCTTGGCCGCCTCGAGCGCCGCGTTGAGCATCTTCAGTTTCGAGAGCCGCACTTCCTCGGCGGAGGCGATCGCTGCGGTCAGGGTTTGTTGCTGGACTTCCGTCATTGAGAGATTCCTTTCGAGTTCGTATGGTTAGTCGTCGTCGTTCATTGCCGCGGGCCGCGCCGCAATCGCTCGTTTCTCGGCGGCCGTCAGCAGACCATGCCGTCGCAAATACGACTCCTGCGATTCCTGTACGCCATGCAAATTGAAGCCGGCCTCTTCGTGGTAGAATCCGAATGTCCGGGCGTGCGACGCCTCCCGGCAGACTGGGCCCTCATAACCGGCGACGATGGGACGCTCTTCGCCGCGAGCCAGCCACCAAAAAAACGGCCGCGTTCCGGCGCGCTTCGGGTCAGCCATCCATTCCTTCAGTAATGCGCCGCCGTGCATGGCGACCAGATCATCAAATTCCTCCCGCGTCTGGACGGCCTGACCCGGTCCCATGTAGCCCGTCGCGTGCGTCGAGCCGGTGAGTAAGTGGGATTTCTGCGCCGCCGGCAATCCAGTCGGGGCAGCCCCGATGCGTCTGGCGTATGCCATCGTTATTTCTCCCCCGCCAATTGCAGCTGCTTGAGCGCCCGCAGGTGACTCGAGCGCAGGTCACGCACGACGATGACCAGCGGATTCGCCTTGTCCTGCTTGAATCGGTCTTTGACCGTCAGCCCCTGACTGGCCAGCTTCTTTTCGGCCGCCCGCAGCAGCGCCAGGCTTTCGCACGCCTGAGCCAGCACAGCCAGGCCAGGCGCGTCGAGTTGCCAGCCCGTCGCAATGTCATCCCAGAGCTTCAGCGGTTCGCCAGTGAGCTTCCTGGGAGGTCTGGGAATGAGTTTTGAAAGTTTTGGTGACATTCGGTCTAATTTTCTATTAGGATTTTCAGGTTTTGAATGTGCCGCGTGTCGGTGCGGTTTTGGATTGATTTTGGGCTGGAGATTGCACCCACGCCCCGGTGTTTGCTTATGCGTTCTCAGTGTCTCTTTTTGCAACTTTTTCTGTTTCAATGGTCGGGCCGAAATTTCATGGAATCGCGGTATCATTAGCGCGCTGCTGGAAGACCATCCCTGCCCCTATGCTTCCTATCCCGCTTCCTCCCGCGTCGCTGCCCGGCGAGCCACTTCTCGAATACGCGTTGCGACAGTCGCCAGCCGCACCGCGTGCATTGTTCTGTAGCGGCGGTCGAATGGCCGCAACCGGGACAGCGGGTTGTGATTGACGCTGACGGTCCCCGATCATCGTGAACAGGCACCGTCCCAGCGAACGCTCCACGGTTATCGCTCCCCCCTTTAGGGGAGCGACCGGGGAGCGTCGCCGGTGCCTGTTGGTCGACGGTTATCATGACGGTCCCCGCCGATAACCGTGGTGTTCGGGAATCGTCAGTTTGCATGGATTGTCTTCCTGAAAACGTCAGTGTTCGGGTTACGTGGTCGATCCTGTTTCTCGGTCTGGAGCAGGTTGGCTTTCATCAATCGGGCAATCGCCCGGTCGCGGCGACTCTTGCCGAGCCCCGTATCGGTCTCTATCTCCGGTCTGGACTTCCACGTCTGGCAGGCGGCCAGAACTTCGTTCTCGGCTTCCCGGTCCCGGCCGTCCTGCTTCTCTTCGCCAGGTGATTTCTGGCCCTTGAGCTTCGTTGGGTCGATCGACTCGTCAGGCACCCATAGCGGGAAGTCAAATCGCAGCCCGAGAGGATCGACCGGGGCGAACGACCGGACAGCAGCCCCCAGCACGAACGCCCCTTCCTCCTCGGCTTCACGAATGACGAGGTGCGTGTCAGCAGCACGGGCCTGAGACGAGCCGCCCGCCCCAATATCCACGACTCGTTTTTCTGACTGCGAACCTTTCGTAGAGTGATGCGTCGTCCCGAATGCCGAGCCGAGTAGATCAATCAACGAGCACGCTTCGGCGTACCACCGCGCTTCGTCCGCGTTGCTATTTTCATCAGCGTCCGGCCCCAGTGCTTTGTATTTCGCGTCTAGCATTCCGAAGATGTAGGTCTCTTGCGGGACGCCGGAAAACTCGGCGGACAATTCGTAGATGCTCCTGGGAGAATGCCTGAGCGAAAAGATGTCGAACCGGTCCTGATATTCGTCTGGCTGAATTCCCATCGCTTCGGCCACGGTACGAATGCGGTACGGCAGCAAAGCGGGCGGCAACTCGTTGTCGATCAGCAGTACGCGACCCGGCGTCGTGGCGAACCGATCGAAGATCATGCGCCCGGTCGCGATACACAACAAAAAGTAATAACACAGCCAACTCTTTCCGACTTTCGCTACGCTAACGACGTTCATAAACTCCCGGACGCGCAGCAGCCCTTGAATAACCGGCGGATCGAGTTTCGGATAAACGGCCGCCATCTCTCGAAATGTGAACCGAAGAATCGGTTTCTTCGGCGCGCCGGGGGCGCCAGTTCCCGCCGGTTCCAACTCCGAGACGTCCATATCCTTTTCACAGGAATTGCCGTCTTCGGGATTTACGAATCGGACGGTGATCGACGTGCCGCTCACGCAGACGACCGTGCCATAGTTCCCGCGGTCCTTTGCCTTGACGGTCTCCCCCTCGGCGGGAATCCAGCCTGCGCCGGATGCGGGAGGCTGCTTCGGCTTCTCGATTCGGTCGTAATCGGCGTCAGTCGGTTTGCCGAGCTTCGTTGACGCCTGCTCCCAATCGAAGCCCACGCACCGATTATGGAAGCAATGAAAGCCCGGCGCGCCGTCAGCAGTCTGATTGAACGATGCAGCGTGGTCGTCGTGATTCACGCAATCGACCGTGTAGCTGCCGTCGTGATGTTCGGAGTATTTCACGCCCCGCGTGGCAAGGTATCGAGGTAGGTTAAGTCGTCTGGAATAATTGCCAGCGCCATTCGAGGTGTGACCGTTCGTATGGCCGTTTGTGCCAGGCTTTGCGTTCTTTGGCGGTTTCTTTTCTTCGACGGCCAGCGCCGCCACGGCCTTCAGGCGCTCGGCGGAAATCGGTTCGGACCAGCCCTTTTCGAGGTAGTCCGGGACATAGATCAGTTTCGCAATTCGGTGGACCCGCTCGCCTATGCAATCGCCCTTCCTGTTTGTGGTCCCCATCAGACGAATGATTCTCGCCGCATTGAACATCGTCAGATCGACATGGGCATCAGGCGTCCCGACGTGTTGCTCCGTTGCCAGCAACACTCGCCGGATCAGTTCGGTTGATTCCTCATCATTCGGCAGGTCGATCGGAAACAACAGATAACGGCCGTTCCCGGAGTCGCATTCGATCGGCTCGCCGAATCCCATCGTGCCGCACAACCATGCGCGGGCCGCCTCGGCGCCGTCCTGCGCTCTCTGGATTTCCGTATCCGTCGCGGCAACGTCGACAACCCCACCGTCTCGCGTCGGATCGATGTCGGCAATTAACCAATGTCGAACCAGCACGTTCCCATCATTGGCCGTCGTGCTCGCCCATTCCTTTATCCTGTCGGCAATTCTCGCGTGCATGGCGGGATGCAGCGGATTGACCGTCACGTAATCGCCCTTGGGGTTGTGGAGTCGGTCATGAGCGATAACCGCCTCCGCCATCTTCACCGGGTCACTGAAGCATCCGGCGTCGATCCGCTTTTCTTTTCCCGACGGCGCGATAATCCGAGCTTCCCGGACTTCGCTTTGTCCCGGTGGGGATAAGAGGCTGACGAATCGCGCCGCGTCCTGCTTGCATTGCGCGGGACCGGGAATCGTTCTCGGCTGGGCGGCCACGGTCATCGCGCGGCCTCCGGCTCCATCCCCACATAGTCCGCCCGCGTCAGATCATCCGGGCGGACCCGGTAGACCATCCGCCGCAAAGATTCTGGCCCCTGCACAAGAATGATTCCCCGACAATCGGGACAGGGGCCGTTCAACCAGCATTCCGGGGCGCTAAGTATCACTCCGTCGCCGGGGCCGCCGATCAGTTCGATATTGATTCTTGCTTCCGTCCGTGCCATGATGTCGTTGCCGCGCCTCCATGAAAGGTGTCGGAGATTGACGCACCCGCCTTGCCGCGGGTGTTGTCGTTACTGGCCAGCGCCACGATTGATGTACGCGTCGAGCGCCGACTGGCGCACGCGGATGATGTCACGCGAGCCGCTGCCGGCCAGGCGGACCGCCGGAATGACCTGCCGCTCGATCAGTTGATAGATCGTGCTGGGGGGCATTGCGGTCTGTCGCGATACGAACGAGACCGTTCGCAGGGGGTCTGTGATTGCAGGTTCATTAGCGACGATTGGCATTATTCAGACTCCGCTGTGTTGAGTGATTTCGATTCACTACGCAGAGTCCAAAATAAAAAGCCCCGTCGAATTGTCGACGGGGCTTTGCTTCATTTTCCGCGCGGAAAACTGCTATTCCGCGCTCTCTAATTCCCAGAGCCAACGATAGCGCCTGTCGCGGCACTGACGCAGCAGGTTCTGGGCCTTCGAGTCATCTCTTGGGATTTCTCGCGTGTATTCTCGTGCCACTTCATTCTTCGATCGCTTCTGATCGACCGGCAACCGTTCGTTTTCATATAGCTTTGCGCACAGTTCTCTGACGTCGACATTAGAGGGATGCTGTTTTTCGATTGCGTCTGTTTTTTCCGCGCGGAATTCTCCGTCATTTATTGCGTCGGCCGGCTGTGTCATAATTTGGACCGCCGATTCAATCCGCTCCGCTGATTCTCTTTCCAGCATCTTCCGAGATTCAAATTCGGCCTCTTCTTTTTTAGCGGCCGCCTCTGCATCCGCCCACCACCTTCGGTTTTCTAAATCCGGGTATTGAATCAAATCCACCCAGCCGCCGTTCCCAAAATCACTGCCCCATCCCTTTCGGCCTGCGTCAGCGAGCGTCGCCAGTCGCGAATCAATCCCGGCAATTCCTCCGGTCAAGCCGTCCAGAATGAGCGAAAGCATATCAATGTTGGCCGGCGAAAACCCAAATGAAGGTAAATCCAGCATCCCGCGGATGTTCAGAATGAATTCGGCTTGCTGGCCTTCAGCCGAAACCGCACCGCAGAACGCGAGGATCGCATCTCGCCAGCCGGTCCAAGGGAACGCGCCGTCGTTAATCAGCGGATGCGGTGCTGGCACATATGGCCATGCGCCCTCCAGTCTCGCCGTTCTGGCCCGGCGCTCGTTCACTTCCAGTTCGCGGGCCTCGGCGCCTTTTTGCCTATCTCTCGCCCGCTGATTCTCGGCTTCCTGAATCTCTTGCAGCGTCGCCATCGTTGCACGTGCCTTTCGTGCGCCTTGTGAAAAACACGCGGGAGGACCGGCAAGGCGGCCGGTTTTCGGATTCGAGGTCCTATCCCGCGCGTGTAGCAAATGTAGCTTCGCTGTAGCAGTATCAACGTAATTCGCGGATTTTACGTAGTTCGCACGCCGCAGAACAGCCGACAAACAGACTGTATGGAATCCACGTAACCCTATTCGGCTGAATATGTTCTTCCGCTTCGGAGTCGGACTGCTGCTCGTCGTGCTGACGTCCCTGGCCGGGACGACGCTCGAGAAGCGCAATCTCGAACTGAAACGGGCCGTTAGCCGGCAGTACTATCGACTCGAACGCCTGCAGGAGCAGCATGCCGGAAAGCGAGTGCTGGCGCAGCAACTGGGCGCCCCCAATCGTCTGGTCGGACAGTTCGATGACGCCATAGCACCGGATCAGCTGGCAAAACCAGCACAGCCGGACCGGTCTCCCAATCGCAAGCCACGGCACAAGTCGCAGCCCCCACGCAACGCATCACCCTGATTCCTGCGGCTGGTCGATAAACCTCTGTAAGGCCTGGCAGATCTTTTGCCCTCGCAGAATGGCCTTCCAAGACGGCCGTAAATCCCATCGTTTAACCGCAATCCCAACGGGATGCGCGTGTCGAGAGCAACATCCCGATTCGAGATACGAAACCACGACGTTCACAAAGACGACGAATATCAGGCCGGGACGCGACGACCCCGCTGACCTCGTGTCGGTGGTGAAATGATTCTGCACTACTGATCGGTTTTTTCGATAATTGCCCCCATCGACCTCGTGTCGGCGGAGCGAATGATTCGTTAGCACACGGTTTGCCTTCTTGCCAACAACAGACCCGAACACCACCACCACACCGGCGGACGGTCTCAGACTCCATGTGCGACCCGCTTTTCCGCGCGAGCGGCTGATCGCCTCCGCGATCCTGCTGGTGTGCCTGTTGCTCATCGGCCGGCTCGTGCAATTGCACCTCTCCAGCGGGGCCGAATTCGAGCGGCTGGCAAAGCAGCAGCGGGTTTTCCGCGAGTTGATGCCGGCGCGGCCCGGTGAAATCGTCGATCGTCACGGGCATGTCTTCGCCACGTCGGTGAGCGTGCGGAGTGTCTATATCGTGCCGCGACAGATCCACGAGGCGTGGGAGGTCGCCCGGCAACTCGGCGAAGCCCTGCAGATTTCGCCCGACGAATTGTTCGAGCGCATCGCCTCGCACCCGCAGCGGCAGTTTCTGTGGATCAAGCGGCGGATCTCGGATGAAGAAGCCGACTGTGTCCGCAAGCTCAAGCTGCCGGCGAATATCTGCGGATTCCGCGATGAATTCCGGCGGCAATATCCGCAAGGTCCCGTTGCCGCCCAGGTCGTCGGCCTGCGCAATATCGACGGCCAGGGGCAGGGGGGAATCGAGCAGATTCTCGACGAAGCCCTGCGCGGCCGCGACGGTTATCGCGAGCTGGAACAGGACGCCCGCGGCCGCGTGATCGGCGTGCATGACGATTCGGAAACTTCGCCGCACAACGGACAGACCGTCGTCCTCACGATCGACACGGTGATCCAGGTGTATGCCGAGCGCGCGCTCGATTCCGTCGTCGAGAAATGGAAGCCGCAGTCGGCATGCGCCATCGTGCTCGATCCGAAGACTGGCGACATTCTCGCAATGGCGTCGCGGCCCACATTTGATCCGAACCATGCTGAGCTGGCCTCGGCCGAAGCCTGGAAAAATCGCTCGATCGCCGACATGTACGAACCCGGTTCGACGTTCAAACCGTTCGTCGTCGCCTGGGGACTCGACCAGGGGGCGATCCGCAACCACGAAGTCTTTCATTGCGAGAACGGCGAATATCACATGGGGCATCGCATCCTGCACGACCATCATAAATATGGGCCTCTCTCGGTCATCGATATACTGGTCAAGTCGAGCAACATCGGGATGGCCAAAATCGGCCAGCGACTCGGCAATGCCCGCTTGTTTCAGGCGGCGATGGCTTTCGGTTTCGGGGGCCGCACGGGGATCGAGCTTCCCGGCGAACTCCCCGGCCGCGTCCGGCCCCTCAAGCATTGGAATTCGTATTCGACCGGCTCGGTGCCGATGGGACAGGAGATCGCCGCGACGCCGCTGCAGATCATCGCCGCATATGGAGCCCTGGCCAACGGGGGAACGCTCATCACACCGCGGCTTGTCGTGCGTGAATCCGATAACAATGGATCTGTCGGCGTGGGGATCGTGTCGCACGTCGTCGATCGCAGAGTCGCCGAGTGGGTCCGCCGCGAGGCGCTGGCGGCCGTCGTCAGCCGGGGGACGGGAAAAAAGGCGGCGATCAGCGGCTATGAAATCTTCGGCAAGACGGGAACTGCACAGAAGCTCGATCCACAGACGGGTCAGTACTCGCGCGAGTTGCACGTCAGTTCGTTCGTGTGCGGCGCGCCGGTCGACGACCCGCGCGTGCTGGTCCTGATCTCGGTCGACCAGCCCACGGTTTCAGTAGCCGGAGAACACTTCGGCGGCTCCGTCGCCGCCCCCGCCGCCGGCGAATTATTGCACCGCGCCCTGTTGCGGCTGAAAGTCCCCGCCAACGAAAAGCTGATCCGCGCGGCCCTCTTGCCCGATGATTTCCGCGAGGAATTCCTGGAATAGATGGAACGCGAGCCGTGTGAGGCGCAGTACATTTCCTGGCCAGGATGGCGCTCGCTGCCGTCCGTCAAATAATCGTTTAATTAACCGCAATCCCACCGGGATGCGCGTGTCGGGCGCAATCCAAGGTTTCGAACGACAGATCCGCGACGCTCACAGAAAACCCAGCGTTTGGCGTATTGCCGCACGTCCCTTGGCGGACATGGCTTTTCAAAACCAATACATGGCATACGCGATGTGCGACGTCGGCACACTGATCACCAAAGCGATGACGACGGCGGCCAGTAAACTTTTCCTGCCGCGACATCCAAACCAGATCAGGCTGGAGATCACCATCAGTGTCGTGGCGCCCATGACGGAAAACTCGATCACGTCATTGGGATGGAAGAAAAGTGCACCCGGAACCAGGCCCGGCAGAATCGGCCACATTCTCAGCCAACTGAGCCGGTACTCGTCCCAACCCCCGCTCATCAGCACCAGCCAACTGAACGGCAGCCAGAGGCACGCACCCACGGCGACAGTCACATAGGCAATCTTCAACTTTCGCCGGTCGTTGATGATTTGCACGGCGAGCCAAATGCCGAATGCCGATGCGATGACGCCGAAAAAGCCAGAGACGATGTCAGATGCGGAGTTCATCTCACGATTTTAATTACCATTTCTCCCACGTCTCACCTCTCGGCTGTCACTCTTTCCCCCTCTCATTGAGCGCCGCCTTCGGCACAGCTCGCGCTAACCCTAACGTGGCCCACGAGCTGGCGGCGCAATTAATCGGCGTCAATAGTTTCGAACTTCCGGGGCTGCCGTCAGGAGTCGATCGCGAAGTCATCGGCCAGCTGCCATCCGGCTTCTGTGTGGTCACCAAATGGTCGATGGCCCGTTTGATTTCCAATCGTTCGGGTGTGTCGCCGGCGAGTGCCAGAACATACAGCGTCTGTCCGGTGGCATAGGCGTCGCTGGGCATCTCGGCGAGCTGTGCCCAGCCGCCGTCTGCTCGTTGCAAAGCGAGCAACTCGTCAATCGTCGTTTGCAACTCGGTGCGTGGTTTCCCCGAACGAGCCCCCAGCAATACCCGAAAAACCTTGTCTTGCAACGTGTCAGGGAACTCGGCGCCGGCCAGCCAAGCCTTGGCTTTGGCGAGAGCCGCGCGCTGCGACTCTGGCGAATCACGGCCAGTTTCTCCTTCGAGCGCCATGATGATCCAGGCAGCATCGGTGGCCTGAGTTTCGTTAATCGGCGGTCGCCGGAGAGTGGCAAAGAACTCCCACGAACCATCGGCTTGTTGTTTCTTGACGATTTCCTCTGCGATCAACTGCAGGCTTTGTTTTTGTCCCTCTTGCAGCGAAGGCATCGACCGGGCCGCGACGGCCAGGAATGGGAGTCCCATGTTCAGCCCGCGTCCCTGGGGGCGCGGGTCGGGCGGATCGGCCGGATTGGGAAAGATCTTCGAGGCCAGCAACTTCTCCCTGCTCCCCAGCAGGGATTCGGTCGTTTCCACCACGAATTTCTTGTCGATCGGATATCCCTGCCGTTCGGCTTCACTCAGCGCCCAGAGCGGCATCGGGACATGATGACAGGCGGCACATTGTCTCGATTTCAACCAGGCGGCACTCTCGGCCTGCAGGTATCCGACGGCTCGTTCGATTGTCTGCTCGATCTGTTGTCGCGTTGCCGAGGGCGGCGATGCCGGTTCATCGGCCCGCGCCACCCCACGACAGTCAAGGGACAGAAAAAGAACTGCGAGCAAAAAGGTACGCGCCATGGATCGATCCATTGCGAGGAAAATTGATCGCGGCATGAAGGCCGCTTGATTCTATCGCGCCACGAGCAGTTGCGTCGATGGATTGAAGAAGAAGTGAAGAAGTTCCGTTCCCAGCGCTCCGACTTCTCCGCCCGAGAGACCGATTGAGGAGATGCCGTTTTCGGCCCTGGACGCCGTGCTGTATAGGGACCACTGTGGCGGGAACCTGGAAAACTACCGAAAATCGTCCCCTTGCCCTGCAATCATGAGCTAGGCTTCGAAGTCGAGAACCTTTCCTAGTCAATAGCCTTGGAAAATCCGTATGAATGTCCGGACGTCGATCAACATCATTGTGGCCGCACTGGTGGGAATCTCGCTGGCGGCATCTCCGGCGGTTGTCCGTGCCGAGTTCAAAACGGAAAAAGGCTGGAGCGGGCACCTCTTTTCTTCCTACATCATCGCGACCGCGGCCATCAAATTGCCCGCGAAGTCGGCCGACGGAGATGAAGACAGCACGACCGTGTTGGGCGATCGACAGGGACTGCTGGGAGTCACGATCGAAGCCGACGAAGACGAGCAACCGATCAAAGTCACGATCACTTGCGATTCAATTATGGAGCCGAGCGTCTTCTCGTGCACCCTGCCCGAAGCCGGGGAAACGTACACCATCAATCCGAAAATCAAATACAAATACGACCAGTTGGCCAAACGATCGCAAACCGGCCCGGTCACGGTCACCTACAAAGTGGAAATCGGAGATGCAGAGGCTGAGGAAGAAACGGAAACACTCACGCTGCGTTCGGTCAATGATTGCCCGTTTGTGGTCGTGAAAGACGGCGCGAAGCGCGACGTGTCGTTCATGTTCGCCGCCTACGTCAATGAGCAACATCCCTTCGTCGACAACGTGCTTCGCGAAGCCCTCGATACCGAGATTGTCGATTCGTTCACCGGCTATCAGACCAAAAACAAAAAAGACGTCTATCGACAGGCGTATGCTTTGTGGCACGCTCTCAGCAAACGGGATGTCCGCTACAGCAGCATCACGACCAGCGTGGCCCAATCCGAAACTGTCGGCAGCCAGCACGTACGATTGATCGAAGAATCGATCAACAATGGGCAGGCCAACTGCGTCGACGGCAGCGTCCTCATGGCGTCGCTGCTTCGCAAGATCGGCGTCGAGCCGCTGCTGGTCATCGTTCCCGGCCATTGTTACCTGGCCTTTTCGCTCGACGCGGAAGGCAAAGAAGTTGCCGCTCTGGAAACGACGCTGATCGGCAGCGTGGTCGAAAACGACACCCTTAAAGTGAATGGGTTGGAAGACGTCGTGGATGAAGATTCTCAAGAAGAGAACTCGTGGAAAACTTTCAAGGCTGCCATCGCGACGGGGGTCACGAATCTGAATAAGAACGCCAAGAACTTCCAAGACGCGAAAAAGTCCGACTACCAACTCATTTCGGTGGTCGCCGCGCGAAAGCTCGGCATCTTGCCGATTGCCTTCCAGGCGAACCAGAGATTCGTCGCAGCTCCGGCCGACGATCCGGCGAATGAGTCGGATGATGACGACGATTCAAAGAAGTAAACGCCGGCGTACTGCGTCACGCACGTTGCCGCATCGAATCCCCTCTCACGCGCCTTACTCGCCCTCCTGTGAAGGGAAGGAAAGCCAGCCTTGCTGGGCGGCTTGACAATTGTAAGTCGACCTCCGTTAAATCAAGCATGCCTGACGCGTTTCGCGAGAGAGCGGACGTCGCTTTCTGGGCATCGAATTTATTCGGAGCGAACTGACAATGGCCCTCACCAGAATGTTTCGCTTGTCGCGCGTTCGAGCAGTCGCTCGGCTGGCGGCCTATTCGGCGCTGCTCGTGTTACCTGCGATGTGCCGAGCGGAGCAGTTCGTCCTGTTCGACGCCACGTTCACCTACACCAAGGAGGACGCGGACAATTCCAAGCCGAGCAAGTCGCATTATTACGTCCGCGAAAAGCTGCTCAATCCGGATCGTCCCAAAGACTGGACGGCGCCGGTCGATTATCGGAATGGGACTGTCCATATCCGCACCGAGGTGATCGAGAAGCCTGCCGGGGGCGAACCGACCACCTGGTCGTTGTGCTATATTCCGAATAAAGGCCAGAAGAACGGTTACGGCTGCACAGGCACCGCCGTCTACCGCGAGAAGGGGGTCTACGAGCAGGACGTGTCGATGAAGTCTTTCTGGCAGAACGATTCCATCGTGTGGTCGGAAGGGATCAAGCAAATGGATCTCGTCATCAAGGATAACAGCGGGGGCAACGGCCATGCGCACAAGCGACCCGATTCGGAGAAATTCTTCCCGACCAAGGTGCGCATTACCATGGTCCAGGTATCGGCGGGTGCAAAATACGATCCGAGCCTCGTCCCCAATCTGCCTGCTAAAAAGGAGGAAGCCGGCGACAAGAAGGAGGAAGCCGGGGAGAAGCCAAAAGAGGGCGCGACGCCTCCTGCCAAGACGGCTCCTTCGGCTGGCACGACGACGGCGACCGGGAAATAGCCTTCTCCGCGCGATCCGCGAAGTAGAGCTTCGGACGCGTCATTCCCAAGCGGAGCTTGGGAACGTGAATACTCGGGCCTTGTAAGAGCCTCAAATACCCTTTGAACTCCGCCGTCAATGAAATCGCGCCTGGCAATCTTGCTCGTGGCCGTCGCGTGCGTCCTCATTGACAAGTCATATGCGAGAGCAGACGACGAAAAAGGCTCGAGCTCGCTCGACCTGTTCGTCAGCGGGACGAACGGTTACCACACGTACCGTATTCCGGCGCAGATCGTTTCGCCGCGCTCGTGATAACAACCTTGTCGGTTTCAACGCGGCTCCGCGAATCCGAAAATCAGATAGGTGGCGGTCAGCAGGCCGAGCACTCCCAGGAAGAGGGCCACGACGAAGCCCAGTGACAGCGGGCTGAATCGCAGGGGCTGATTTCGTTCCAGACGTCGCACCGTCTGCCAGTGCCGGATGGCGGAAAAGACGTTCACGGCGACCCCCAGCAGCACCAGCGTCGTGCCAATCCAGAGCGAGAGGCCAATCCGATGCGGCGGCGCCGCACCCTGTGTGGCCGCCAGCTCGCGCAAGAACAACCCGAACCGGGCGACGACGAAGCCAAAGCCCATCATCGCCAGCCCGGAGCGGATCCAGGCCAGTAGAGTGCGCTCGGCGGCAAAGTAGACGCGCGGGTCGCCGGGCTCATTTTGCTTGTTCGGGCTGTCCGGCATTCGGGATTCCTTCTCGGTGTGCGAACCAGCGGCGTGCCTAGCAGCCCGTTGAAAAACTCGACTTTCGATCGTCACGTCGCCAGTCGGCGGCGGGACGCCGCACGAGTCGGAGGACCGCCGGCCCGCGCTGGAATTGCGAAGTCGTCGACCATGAAAGCGCCAGGACGCGCCAGATGGC
>DASYAR010000577.1:0-12867 GCA_036501235.1 Planctomycetaceae bacterium
GCCGCGCGCGAAATCCGAGACATGCCCGAGATCTGGCGGCAGTGCCTGGCCGGCTCGCGGGCCCCCGATTTGCGCGGGACGCAGGTGCGCTCCGCCGCGTGTCACCTGTGGCGGAGCGATTCGTTCCGCTCGAAGCTCGGAATGCTCGGGGCCAAAGTCGGATTGCATGTCGCGCCGCAGGAATTGTCGCCGGCGGAACGGCCGCCGGCGCTGGCGGGTTGCCCCGGCTCCGTCGCCCGGCTCGACGAACAGGTGATCGCCCCGGCAAGTTTCCTCGCCGACCTGGCGCGGCAGCACCGAGATCGCCTGCTTTCGATCGACGCACAAAGCGGTTTGCAGGTGTCGGTCTCGAAACCGGGTTTTGTCGAGCGGGTCGCGCTCTCGCATCCGCAGACGAAGGCTGTGATTGAACTCTTGCCACGGCACGTGGTGCTGACGGCGGGGGCGGGAAACGGGGCCTTGCGCGCCTTGTGCAGATTGCCGGCCGAACACATGCAACTTCGTCCCCTGCACATGGTGCTGGTCCGTGGCAATCTGCCGACGATCAACGGGCATTGTGTGGATGGCGCCCGCACGCGCGTCACGATCACGAGCGACCGGGATTCCTCGGGAAGAACCGTCTGGCAGGTCGGGGGCCAGCTTGCCGAAGACGGGGTGGCCTGCGATGAGCACGCGCTGGTCCGCCGCGCCTGTGCTGAGCTCACCGAAGTGTTGCCCGGCGTCGATCTGTCGAATACCGAATGGGCGACGTACCGCGTCGATCGGGCCGAGCGTGCGTCGCCGCGCGGGTCGCGCCCCGATACGGCAACGCTCCTCCACGGGGGCAACGTGATCACCGCCTGGCCTACAAAACTGGCTCTGGCGCCACAACTCGCCCGGATGATCGAAGCGCGCCTGCCGCCGCCCCTTGTAGTGCAGGCGACATCAGCACAGCGTGCCGGCGAGACACCTGCACCACAACGCTTTCTTCCTGTGGAAATCGCCGACTGGCCTCGTCCCGAAATCGCCCTCCCCCCCTGGGAAACTCCCCGCCTTTGGCACCGGTTGGAAGGCGAAGGGACAACGCGCCGCGCGGCGTGACAGAATATTTCCATCCATTGCTTTCTCGCCAACGGAACATCAGATCGTTTAATCTGGAGCCCGTCGCCGCCGTGAGGAGAGCTCGTCCGACGGTATTCTGATGCGCGAAGATTCGTGTTCCCGTCTTTTGTCCGTCACTTCATTCTCCGTCTTTCTCTGTAGTCGCTGCGGCGAAATCGTTTTTCATTTTGCGTGGCCGGATCGAAATGCAAGCACACGTCCTGGGAAACACCAACCTCTCCGTCAGTCCGCTCGGATTCGGCGCTTTCAAGATCGGTCGAAACCAGAACACGAAGTACGCCGAATCCTATGCGCTCCCCGACGATCAGGCGGTCGATCGGCTGCTGGGGGGCGTGCTTGACCTGGGGATCACCTACATCGACACGGCCCCGGCCTACGGGACGAGCGAACAGCAGATCGGCCGCGCGATCGCTCATCGTCGCGGAGAATTCACGCTGTCGACGAAGGTGGGCGAGATTTTCGAAGAGGGCCGATCGCGATACGACTTTTCCGCCGGGACCGTGCGCGCCAGCATCGAACGCAGCCTGGCGCGCCTTAAGACAGACGTGCTCGACATCGTCTTCATTCATTCGAATGGGGACGACGTCCAGATCCAGGACACGACCGACGTCGTTTCTGAGCTGCAGGCTTTGAAACGCCGCGGACTCGTACGGGCGATTGGCATGTCGGGCAAGACCGAAGCCGGCGCCCGGCGGGCGCTCGACTGGGCCGACGCGATCATGGTGGAGTATCATCTGCACGACCCGTCGTGCGCCGATGTGATGACCGCCGCTGCGGAGCGCGGAGTCGGCGTGATCGTCAAAAAGGGGCTGGCCTCGGGCAAGCTGCCGGCCGGCGAGGCGATCGGATTCGTGCTGGGGAATCCATGTGTTTCCAGCCTCGTCATTGGCGGGCTCAACCTCGATCACATCCGCACGAATGCGGAAATTGCCGCCGCCTTGCCGTGAAGTGTGGGCTTTAACCGGCGCTACGGAGGACAGATCGCCACGACGCGAACCTTCAGCTCAGGCTCAAGGGCCCGCTGCCGCAGAAGTCGGGGTTGCCGAATCGGGTAATGGTGTGACCGAACCCGTGCGCCAGCGAGAGCAACAGCCGGTTGTGCGGCGTCTTTTTGTACTTGAGCGAACGCCCCATCTGAAAATCGAGGCCGTTGCCGACGAGCACCCACGGAATGTCGTCGAGCGTGTGCGAGTTGCCTTTGCCCAGCTCGTTCGTCCACATGATCACAGTGTTGTCGAGCAGGCTTCCCGCCTCGCCCGGCTCGGGCGTGTCGGCCAGGCGCTGCGCGAGATACGCCAGTTGCTCGCAGAACCAATGGTTGATCTTCGTCAGGTCTTCCTGCGCCTTTTCATTCGTATCGGGTTCGTGCGACAGTTCGTGGTGGCCCTTTTCGACCCCCAGCCAGCGCATCTTGGCGCCACCCACCGAATTGGTGTATTGCAGCGTGGCCACGCGCGCGAAATCGTTGACGAAACTGTTCACCATCAGATCGATCTGCATCTTGCTGATCTGCGGGATCTGGTCGTTCTCTTCTTTGACCCCCGGTTCGAGGGCCGGCACCTCATGCTGCGCCCGCGCCGCGGCCGCGGCCTGCAGATCACGCTCCATCTCGCGCACAAAGGTGGCGTGCTCGTCGAGCAACCGGCGATCGGCGGGACTGATGGCGGCGCTCAGGCGCTTCAAGTCTCCATAGAGATCGTCGAGCACGCTGGACAGAGTCTCCCGGTCTTTCGCGTCGCCGTAGAGTTTTCCGAACATCTGGTACGGATCGTCGATCGGAGCGATCGGCCGATTGCTGCCGGAGTACACCATCCGGGTCCAGGTGTCGGCCCGATCGGGGACCATCACGCCGAACTCGAGTGAACCGAAGCGGGTGCGCGTCGCCGGCTGGCTTTGCAGATGATTTTTGATTTCCTGATCGATCGAAATGCCGCTGGCCCATCCGGCGGGCGTATCGGAACCGCCCTGGATGTTGCCGGGGAACAGTTCAATGCCGGTGAGCAGGCAACCGATCCCGCGCATGTGATTATCGCCGTCGCCGCGTACGCGATCGCAAACGCCGCGCAGAATCAGCGTGCGATCCTGAAAAGGGGCGAGCGGAGTCAGACTCGACTTGAGGGTGAACGCGGGCCCTTCTTCATCGGGCCAGAACGCGCCCGGCACGACGCCGTTCGGACTGAACATCACGACCAGACGACGTTTCCGAACCGCCTGGTTTGCAAACCCCAGGCTCGGCAGGTTGAGGATAAACGGCCACGCCGCCGCTCCCAGTCCCAGATCACGAAGAAATCCGCGGCGGCTGATATTCGACATCATCACCCCTTGTTGATACGTTCTCTCTTCAAGATCGACGTTATCGGAATTTCTGTTGAGGCGTGGCTCTCGGTCTGGATATTGCCGATACCCGGATAGCTGCCTAAGCATCCCAATTACACCAAATAGGTGGGTTGATTGCCAGTGTTACCGAAGTAGAACAGCTTCGACACGGGTGTTCCCAAACCAAGTTTGGGAACGAGAGAAACTAACATTTCGGGAGAAATCGGCTTGCATTTCAGACGTTACGTCTTTATCCTAGACAAAAATCTTCCTCTAACCCCTCTTAAAATATGGCGAGAACACCACAAGACATCACCGATGCGGAACTGGCCGTGTTGCAGGTCCTCTGGGACCGGGGACGCGAAACGATCCGCGAACTGACGGACACGCTGTACCCGGCGGGCACGGGTGTGCACTATGCAACCGTCCAGAAGTTGCTGGAAAGGCTGGAGGCGAAAAAGTTTGTGAAACGCGACCGCACCGCCTGGCCACATCGTTTCGAGCCGCTCCTCGGCCGTGATGACCTGATCAGTCGGCGATTGCAGTTGACCGCCGACAAACTGTGCGAAGGGGCATTGGCGCCGTTGTTGACGAACCTGGTGCGTGCGACGCGGCTCAGTCCCGACGAGCGGCAGTCGCTGCGGTCGCTTTTGGACGACCTCGATCGGGAACCAAAGGCGAAGAAGTAGCGTCTTTCTACCGCACGTTGAGAAAAGTTCGGCTGTCCATCAGGTCCGGGGATTCCCCAGGGAGAGGGCGTGGCTGCGCTCCTTCAAATCGGTCTGGTCAATGCCGCCGTCGCCACTGTGCTGGCGTGTCTGGTCGCGCTCGTGGCCTGCAAGGTCCGCCGCCCGGCGCTGACCCATGCCCTGTGGATCATCGTCCTGGCGAAGCTCATCACCCCGCCGGTCTTCGAAGTGCCCATCGAAGTGCCGTTCGAATTACCCGGCATGACGGCCGCAATCGAAGAAGCGGTAGCGCCCATGACTGCGATCGTCAATGGGGCGCCTGAATGGTTCGCAGACAGTGAGCGCACAAGCGACGTTGTCGCAAACGCTGTGAATACGGCCCCGGGGCTGGGCGAACCGAGCGGCGCTCCGATCCAGGAGTCGAGTGCCGGTCGGCGGCGGCTGTCCGCGGCGCAAGCCGTATGGGCGGCGGGGGCTCACTGGGTCGCGCGGCATGTCGTCGCTGTGATCGTCGGGACCTGGGCGCTGGGAAGCGCGGCGTGGTTTCTGTTGCAAACCTTCACGGCCTATAAGTTCTCTCAGCGCCTGGCGCTGGCGACCCCGGCCCCCGCCGGAATCCAACGCGAGGCGGACGATCTGGCCGCCGCAATGGGGCTCGCCCATCGCCCTCCCGTGATGATCGTGCGCGACGTCATCTCCCCCATGCTGTGGGGAATCGGACGGAACACGCGATTGTTGTTTCCCGTCAATTTGCTGTCGCGTCTGGAACCCGGCGCGCGGGCCACGCTGATTGCGCACGAATTGGCCCACTATCGGCGGGGCGATCACTGGGTTCGCGCCTTCGAGCTGGTCGTCGGCGGAGTGTTCTGGTGGCACCCCGTTGTGTGGTGGGCGCGCCGGCAGATCGAAATCGCCGAGGAGGAATGTTGCGACGCCTGGGTCATTGAACAGTTCCCCGACACGCCGCGCTGGTATGCCGAGGCCCTCTTGGAGACGATCGACTTTCTTTCGGAAGCGGCGCTGGTGCTGCCGCCGGCCGCCGCAGGAGCCGGGCACGTCCCATTCCTGCGGCAGCGGCTGATCGCGATCATGCGGGGCGTCGCGCCGCAGAAGATGACGCTGCGAACGTGGTCCGCCGTGCTGCTGGTGGCGCTGGCTTCGCTGCCCTGGCATCCGGGATTGACGACGGCTCGCGATCGGGAAGTAGCCGCGGCTGATTCCGTCACGGAAGCCACGACAGACGCCGGCCCTGAAATCGATCCTGCCGCGCTGGCCGCGAAGCTCGATGAGATTGCGAAGACGATGGACGGCGAGTTGAATCGCGCGGCGCAAGCGCTGGCGGCCCCGGTTGCAAATGACGTTGAATGGGCCACGGCCCACTCACCCGGCGGGAGGTATTCGATCACCCGGCGCGGCAGCGACGGCGTGTACCTGTACGACGCGGTCGCCAATCAACAGATCGACATGACCGAGTACCGAATCCTGACGGTTGCCTTCTCGCCCGACGGCGAGCGGTTCGCCACGGGCGGGGCTGATTCCACCGTGCGGCTCTGGTCAAGCTCCACCGGCGCGCATCGGAAGGCCTTTCGAGGCCATGCCAGTGCCGTGCACTCCGTCGCCTTCATCCACGAGGGCCAGGAGCTGATCTCCGCCAGCAATGACGGTCGCCTGATGCGCTGGAACCTCGCGGACGGCAACGAACAATCATCCGCGGACTGTCCCCACACGCCGGCGAATTGCCTGGCCGTCTCGTCCGACGGGCGCTGGCTGGCAATCGGCACCGGCAGTTGGATGAAAGACGAGGGAGGCAAAATCGTCATTTGGGATTTGGCCACTCTGGAAAAATCTGCGGAATTCCAGTGCCAAGATCCCGTCGGCGTGCTGATGTTCAAGCCCGATGGCAAAACGCTGGTGGCCGGCGATTTTCAGGGACGCGTGACGTTTTGGGACGTGTCGGCCCAGCAGCGGCTCGGGGCGACCCTGCCGCGCTATAAAGACGCCATCGCCGCCGCGCGGTTCTCACTCGATACCCAGGCCCTCGCGTTGGTCACGACCGAGGAGATCTACGAGGAACCCCGGTTCCAAGTGCCCAATTCCCTCCGCTGGTTTTTTGATCGCTCGGTGAATCTGCCCCGATTGGCCAATCCGGTGGCAGGGGTCCGATTCGATCGCGGCAATGCCATCCTCTTGCAGCAGGATGCCGACGACGTCGATCGTCTGCAGCACATTCGGCAAGGAATCAAAATGCTCGAGCAGGAGCTTGAGCCAGCTGAGAGGCCAACCGTCGAGCGTGGAATCGGTGAGCCCTTCACGCAGTAGCGGCAAGCTGCCGGTTTTTCCGTACTGTGCACTCCCACGAGCTGACCGCTTCTCATAATGAAAATCTCGCTTCCGGAGTGGATTTGCCAACGAAGTCAGATAGAATGTCTTTAGTCGAGGCGGTGGTTCGGCAGCAGTCCCCCGACATGAGTGCCAAATGCGTATTTGCGTGACGATTCTTGTGGCCTGCTTCCTATTCGCAGCGACGACCTCCGCCCGCGCTCTGGCGCAACCGAACAAATCGATTTCAGGCGAGGGGGACCAGCCCGTCACCGCTGAAACCGGTTGGCAAAAAGTGTTTCGCGAGATGGCAGGCGAATATGAGATCAGTTCGGCGGACAGCCCGCGGCGCGCCTGTTCGCTCCGGACGACTCCGGTGCTTCGCTGGAATCAACCGGTCCGCGGCGGCGACGACGGAGCGGTTTACGTGTGGCTCGATAACGGTCGCCCCGCCGCCATCGGGACGGTATTCGCCTGGCCATTGCCTGATGGTGACAGGGTCGTCACGCACGAAATGCATGCCTTAGCCGTCAAATCGTTGAGCGCCAAATATAAGGGACAGGAGGTTTGGACCGTTGCAAAACCGGCGCTCGAATTCAAGCCGGCCTCCAATACCCTCGCGCCGGCTGAATCGGCGCCCCAAAGATTGGCGCAAATTCGTGCGCTAGGACGTGAATTTGCGGCGAAGGCCGTCGACCAGAAGGAGGGGTCCTGGGAGCTGCGGCTGTTGGGCCAACCTCTCTACCGGTATGAGCTGAAGGATGACCCCGATTTGCTCGACGGAGCCGTACTGGCTTTTGTGCAGGGAACGGATCCCGAGATTCTGCTGATCCTCGAAGCCCGTCGGTACTCGAAACAAGTGCGATGGGAATACGCCCTGGCCCGGTTTTCGGACATGCGTTTGTTCGTGCAGCACAATAACGTCGAAGTCTGGAATGCGCCTGTCAGTACGCCCAACGACAGCAAGGCCCCCTATTTTGCCCGCAATGTCGAGCAGCGCAAGCCCCTGGCCAAGCAGGCGGAAAACAAAAACAAAGAAGAGCCCGGCAATGAATAATGTCGCAAGAGACAACTGATGATCAACCTCAAATCCTTACTCGCCCTGGCATACACTCTTCTCGTTTCGTCGCTGGCCCAGGCTCAGCAGTCGGCCGATCGGCCGGCTGCAGCCGTAGCGAATGCTGCTGAGAATGCCGCGGTAAATGTGCAAGTGGCCACCGCCGCTGGCGAAGGGACGAAACGCGCCCTGATCATCTGCGGCCATCCGGGAGACAAAGACCATCGCCAGCCGTTCGCCGCGACGGTCGAAAAACTTCATAAGGCGCTCGTCGAACAGTACGGGTTCTCGCCCGCTCACGTTCACCTGCAGTTCGGCGCGCCGGTGGCCGAGGGCGATGGACCGATCCTGGCCGGTCCGCGGGGGAGCGCCACGCGAGAAGAAATCGAAGCCGCCGCCGCCGCATTGCGCGAAGCCCTTCAGCCCGCAGACACGTTGTGGGTGATCGTCATGGGGCATTCGCACTACGACGGCAAGCACTCGTTTTTCAATATCCCCGGGCCCGACCTGCACGAGCAAGAGTTCGGCAAGCTGTTCGCCGGACTGAATTGCCGCGAACAGGTGTTCTTCATCGGCATCCCCGCCAGCGGGTACTACATCAAACCCCTGTCGGCCAAGGGTCGGGTCGTCATCTCGGCGACGGAGGCTGACCTGGAAGTCAATGAAACCCTGTTTGCCGCAGCCCTCGCCGACATGCTGACCACTCCGCCCGCCCTCGCCGATTTCGACGCTGATCGCGACGGGAAGCTGACGTTGTTCGACCTCTACATCGCCGTCGCACGAAATGTCGTGGCGCGCTATCTGGACGAAGAACTGCTGCCGACCGAGCATTCGCAGCTCGACGACAATGGCGACGGTCGCGGCACGGAATTGCAGATCGATTACCTGACGGAGAAACAGGGAGGCCGGGCGAAAGAAGGCAAACCCCCACGGCCGCGGAAAGAGAATGCCGACGGCGCCGTCTCCGCTGGGATCCTGCTGCCAATAGCGCCGCCGCAACCGTGAATTCCTGTTAGCCGACGACCTGCGGCACCGGCACGTCCAGGGTTCCCGCGAGCTTGACCAGCTCATTCCAGTTGCCGTCGTCGAGGGGCACGCCATTGGTTTCCCGATGGGCCAAAAGTTGCCGTTCGGGATCTCCGGGCAGCGTGATTTTGTCGACGCCGTCGCGGCGGGGCGTGTCGCGGACGAAAGGTTCCAGCACCGAGATCTCATGCGCCAGGTGTTCTGTACCCCCCAGGAGCTGCGGATCGAGCACCAGAAACAACGCGTCGTTTCCCACCGGCGGGGGCGCCCCCGGGTGCGAGCACCGGCCCCCCGACAAGCCGCCCGCGAGCATCTCGATCATGAACGCCAGACCAAAGCCCTTGTATGCCTGATCGCCCCCCATCGGCAGGATGCTGCCGGCGGGATGTTCGTACAGCTTATTCGGGTCGGTCGTCGGACTGCCGTCGGCATCGAGGATCCAACCCAGGGGCACCTTCTGCCCGGCGATCTTCTTCACACGCACTTTACCTTCGGCCGTGGCGCTGGTGCCGAAATCCAGAATGAAGGGCCCCTCCCGGCCTCCCGGCATACCGATGCTGAGAGGATTAGTGCCCAGCCGGCCCGCTTTGCCTCCCACGGGGGCCACACGCTGCCCTGAGCCGTGGCCGTTGGCGCAGATGACAGCGGCCATTCCGCCGGCGGCGGCCATTTCCGCATACTCACCGACGCGTCCGATGTGCGCCGCCTGCCGTAGTGTGCCGCAGGCCACGCCCAGCCCCCGTGCCTTGACGATCAGCCGCTCCATCAGGTCTCTCGACAGGACCTGCCCAAGTCCCCAGCCGCCGTCGCAGACCAAAGCGGCAGGAGTCTCGTGCACGATCTGCAACGATTGCTGCGGCTTGACGCGCCCGTCACGAATGGCCGCGACATAAAAAGGAATCCGCATCACGCCGTGCGAGTCGTAACCGCGCAAGTTCGCCCCGACCAGACTGCGGGCGCAAATCTCCGCCTCGCGCCGTCGCACGCTCACCTTTTCGAATAATGCCGCGGCGAAACCAGCCAGGTTGTTTGCAGAAATGACGGGCACGACAGCTCCTCGATGTGTGTTCGATTTGTGATCTTAGACGAAAGGAAGTTGCTCGCGTCGAATGGACGATCGTTCCAGGAAATCAACATACTCAAAGGCGAACGAACCGGCAAATCTTCACCACTTCGCCTGACAGATCGCGCCGTCGGCGACCCCACACGCCGGGGCCGATTCGGCTGCATCACCCGCTGTGGAATTCCACCTGCTCCGGATGCTCCGTCGACTCGCAGGTTGCCGGTCGATCCAGCGTCTCGATTGCCGTGTGACCTGCTCGAACAAAACGACCGATACCTTTCTCGTCGAACAACAGCCAGATGACGCAGCACACAACCTGAATCAGCACCTCCACAGAGATACAGGAGACCAGCCACACCATGACCGAGACCCTCGAAGCCATCCGCAACCTGGATGACCTGCGGGCCTTTGTTCATAAGACGCTTTGTGACCGCGAAAATATCCTGCAGGACCAGTTCGGTTTGAACGAGACATCGCTGATCCGCGGCGGCAATGATTGCGGAGTGCATTTCTGGGTGCAGGGGCCCCGGAGCGTCCGACTGGAAGCCATCTGGGTGGCCGATCGTAACACGGTTTACTTTTATGACGCGCGGGGCATTCGCTACTTGAAGATTCAACTGGTTCAACGTCTGGCGGTTTGCGCCGCCTGACTCGAAGTTGCTGCCCACTCCGCGGGCCGCCCGTGTGCGGCCCGCACCCTTGGGACGAAACCCGGCTTCCTGGGAAGCCGGGTTTTGTCTTTTTTGCCGGACGTTGCGGATCTAACGATTGCGCCGGCGGTGACCCGCTGCGCTCCACAAATATCATCGGCTCGGATCGACGCTATTTACGCCGCGACGATAACCGCTCAATTTGGTGCCGCGCCTCTGCCGAACCCATGCCTCGCGCCGTTCGCAGGTAGGCCAGTGCCAGTGCACGCTTGCCGTTCGATTCGGCTTGTCGCGCCCGGTCCAATAGCCGTTCGGCAGATGGGCCTTCGGCCGCCAGCGGGCTGGGTTCCGTCGCGCGCGATCCGCTCGCCCTGGAAGCCGCCGCCGCATTGGCATTTTGCGTGGCGTCCGAGAAGGTTCTGGCGCCCGCACCCAATCGCAGAGTTTCGTATGCGCGATCGGCGGAGGCAGACAGTTCCACCTTCGCGCGCGCGCTGCGAGATCGTTCGGCGCCGGCCAGGATTCTTCGATCCATTTCCGCGAGATCGTGAACCGTCACCCCCACGCTCAAGCCGGAAGCCTGATTGGACAACCCCGTGTTCGTTCCCGAGCGCAATGGGCCGAATGACGATCGCGATGCCGCGGAACGTCCGGATCCCGCCACAGAGATCCGCCCCCGGTCGGGAACCGATACGGTCGTCCCCACGCCGAATGTTTCGAGGCTCGGCTCTTGAACCGTCAGGTTCTGCGCCTGGGCTGCCGGCAGTCGTACGACCATGAGAAAGCAGGCACAACCGCCGACAATCAGGAGGCGTCGCATGAGAATTGCTCCGCGTGGACGAACATTCAACCGCAGCCGTATGTTGAAAATGCTATCACGGATCAAGCATTTCTGGAAGTGGACAGGCGGTGTCGGCATTGCGCGACGCAGAGCGTCGGCACGTGCGTTCCCACGCGGAGCGTGGGAACGAGGGCCGAGAGCGACTGGCGTCAATTGACCGGTTTATAGACGCCCCAATTCTGCTCGGCGAGTCCCTTGAGAAAATCGGCATAGACTTTAGCCGACGGATCACGGACTCCGACACCGATCGAATGAATCGAAATCCGCCGCACTTTGTTCCAACCGTCGATGGTCGACAGGATTTCCGCCGGCGCGTCGATTTTCCCGCCGATGGGCGCGCCGTCGGACAGGAAGAAAATGACCTCCGGGTTCAGGGCAAAAGCGCCTTCCAGCGCGTCGAACGACGCCGTCCTGGAATTGAGAGGCTGCTCGATCACCACGTTGACGGCCAGACGCTTCATCTGATCGCTCGCCAGCACCAACTCGCGCTGCCAGACTCGCACGGTGTTGTCGAAGGCCAAGACGTCGAAAAACACTTCTTTGTTGAGCGCATTGATGGCACGGATCAATTCGGTCTTGGCTGCCTGGATCCTCTCACCCCGCATGCTGAGCGACGTATCGAGCACAAACACGACCCGTTTGGCACAAATGGGAATACCGTAGTATTCGCCAGAATTGCCGAAAGCGCCCACCGGAGACATCTTCGTCTTGTCGACAACTTTGAGCTGTCCGCGATTTTCGGCCCACCACGCTTTCCACTTCGCGGCGTCGTCGCCGAAATTCTGCCCGGTCGCCGATGACAGGTGATTGACCACTTCGAATTGCACCAGTCCCTTGAATTTAGGCAGCAGATTGATGAGCTCGGTGATGGCTTCGATATCTTTGACTTCCATCAATCCCTGAACGAGGCACCGCCGATACCCGAAATGCTGGTCGAAATACTGTGCCCGCGCCAGCAGCGAGAACAGATGCAGCGATTCCTCGGCGTCGCCCTTCGCGGCTTGAGTGTCGATCATGTCGTGCAGTTGATACTGGTTCGCTTGCGGCTGGCCCAGAAATTCGTCGAGATAGCCCAGGACTTTCGCTTGCAGTTCCTCGTCCTCGGTGCCGCCCAGCGCCTGGAGACCCCCCACGGCGCGCAGATCCATGCCGGATTTGCGCGACGAGCTGTTCATCCGCGAGAGCAATTTCTCGGTAACTTCGCCGCGGTCGCGCCAGGCGGCCAGAAACCGCACGGTTGCCTGCCGCACTTCCGCCGACTTGTCGTCGAGCAGATTGACGTACACCAGGTCCGCCGCGTCGCCTGTCGGGAAATCCTCGAGCAATTTGAGCGCGGCGATCCGATCGGTGGGCTTCTTGGTATGGACTTTCTGCTGAAAATCCTTTTTGGCCTTGGCAAAGGCCTTATCGGGCGGAGCCTTGGCCGCCGCCTTGCTCACTTCTTTCGCGCCCAGGTCGGATATTGCCGGGCTGGCCGACGCGATCAGCGCTGCGGCGAAACACACCCACAAAATTCTCGGCATCATTGGGCCTCTCGCAAGAGCGGTCAGCGCGTTCACAAACCAGCATACTCGAATCCGCAGACAGGAAATAGAGATCCCTCGTGGGATCAACCAACGGCGCCAGAGCGCCCGATGCTCGCTGGGGCGATCTCTGCGGGGTCGGGGGCGCACGACGTGCTCCAGTCAGGTTTTTGACCGGTGGTATGGGCGTTGTCCAGTTGCCTGGAGTTGACGCTGGCGAAGGAACGCGTGCAGCGGACGGGTATCGCTGAGAAAGTCGGCCCGCAATTGCAGGATCGCTTC
>DASYAR010000578.1:0-3580 GCA_036501235.1 Planctomycetaceae bacterium
GACGTTCGAATTCGCCGAGGCCGACGTCGCCAAGCTGCTGAAAGCGGGCGTGCCGCCGGCCAAGATCTGCCTGGGAGTTCCGTTCTATGGCAGAGGGATCCAAGGCCGTTCGAAAACGCTGGCGTATGCAGACATCGTCAGAAAATATCAGCCCGCCGCAGACGTCGACGAAGTGGAGGGCCTCTACTTTAACGGCCCGCAAACGATCGAGCGTAAAACCAAGCTGGCGCTATCGAAAAAGCTAGGAGGCATCATGATCTGGGAATTGGGCCAGGACGCGCCCGGAGATGCGTCGCTCCTCCGCGTGATCCAGCGAACGGCAGACGGCTTGGCCCAGAAAAAGTAGGGCGGACTGCGCCCACCGCTATCGCACGATTGCCGCCGTCGTTCCCCAGCGGCCGGAGAAAACAAACTCGGCAAGCGGCTTTCGTTTACGCGGCGCCGCGTCACGGCTGCCTAGCTGTTCGGGCAGTGATTTGGGATCTCCAAGATAACCAATCGCCAATCCCGTGAGAGGCTGTACCCCTTCCGGCACCTGAAAAACCTCGCGTGCACGGTCTGGCAGAATTCCGATCATCTGATGCACTTCGAGTCCCAGAGCGGTCGCTTCGAGCGCCAGATACGCCGACGCCTGCCCCAGGTCATGCAGTGCCGCGGCGTTCGGGTTGCCATTCCGAGAGAACTTCAAACTGGTGCAGCCGATCGCCAGCACCGGCGCGAATTTGGCCCACGCCTGATTTCCCTCGACGAGGCACGAGAGAACCTTTTCGTATCCGGCAGCGTCTTCTTTCGACGCCACGAGGTAACTCCACGGCTGCTCATTGTATGATGAGGCTGCCCACCGTGCGGCTTCGAATAAAGACCGAAGCGTTTCGACCGCAACGGGTCGATCGGAAAAAGCATAAGGACTCCAGCGCGCGGCAATCAATTCGTGAACGGGATGATCGGTCTGGGCTTTCCGACTCATAGGTGGGCGCCTTGTGCAAGAGAGATTTCTGCAAAACTTCTTCAACAGCCCGGCTCTGATACTGCCGTCGCTCGAAATCGTACATACGAATTGACCAAAGTTGAAGTGGCAACGAATTTCACGTCCACGTAACATCTGCAACCCATCATGCCGGAATACCTGATCGAATCGCTGGACGATCCGCGGCTCGATTGTTACCGCGATCTCAAGCACGCGCACTCGCGTGATCGGGATGTGTTCATTGCCGAAGGAGACAAGCTCGTCTTGCGGCTCTTCGACAGCCCGTGCCGGGCGGAATCGATCCTGTGCACGAAATCGGCGCGGGAACGGTTGGCGGATCGAATTCCCGACGGCGTTGCCGTATACGTCACCACGACATCGGTCATTTCACGGTTGGTCGGCTTTCAATTCCATCGCGGCGTACTGGCTGTCGGTGTTCCGCCTGCTGAACGTACACTGCGGTCGATACTCGAAAGCGAAATGACACCGGGCCGCCGCTCGCTCGTCGCGATCTGCCCGGAAATTCGCGATCCAGCCAACCTGGGATCGATTATCCGCAGCGCCGCCGCGTTCGGTGCGACATGCGTCATCGCCGGGCGGTCCGGGACGGCCCCTTTTTCGCGACGCGTATTGCGAACATCCATGGGGGCCGTTCTGCACGTGCCGATCGTGCAGACCGATTATTGGGACTGCGTCATCGAGACGCTGCATCGGCATGATTTCGAATCCGTCGCGACGGTTCTGGATGCGTCGGCCGAAACGCTGTTGGATGCGGCGCGGCCGCCGCGGGTCGCCGTGCTGTTCGGCAACGAAGACAGCGGACTTTCAGTCGATTTGACGTCTCTGTGTCGCCGCCGCGTGCAGGTGCCGATGGCGAATCAGAGCATTTCATTGAATGTTTCCGTGGCGGCGGGAGTCGTTTTGCATCACTTTGCGGCTACGAGATGATTAAGCAGGCAAAGCCGGCAGCTTGTCGCTGTGACGAGGCTGCACTACACTCTTTTCGATGCGCTTCGCTGTCAAGATGATGCGATACTCCTGCCGAAACGATGCCTGCGTTTCGGCCGGGCCAGGAGAGCCAGGCGCGTAAAGGAGTCCCCTTGCATTCCCGCGTCCAGCAAATTGGAAACCTGCTGGTCTTGGCGCTGCTGATCGGATTGGGAATCTGGGGGCATCGCAATCACTGGCAAATCCGCCGTCACGGCGAAGTCGCGAAGCCGGCGGCGGGAGATGCCGGCCGTCGATCGCAGGCCTTCGATCAATCGGCCGAAACTGCAGAGAGGGAGCAGTCATCGTCTGATCGTTTTGCCGCCGGTCAGGCCGCAGACTTGCAGATTGTTCGCTTTCAGTCGGCCGCGGCCGTGAAGCAGGCCGGTATTCGCGTCGACCCGGCCCACGTCCAGCAGCTCGACGAATACGTCGAGGCCAACGGCGTCGTGGGCTACGACGAAACTCGCGTTGCGCAACTGTCTTCGCGGGTGCCGGGAATCGCCTGGCGAGTGGAAAAGCACGTGGGCGATCAGGCCCATAAGGGCGAGATTCTGGCGATTCTCGATTCGATCGAGGTCGGCAATGCCAAGGCCAAGTTCCTGGAAGCCGCCGTGGACTATGACGTCAAGACCCAGAACCTGAAGCATCTCGAACAGATCAGCAGCGCGGTGCCGGCGCGCACGCTGCGCGACGCGCGCGGGGACGTGCGCGAGTCGCGAATTCGCCGGTTCAACGCGCGCCAGACGCTGATCAATCTCGGATTGCCGTTGCCGCACGATTTCGCGATCGATCTGCCCGACGAGCAGTTGATGCAGCGGATCCAGTTTCTCGGGCTTCCGCCGCATATCGTGGCCGAGCTGGAGCCGGCGGTGGCAACCGCCAATCTGCTGCCGATCGTGGCGCCCTTCGACGGCGTGCTGATTAACAGCGAAATCGTCACGGGAGAAGTCGTGCAGACGGCAAACCAGCAATTCGTCATCGCCGACGTCAGCCACATGTGGCTCAAGCTCGACGTCAAGAAGGCAGAGGCCGTGCGTCTGGAGCTCGGCCAGCGAGTTCGGTTTCTGCCGGACGGCGCCGCGGGTGAACTCGAGAGCACCGTCTCGTGGATCGGAACGGAAGTCGATGAGAAGACACGAACGGTGCAGGTTCGTGCCATTGCGGGCAACCCGATCGTCCCCTCTCCGACCGGTACAGGAGACGGGCAGCGGTTGCTGCGCGCCAACACCTTCGGAACGGCACGAATTCGGGTCCGCGAAAATCGCTCGACGGTCGTCGTGCCCCACAGTGCGATCCAGTGGGACGGCGAGCGCCACATGGTGTTTGTGCCGCTGCCCGATGGCTGCAGCTTTGCGCTGCGAACCGTGGTTCCCGGTGCGACGCACGACAAATACACCGAAATCGTCAGCGGCATTGCGGCCGACGAATTCGTCGTCTCCCTGGGAAGTTACGTTCTCAAATCCGAATTGGGCCGTGGACAGACGGCCGCTGCCAAACAGTAAGGCCAAACAGTAAGGCGAAACCGTCAGTCGATCGTTCCCGTGGCGAGTGCCTCGCAGCCCCATGAACTCTTGTTGCCCTGCTCCTCAGCATGCTGTACCGGATCATCTCCTGGTCGCTGAA
>DASYAR010000579.1:0-11651 GCA_036501235.1 Planctomycetaceae bacterium
CAGCGCCGCCACGTCTACATGATTATGGCAATACTCCTGGGCCTTTTCGACCCCGAGCACAAAAAAAGCGGTCGACAGCGCCTCGGCCTGGGCCGCGTCCGGCGCCAGCACGGTCACCGACAACATCGTGTCGACAGGCCATCCGGTGCGCGGGTCGATGAGATGCCCATACCGCTTTCCCTGATAGCGAAAAAACTGCACCGCCGAGCCGCTGGTCGACATGGCCCGACCTTTGAGCAGGACGGTCGCCAGTTGCCGATTGGGAAACAGAGGATGGCGAATTCCGACCGGCCACCCGTCGCAGCCGGCATGCACGCCGTGCGCCAGAATGCTGCTGTAACCGCCGTGCATCAGCCAGTCATCGACAGCCGGGCACAACATTTCGGCCGCCCGGTCGAGGGCATACCCTTTGCCCATCGCATTCAGGTTGAGCGAAATCCCCGGCTGGATGTAGTGGATTGTCATCGCGTCATCGTCGAAAACGACGTGCCGGCATCCGATCCGGGCCAGGGCCGCCTCGATCTCCTGATCTAACGGCACGCGCTTCTCTTTCTTGCAATTCCTCCAGAGCGACACGAGCGGGCCCGACGTCGGGTCGAACGCCCCTTCCGTCTCGCTGGAAAACTGCACGGCGCGCTTCAACAGATCGAACAGCCGTCGCTCCACCGCCACCGGCTCGGCGGCGGCCCGCACATTCAGCAACGACAATTCCGTATGCGGCCGGTAGACCGACAGTTGATCTTCCAGTTGATTAACCAGTTCCAGCGCCGCCGAGGCCGTTTCGAGTCGCGACCCGGCTCCCGGGTTGAGGATCACTTCGAAATCCGACGCCATCGCCGGGGCGGACAGGCGAACCGTATCCCCCAGCGCGAGCAGCGGCTCCTCTGCGTTTGGAGACCCTGCCTCGCCTTCGAGAACACCCTTTCCCGACAGAAAATCACGGCGTGTGGCCATGGAGAAATGATAACAAATGCGCACACCAGAGACCGTGAAAACGCGTCCCACACGCTTCTGGCGGACAAAGGTTGACGGCACCCAGCTGATCCGAACGCCGGAGGCGTTACACAGCAAAGACCAACATCAGACGTCCAGCTCTTTTACGTCCAGAGCGTGCTTCTCGATGAACTCGCGGCGGGGTTCGACGTGGTCCCCCATCAGCACGCGAAAGATTTCGTCGGCCGCGGCGGCATCTCGCATGGTCACTCTCAGCAATGTCCGGCTCTTGGGATCCATGGCCGTCTCACCGAGCTCGTCCGAATTCATTTCTCCGAGGCCCTTGAAGCGCGTGAGCTTGAGGCCCTGTTCTCCCAGCTTGCGCACCTGGCCGAGCAAATCGCGCAGGCTTGAAACGGGGAATTCTTCTCCATCACTGACGACGATGAAGGGACGAATCGCCAGGCCATCCTTCGTCCCCGCCGAGAGCAGGTCCTGGAACTTGATGCCGTAGCCGAACAGCTTTTCGAGCACCCGGTTGATCGTCCGTGTTTCGTGCAGGTCGATCACCTGCAGCATCGCTTCGTGACCGTTCTGCACGCCGCCTGGCGCAGCAGCGCCGTCGGACGGCGCCTCTTCGCTTGTAGTCGCTGGTGCAGACGTAGCAGCCGAGGGCGTTTCGTCGACGACGCGCAGCTCATGGCCGCGCCGGCCTTCTTCTTCGGCGATGAAACGATCCAGGTCGGCCCGCTCGGCAAACCAATGCTGATCGCGCCCCAGAAAGATGCGAAACTTGGGGAGCAGGCCCTTGGCGGTGAGGTGCTTCGCCGCCAGGTACCGCAGGTCGATGCCGCGGCGTTCGAGCGTGATCAGCGGTTCTTCGATCTCGGTGAGCTGCGTGATGATGATCCGCAGCGACTCGCCTTCCATGACGGTGCCGTCCTTGAATCGCAGCGACGTCCCGGCCAGGCCCAGCTCGATCAGCTCGCGGGTCATCTCTTCAGCCGTCTGCACGTAGCGCGTCTGCTTGCGCTGGATGACCCGATACAGCGGCGGCTGGGCGACGTAAATGCATTCCTTTTCGATCAGCGGGCGCAGATGCCGGAACAAGAACGTCAGCAGCAGCGTGCGGATGTGGCTGCCGTCAACGTCGGCATCGGTCATCAGAATGATCTTGCCGTACCGACGTTTGCCGGCGTCTTCGAATTCGGCCCCTGGCGCCACTCCCACCGCTTTGAAAATGGCGGCGATTTCTTCATTGTCGAGCACCTTGACGAGCTGTGCCTTTTCGACGTTCAGGATCTTGCCGCGCAGCGGCAGAATGGCCTGGGTGTTCGAGTCGCGGCCGGTATCGGCCGACCCGCCGGCCGAATCGCCTTCGACCAGAAACAGCTCGCTGGATTCGAGATCGTGCGTCCGGCAATCGCGCAGCTTTTCGGGAAGGCCCGAAGAAGTGAGGGCCCCTTTGCGGCGGACCATCTCGCGGCTCTTGCGGGCCGCCTCGCGGGCCTCGGCAGCTGTCATGGCCTTTTGACAGACCCGCTTGGCCGTCTGGGGATGCTCTTCGAAGTACTTCGTCAGCACCTCGTACACGACGCTGGAAACGACCCCTTCGACTTCGTTGTTGAGCAGCTTCGTTTTGTTCTGCGACTGGAACTGCGGAAAGGGAACATTGATCGCCACAACCGCCGTGAGCCCTTCGCGGAAATCGTCGCCGGCCGGCTCGACGTCCTTGAACAGGCCGGCCTTTTTGCCGTACGAGTTGAGCGTGCGCGTCATCCCGCTGCGGAAACCTGACAGGTGTGTTCCGCCGTCGGGGTTGGGAATGTTGTTGGCGAAACAACGCACATTTTCGTTGTAGCCGTCGTTGTATTGCAGCGCCACGTCGACCGAAATCCCCTGGTCGCTGCCCGTGGCGCGGATCACTTCGGGAAACAGAGCTGTTTCCGTGCGATTCAGCCACACCACGAATTCGTCGAGTCCCCCCTGATAGCAGAACTCGTCTTTCTGGCCCGTGCGCTCGTCGACCAGGCGGATCCTGACCCCTTTATTGAGGAACGCCAGTTCCTGCAACCGGCGATGCAGGACGTCGAAATTGAAGTGGACGTCGTCGAAGATCTTGGTGTCGGGCTTGAACGTCATCCGCGTGCCGGTCGACTGCGTGCTCCCCAGCCGCGCCAGGTTGCTGGTGACTTCGCCGCGCGCGAATTCCATCCGCCACACGTGCGCCTCGCGGCGGCTCTCCACGACAAGCCATTCACTGAGCGCGTTCACGGCCTTGATACCCACGCCGTGCAGGCCGCCCGTCCCTTTGCGATAGCCCCCTTCGCGGTCGAACTTACCCCCGGCGTGCAGCGACGTCAGCACGACTTCCATGGCGGGTTTGTTGTCCATCTCGGGCATGGGGCCCACGGGAATGCCGCGGCCGTCGTCGTTGCACGTCAGCGATCCGTCGAGATTCAGATTGACGGTGATCAGCGTCCCATAACCGGCGACGAATTCATCAATGCAATTATCGACGACTTCGAACACCAGGTGGTGCAGGCCGCGCGTATCGGTTCCCCCGATGTACATCGCCGGCCGCATGCGGATCCCCTCCAGGCCTTTGAGGGCCTCGATCTGATCGGCGCCGTACTCGGCAGGTGTTTCGTTGACAGGGGCAGTCGAGTCATGTGGAACCGAGTCATTCGGAATCGGGGACTGGGCTTCCGGTGTTGTGTCGTCCGGCACATTGTCTTCTGGAGAATTCATAACTTAATGCTGCTATCGAGCTCGTTGGAGTACAGGCTTCAGCCTGCCGTCGAAAATTAACCTTCTTATGACTTTATGCTGCTATCGAGTTTGAATTTCAGGTCGCGGACTTTCAGGTGAGCGTGGAGCTCCGTCAGTTTTTCGAGCAACGTCTGGCGGAAATACCCGGCCAGCTCCGAGAGCAGCGGTGCATGGGCGACCGAGACGTGCAGCACACCGCGGCGAATGGCGATGGCCCTGGTCTGCCGCGCGATCGTCTGACCGGCGGCGTCTCGCCAGGCTGCCTGCAACTGGGCGTCGCCGCGCGGTCGCGCATAGCCGCGCAGGGCAATCAGCTCGTTCAAAACCAGCGACAGACGCTGTGGTCCCCGTCCGAATCCCTCGCGTCCCGAACCACGGGCGCCGGCGCCGCCCCGCGCGGAGGCCATAGGTTTACCGATCCCTCGACAAAGGCATAACGATGTAGGTGTATCCGTCATCCGTGCGGAACACGGCGGCACTCTCGGAATCAGTCAACTCCAGACGAATCGGCTGCTCCAGTTCGAGCACTCGCAGAAACTCGGCGACGTAACGCGGGTCGAACGTGATGACCAGCGGCGCACCGTCGTAACTGATCGGCAGCTCGACCTTCGACTCGCCGATCTCAGCCGCGCGGCTCGACAGTGTCATCAGTCCCGCGGCAAACTCGAAATCGACGCCGCGACTTTCTTCACTGGTGACGATCTGGGCCTGCCGCACCGCCGAATAGAACGGCCCCACGACCATCTCGATGCTGATCTGGCTGTTGGCGGGAATGACGTCCTGATACCGGGGAAATCGTCCTTCCACGAGCCGGCTGTAAATCGTGGCGTTGGCCGTTTTGACCAGCACGTCGTTGTTGCGAATCGCCACGCTCACCGACTCATCGGCATCCGTCAGCGTGCGTTCGATCAGCGACAGTGCCTTGGACGGTACAACCGGTACGGCGTTTTCGCCGGCCGCTGCACCTGAGGCGGCACATTGCCCCCGCATGACCGCCAGCCGGCGCGTGTCGGTCGCCGCCATCACGATCGATTCCCCTTTGATCTCGACCAGCACGCCCCCCAGCGCGTAACGCGTGCTCTCGGTATCGGTCGCAAACACCGTCCGATGGATCATCTGCTTCAACACGCTGGCCGAGATGGTGACTGAATTCTGCTCATCGAACTCGGCGACATTCGGAAATTCAGCCGGATTCTCGGCCCCCAACGTGTACTTCGCCCGTTCACCGCGGATCAGCGTCCCCGAATCGGTGGTTTCGATCGAGACGCCGTCTCCCTGCATTTCCCGCAGAATCGCCAGCACGCGACTGGTGGGGAGCAGCACGTCGCCTGGTACTTCCACATGCGCTTCCGACAGCCGGTAGCGAATCCCGACTTCCTGATCGGTGCCGATCAGCACGGCCCCGGCAGTCGAGACTTCGAGTTTGACGTTCTGTAAGATGGGTTTGGGACTGCGGGTCGGCACGACGCCGCTGACGGTCTGGAAGGCCGCGGCCAACGCTCCCCGCGAACACGAAAGTTTCATAGGCACGAGCCTCCGCCTCGGTGATCTGTTTGAGGCTGTAGAAGATTTATAATCAGCAGTAGTAGTATCAGTGCCGTCGCTGATTGTGACTTGTCCGGCGGCAAAAATTGAATCCGTATGATAGGTAAAAAGTTACGCTCATTCAATGCCCCGCCCGCATTGTGCATGCCGTGTCAGAAACCCGGAATTTCGCAGTGGCTGAAGGTGTCGCGATCCGCCAAACGTGTCGAAGATTCAGCCACCGTTTCGAGTCTCCCGACACCCCTCCCCGGCGCCCTCCAGACTTCCAACAGCTTTTGCACAACACGCCACCAGATCGTTTAACCGCGACCCGGAGGGGAGCGCGTGTCGATTGCGAGACACGCGCTCCCCTCCGGTGATCGTTGAAAACCACGCTTGCGAGAGCCAGTCGGCACGCTGGTCGTCGACTTTATCTAGAGCGAGTCATGCGCCCCGCGGTTTTCAACAATCCCCTCCGGGTCGCGGTTAAACGATCGATGCCCCATCTCCCTCCCGCAATTCGGCTGACACCGATCCTTCCGGAACACCCAGCACCGCTTCGATTTGCGACAGATTCAGCCGCAGCTCGGCTTCGAGCGGCAAAAGTTTCGTCAACCGGCGGCAGGCGTAAATCACCGTGCTGTGGTCCCGACCGCCGAAATATTTGCCGATCTGTTCCAGGCTGCGCCCCGTTAACTGGCGGGCGGCGAGCATCGCGCATTGCCGCGGAAAAACAACCCCCCGCGTCTGCTTGCGAGACCGCAACTGCGTGCTGCTGATGCCGAATTGCCTGGCGACGGCCAGGCACACATCCTCCAGCCGGGGCTTGGGAGGGGTCACTTCCTGCCGCAGGAACTTCCGTACCAGATCGGAATCGAGCGGCTTTCTCTGCTCGCGGGCGATCGCTTCCAATTGCGTCAGCAAGGCCCACAATTCGCGCGGCGAGACAGGCAACTCGGTTGCCAGCAGCCGGGCCGCATCGTCCGGCATGCGAATCTGCCGCGACTGGCCGAAGTGCTGGAGCAGCTTCACACGGCTGTTCACCCCCGGCGGACGAAGTTGAGCGGTGACCCCCGCTCGAAACCGCGTCACCAGCTTTCGCGAGAACTGGGGCATCTCGCCCGGCGCATTGCGGCTGGTCCACACGATCTGACCGCCGGCCGCCGACAACTCGTCGCACAGCAGCAAAAGCTGGATCTGCGTCTGTTCGCGGCGTTCCAGCGCCTGAATATCTTCGATGACGAACAGATGGAACTCGCGGGTGGCCGCCTGAAACAGCGGAATCGTCTTGCGCGAAGAGGCCTCGGCAAACTCCGCCGCAAACTCCGCGGCTGTGATGTGCTCGACCCGCGCATCGGGCCGGCGGGCCAGAAACGACCGCACGGCGTGACGCGCCAAATGAGTTTTGCCCACGCCTGAGGGGCCGTACAGAAAAATCGGCCGCGGCCGTTCGTCGCCAAGTGCCGCTTCGCCAATCGCCGAGACCGCCTCGAATGCGAACCGGTTCTCAGGGAGCACCAGGAACGAAACGAGGGTCGAAGATAATGCAGGTTTGTCGAGTCGCGGCATGTTCAGAATTATACTCGCAGTCGAGCCACGATCTTCGCGATGATCTGCGCCGCCTGCTCGATTTCTTCGCGCGTCGTGTCGATGCCCACGCTGAACCGCACCGACGAATGCCAGACTTCCCGGGGCCTGTTCATCGCCAGCAGCACGGGGGACGGCTCAGCCGAGCCGCTGGCGCAGGTGCTGCCCAGCGAACAGGCGACCCCTTCCAGATCGAGCGCCACGAGCAGCGCCTCGCCATCGGCGCCGGGAAAGGCCAGATTCAGCGTGTTGGGGAGACGCCGCTCGCGCGAGCCGTTGAGCACGACCGGCGGACACAAATCCGCCAGCCGCTGTTCGAGCAGGTCGCGCATGGCGCGGGTGTGGCTGATGCGCTGCCCGCGATTGGCGGCGAACAGCTCGAGAGCGCGGGCCATTCCGGCGATCAATGGAACAACTTCAGTTCCTGGCCGCCGCCCCGCTTCCTGGTGCCCGCCGAACGCTGATGGCGCCAGCTTCAGTCCGCGACGCAACAGCAGCGCCCCGACGCCCCGCGGCCCATAAAACTTGTGAGCCCCCAGCGCCAGCGACGCCGCACCCAGCCCGTGAAAGTTCACCGGAATCTTCCCCACCGCCTGCACGGCGTCGATGTGCAGCAACGCCCCGTGTTCCCGACAGGCGCTCGCCAGCGGCACCAAGTCCTGAATCACCCCCGTCTCATTGTGTGCCAGAATCACCGTCACCAGTTTCGAATCCGCATTCCCCACTCCCTCCGACCCCCCCTGACCCCCCCTTGCTAAGGGGGGGAGATCTGCCAGCAGCCCTTCCCCATCCACCGGCAGAAACTGCAACGCCCAGCCTTTGCCTTCCAGAAACCGGCATGTCTCCAGCACGGCGGGATGTTCGCCCGCCGTCAGCCCGATCGCGCCTGGCGGGCCGGCGGTGAAACCGAGCACCGCCATGTTATTCGACTCGGTCCCGCCGCTCGTGAAAATGACTTCGTCCGGCTCGGCCCCCAGAATCGACGCGATTGAATCGCGCGCCGCTTCGAGCACCTGTCGCGCCCGGCGACCCGGCGCATGCCGGCTCCCTGGATTGGCAAAACTGTCGCGCCAGTGCCGCGCCATCACCTCGACGACTTCAGGAAGCGGCTGCGTGGTCGCGTTGTTGTCGAGATAGATCATGGAAGCGAGTTCTCTGCGCCCGGATTGCTGCGTCTTGCGAGTCAGCAGCCTGTTGAAAAAGGGGACTGTCCCTTTCCCATGCGTGAATTCTCCGTAGCAGAATCGACATTGCCGGGAGGGACTGTCCCCTTTTTCAACACCCGCTTAATGTTACGCCCCCCTGAGGCATGTTTCCAACCTGCCCGTCATTTCCTTTGCCGGGTGGCCCAGCCGTCCCGCCAGGCCGGCCGGGTCGCTGCAGCGACAAGATCCGACATGATTCGCGCTCTGCCGAAATTGAACCTGTCATGCGCACGGCCGGCCGCCGGTGCGACTCGTCGAATTCCCCGTGTTTTCTCAAAGATTCCTCATTTTTCGTGCTGTCCGTCGGTTGTGTTTAAGTCCTTTCTCGGCTCCTGTCTTTCTCCGTGATCTCTGTGATCTCTGCGGTTGGATTTCTTCGTCTTTCACCCGCCCTGGTGTTGCTCCTGCAACCGACGTTTCCGTTCCTGCCGGCGGGCATAGCGGTCGCGGGGCAATCGCGTCTGCGGTTGT
Organism: Planctomycetaceae bacterium; assembly: GCA_036501235.1. Taxonomy (GTDB): domain Bacteria; phylum Planctomycetota; class Planctomycetia; order Planctomycetales; family Planctomycetaceae; genus JACQFH01. The sequence goes on from DASYAR010000579.1 coordinate 8,493, forward strand.
TGACGAGATTCGCCCATTTTTTCCAATGATTCCTCGTTTTTCGCGTTCCCCGGCAGCCTGCTTTCCCGAGTCGTTCCCGACCCCGCCGGCGCCTCGACGGAATCTGTCTGATAAGCCGGCAGGTCGCTCATCCGCCGCAGCACCGGCCGGCACGTCGCCGTCTCCGGATCGTACGCCAGGCCCGCCGCGATCGACGCCGGCAACTGTTCGACCCGGGCTTTGACGTCATCAATCGACGGGGCGTCCCGCCTGGGATCAACCGGGAGCCGTGGTTCCTCCGGCCGGGTTTCAGATGACGAATCCACCACCTCGGCCCGCACGTTACGCAATTCTCGCTCGCGCAAGTGGCCGTACGCGCGCTGCAGTTGCTCTGCCGTCCACCATACCCAGCCTCCGTCTTCTCCAAACCCTTCCGACTTGAGGCTTTCAATCCCCAGGCGTTTCGCGGCGGCCCGCAATTGCTTCGGATTGAACCCGCACTGGCCTCCCAGCCGATACACCACCTCGGCCGGCCGGAACCCGTCGCGCAGGATTTCTCCCAGGCAGGCACGGATGGCGGCGTGCTGCCCCAGCGGATCGGTCGGATCGATGGCCGAGCGGCCATCCCACACGACGCGCCCGCGTTGTATTCGAAACTCGAGACCGTCCGGCTCGTCACAGAAGTTCGTTCGCCGGGGGATGAATAACCGCCGGGCGGAATCCTCGGGATCGGCGACGACGCACCACACGCACCGCGCACCGTCTGTCCGCCAGCGCGACGTGACGCGCAGTTTTCCCTGGCCGTCGAACCGGCAATTCGCCGGCAGCGTCACCACGATCGCCACTTGAAATTCTTCGGCCAGCAGGTTGAGCCGGCGGAGCGTCTCGGCGACATGCGCCGGCTGCGCGCAAAAGTCAGCCAGCGAGTCGATTACCACCAACCCCAACGAGCCGCGCTGCAGCTCGTGTTCGATCGCCGACAGGTCGTAAGGAAACGCCGCCGGGCGTTCTCCCTGCCGGTTCTGTTCCGGATCGAACGTGCTGAATTCCTTAAGCCGGCGAATTCGTGACAGATCTGCCCCCAGCGCAGCCAGTCGCCGCGACGCCGCCCCGGATTCATCCTGCCGGCCAATCACCAGCACGTCCCGCCCGTGGTCACGCTCTCCAGAGCCGACAATGCCTGGAACGCCCTCTCGCAAGGTGGGTGTCAAGCCACCCGTCAAACTGCTGTTCGGCAAGCAGTTCGGCGAACCTTCCGATGTTGAGGCCGCCGGACGACACACGCCGAGGCTGGCAGCATCGTCCACGGCGCCGTGGCCGACGCTGCCAGCGTCGGCGAGACCGGTGGGCACAGCCCGCCCTGCGCCCGCCCGATTCGTCTGCGACGAATCGGGCCAATCCATCCCGCGGCTGACACGCGCCGCCAAATCGAGCGCCACAAACGACTTGCCCGTACCCTCGGCCCCTTCGATCAGCGTGACCATCCCCCGCGGCAGTCGATCGGGCCACAGCCACTGCACCTCGTCCACCTGCCCGAATTCCTCATACAGGGGCGTATCGATCCGAACGGCGCCGCCGGCCAGCTCGGCCCGAAACTCGACAAGCCCCGTCGCCGGTGTTTTGTCCGGCGGACCGCCTGAATCGCCAGCCTCCTGTGATGGGGAAGAAACAGCCGAAGTCAAAACGTACGGTAAGCTGCGCATGAGGGTACCCATTGAGGAATGAGACGTGAGACGTGAGTGACGAGGTGAGGTTTGAGTCGTGAGGAAATGTGGTGTGAGGAGCGAGTGAGGCGAGAGAGGAGTGGGGCGTTCGGAGTGAGATGTGCAGAATGGGACGGAGCGTGCCGAACTCCGTTACTCCCCTCTCCCCCCCGCGGGAGAGGGGTTGGGGGTGAGGGGGCGTTTGGCAACGGAAGATCAATTCAAAGAACAGCCGCGCACGGGTTCAATACGCGCACCTCAGGTGAGCCAGGGACGTCAGTCCCTCGGGTGCGTTCCTGTAGATTTGCTTAACCGACCTGCCACAAACATGCGCCGGGCAGAGGCACCCGGACTTTGATGAGAGAAATGATCAGAAAGAATCGAACCGCGGATGACGTGGATCCGCGCGGATCAATACGAACGAGGTCAACCAGCCCATCCGCGTTCATCCTTTTCATCCGCGGTGAAACGCTGTTTACGTTTGGTGAGACGGGGCGGGAGCAGTGGAGTTCCTGATTTCCATTGTGGCCACGCCGTTTCGATTTGTCAATTAAATTATTATTGAAAAATAGAAATACCGACAAAGTAACATCCGTTGATGAATCAGCAGCAGAAATTTGCTCCTTTCTTTGCTGGATTTGCGAACCGGCCCCTTGATTGGACACGTGGTTTTGCGTAGCGACCTTTCAGCGCCGCGGGCTCTCGCGCGCCCCTCTCGTTCCCACCCGTCTCGTCCACCCGTCTCGTTCCCACGCTCTGCGTGGGAACGCGCGTCCGGACGCTCCGCGTCGCTTGACTGAAAACTGTTTCAAAGCAAATTGAATGCAACCGGGTGGCGGGGTCTGGACCAGCGGGAAGGCCCCGAAACGAGCGAAATCCGAGGGTCAGATTCGATGTGAACCGTCACGGGCGCGGTTTTGAAACAGCCTCCTTAGCCACGCAATCTGATTTCCGCCTCAAGCGGACCTGACCGACCGGGCCGGGTACTTCGCTTCCCCTCTCGCGGCGTGCCCGGCACGCATCGCAAAACGACCCTTGCCGGTTGACCCGGCATGTGAAGGAGGCTGACAGCTGGTTGTCGTACCGACTCCCACTCACGAGCCAGCATGTCGTGTTATCGCGAAATCTGGTAGATTCGTGATCGATTTGGCACCAGCAGAATCTCGCCTCGATCCGCTCCCGTGAATCGCCGAATTGCTCCTGGTCACGTTTTGTTGTACAAACCGCCGAACACGATTCAGGCGCTGACTTACATGGGGATGCCGCAAGGCTGGGACCAGCATACCGTCTGGAAATAACCATCCCGGACCGAGTTTCACACGTCCACCGTCACCGCCCGGCGGCCGCGGCGAAAATCTCGACGAGTGTGCGGAGTTTTTTCGCGCCGACGCCGCGCAACCGGCACAGTTCATCCCACGATCGTCCGGCATAAGAGCCGACTGTTTCTTCCCGTTCTTCCCGGCGTGACGCGACCCAC
>DASYAR010000580.1:0-4781 GCA_036501235.1 Planctomycetaceae bacterium
ATCGACGCGTCTCCGTCGTGGCGATGATTCTCATTGCCACGGCAGTGCTCGCCGGTTGTGGGGCGGGCGGGCCTCCGCCCGGGCCGCCGAAGTTTCCGCCGCCGGAGGTGCAGGTCAGCCTGCCGATCACGGGCGAGGTGACCGACTACGTCGATTTCCCCGGACGGATCGAAGCGGTGAACTCGGTGGAGATCCGGGCTCGGGTCACCGGATATCTGGAACAGGTCTACTTTCAGGAAGGGTCTGACGTGAAGCAGGGAGACCTGCTCTTCGAGATCGATCGCCGCTCCTACGAAGCCGAATTGGCCCGTGCGGAAGGGGCCGTGACGCAGACCGAAGGGCGGCTCACGCGTCTCAACGGCGACTACGAGCGGGCGCAGGCGCTGCAGGCCAAAGGGGCAATGAGCAAAGAGGAAATCGCCCGCATCTCGGGAGATCGGACCGAGGCCCAGGGGGCCCTCAAGGTCAACGAAGCGGCGCGGGATCTGGCGAAACTGAACCTCAGCTTCACCCGCGTCCGGGCTCCTCTTAGCGGCAGGATCAGCCGGCGGTCGATCAGTCCCGGCAACCTCGTGAAGGCCGACGACACGTCAGTCACGTCAATCGTTTCGCTCGATCCGGTATATGCCTATTTCGACCTCGACGAGCGGACGATGCTGCAGTTCAAGCGGCTGATTCGCGAGCACAAGATCGAGTGGTCGCTCGACTCAGGGCTACCGGTACTGATGGGGCTGGCGGATGAAGAAGGCTTTCCGCGGCAAGGCGTCATCAATTTCGCCGAGAACCGCGTGGACGCCGACACCGGCACATGGCGGTTGCGGGGCACTTTCAACAATCCCGACAACGCGCTCCCTTCGGGATTGTTCGTGCGGATTCGATTGCCGTTTGGTGTGCCCCACCAGGCGATCCTGGTGACGGAAGAAGCGCTGGGGACCGACCAGGGACAAAAATACGTATACGTCATCGGCGAAGACGGCAAAGCCGAGTATCGGCGAATTAAAGTGGGGCGATTGCACAAAGGCCTGCGCGTCGTGAGCGACGGGCTGACGACTGGGGACAAGGTGGTCGTCAACGGCCTGCAGCGCGTCAGACCGGGGATTGAAGTGAAAGCGGAAACAGTTCCCATGCCCCAGCTCCCCGGCCCGCCGGGACAGGAAGTGGGGAGCAGTGAGAAGAAGAATGACGAATGACGAATTTCTCATAACGAATTGAATTTGACTCTTCGACCTCTTTGACCACTTCGACTCAATCCGGGGCGACCAATTCTCTTCGAATCGGCGCCCGCCCCCGACTTGCCGGCGCAGACTGACGTGTGCTGAATGCTGTCACGGTTTTTTATTGATCGGCCGATTTTCGCGGCGGTGTGCTCAATCGTGATCACGCTGGCGGGAGGGGTGGCGGTCTTTTCTTTGCCGTTGGCGCAGTTTCCTTCGATCACGCCGCCGACGGTCCAGGTATCGTGCAACTATCCCGGAGCCAGCGCGAAGGAAGTGGCCGACTCGGTCGCCGCGCCGATCGAGCAGCAGGTGAACGGCGTCGAGGGGATCATGTACATGTCGTCGCAGTGCGCCAACGACGGCAGCTACAACCTGACGGTGACGTTTCAGCAGGGAATCAACCTCGACATGGCGCAGGTGCTGGTGCAGAACCGGGTCAACCTGGCGCTGCCGCTGTTGCCGGAGGTGATTCGGGCCACCGGCGTGGCGACGCTCAAGCGGTCACCCGACATTCTGATGGGACTGGCGATCAGCTCGCCCGACGGGCGGTACGACCAGCTCTTCTTGAGCAATTTCGCCCTGATGCAGGTGAAAGACGAGCTGGCCCGCATTCACGGCGTCGGTGACGTGTTTCTGTTCGGGCAGCGCGACTACAGCATGCGGATCTGGATCGACCCGGCCAAACTGGCCAGCCGGGGCCTCTCGGCCGGGGACGTGGTGCGGGCCGTCCGCGAACAGAATACACAAGTCGCGACTGGCGCGATCGGACAGGAGCCGATTCACGATCAGCAGCTTTCGCAGATCACCCTCAGCACGCTCGGGCGGCTGACCGACGTCGAGCAGTTCGAAAACATCATCGTCAAAACCGGGGCCGAAGGGAGGCTCGTGCGGATCAAAGATATCGGCCGCGTCGTGCTGGGGGCCAAGAACGAAAATATCCGCGTGCGACTTGACGGCCGCGACACGGTGTTTCTGGCGATTTTTCAGTCTCCGGATGCCAATGCTCTCGATCTGCGCGAGCGCGTGATGAGCAAGATGGAGGAGCTGAAGCCGTCATTCCCAGAAGGGGTGAGCTACGACATCGGCTTCGACACGACGCCGTATACCCGTGAATCGATCCGCGAAGTGGTGAAGACGCTGGGAGACGCGATCGTGCTCGTGGCGGTCGTCGTGCTCCTGTTTCTGCAGAACTGGCGCTCGGCCCTGATTCCCCTGGTGGCCGTCCCCGTGGCCATCGTGGGGACTTTTGCCGCGATGGCGCTGATCGGATTCAGCCTCAACAATCTGACGCTGTTCGGCCTGGTGCTGGCGATCGGAATCGTGGTCGACGACGCGATCGTCGTGGTGGAGGCGGTCGAGCATCATATCGAAAACGGGATGGCGCCGCGGGCCGCGACGATCGCTGCGATGGATCAAGTCTCAGGACCGGTGATCGCTGTGGGGCTGGTGCTGAGCGCGGTGTTCGTGCCGTGCGCGTTCATCAGCGGCATCACGGGACATTTCTTCCGGCAGTTCGCGCTGACGATCGCCGTATCGACGATGATCTCGGCGTTCAACTCGCTGAGCTTGAGCCCGGCGCTCACGGCGCTGCTGCTCAGGCCTCGTGAGAAACACACGGAACCCTCGCTCCCGCGGCTCGCGTTCCCCCTCGTCGGCGGCTACCTGGGGTTCAAATACATCGCCCCGCTCATGGAAACCCGCTTCCCTCCCGCGCTCGGCGGTCCCTGGGCTTGCCTCTTCGCGACCACCGTCCTCTGCGCTGTTCTCTGCTGGTTCCTGGGCAATCCCCTGAATGCGCTTCTCGGCGGGATTTTCAGGCGCTTCAACGCGGCTTTTACGCGTGCGACGAAGGGCTACGTGGGGCTAGTGCGAGGCTTCTTGCGCGTGAGCGCCGTCGTGCTCCTGGTCTACGGCGGACTGGTAGGAGTCACATGGTGGGAATTCAACCGCATTCCGCGCGGCTTCATTCCGTCTCAGGACATGGGATTCCTGATGGTCAACGTGCAACTCCCGGATTCGGCCTCGCTCGACCGGACGGACGCCGTGATGCGCAAGATCGAAGCCATCGCCGGTCCAATTCCGGGGGTGCGGCACGTGGCCGGCATCGGCGGGCAATCGTTCGTGTTGAGCGCGGCCGGTTCGAATTTCGGATCGCTGTTCATCGGGCTGAAAGACTATTCGGAACGACGCGATCCCGATCGCTCGAGCGATTCGATTGCCAACAAGCTGCGGCAGCAGTTCGCCGCCCAGATTCCGGATGCCAGCGTGGCCGTATTCGGACCGCCTCCGGTGCGCGGCGCCGGCCGCGCGGGGGGCTTCGCGCTGATGATCGAAGACCGGGGAGACGCCGGTCCGGCGGCGCTGCAGAAACAGCTCGACAATCTGGTTCGTCAGGGAAGCCAGACTCCGGGTCTGTTGGGGCTGTTCGCTGTTTTTCGGGCGAACGTCCCGCAGTTGCACGTCGATCCGGATCCCGGCGCGTGCATGATGCGCGGCGTGAATATGCTCGACTTCGCGGAAACGCTGGGCGTCTACGAAGGGTCACTGTATTGCAACGACTTCAACCTGTTTGGCCGGACGTGGCAGGTGGTGGTTCAGGCCGAGCCCGAGTTTCGCCGCCAGCCCGAAGACCTGCCGCAATTGAAGGTCCGCAATTCGCGCGGCGTGATGGTTCCGATGGGGTCGCTGGCAGGCCAGCGCGAGGTGAACGGCCCACTGATCCTCAGCCGTTACAACATGTACCCGGCCGCGTCGATCAACGGCGCGGCGGCGCCGGGGGTCAGTTCGGGACAGGTGAACGAAATCATGGCCAAGCTCGCCACGCGGGAATTGCCCCGTTCGATGGCTTTCGAATGGACCGACATGTCGTATCTCGAGAACATCGCGGGGGACACCGCGATGGAGATGTTCTTCTACGCCGTCGGGATGGTGTTTCTGATGCTGGCGGCCCAGTACGAAAGCTGGTCGCTGCCGCTGGCGGTGATTCTGCTCGTGCCGATGTGCCTGTTGAGTGCGCTGACGGGAGTCGACGCGGCGCACATGGATATGAACATCTTCACGAAAGTCGGATTCGTGGTGCTGGTGGGGCTGGCCAGCAAGAATGCGATCTTAATCGTCGAGTTCGCGCGGCAGCAGCGGCAAGGAGGCAAGCCGCGGCGCGAGGCGACGCTCGAAGCGTGCCAGTTGCGGCTGCGGCCCATCGTGATGACGTCGCTGGCCTTCATTCTGGGCGTCGTGCCCCTCATCGTTTCGCATGGGGCTGGGGCGGAAATGCGGCAGGCGCTGGGGACGGCCGTATTCAGCGGTATGTTGGGGGTGACTTTATTCGGCGTCGTGCTGACGCCGGTATTCTTCTATACGATCGACGGGATGGGAGAAACGCGATTTTTCAGCTCGCGGCCGGTGCGGTTCGTCGGCTGGCTCGTGCTCGATTGCCTGCGCCTGGGATTTATCCGGCGACCACTTCGCGCCGGTACTCGCCTGTTTAGCCGCGAGGCGCAGCCGAGTGCCGTCGCCAAACGCCAAGATCTTGCGAGTAGGCACAACGGCGAAGTGACTCACAAT
>DASYAR010000581.1:0-3727 GCA_036501235.1 Planctomycetaceae bacterium
GCCTTCTTCAATTCCTCGATCGCTCCCTCCGGCATGGCCGCCACGACCCCCAGCGCGCGGGCGTTGATCACCGCCTCGGCCGTCGATTCGAGAACCTCCAGACGGTCGAACGCATCCAGGACGCTCGTCCCCGTGACCAGAATGCCGTCGTTCTCGAGGATCGCCGCCGGCGATTCGGGCGACACGAAGTCGGCGATGCGTCCGTCGCTCTGGTATTGAACTCCGTATGGCACGCGCTGCACGTCCCGCAGAAAGATGTAGCTCTCGGGAATTGTCCGTGCATCGAAAATCGAATCGGTGACGCTGAACGCCGTCGCATTCACGGGATGTGCAAACACGATCGCCTGCACTCGTGGATGGCGACGATAAATCGCCCGATGGGCCAGCGCCGCACGACTCGGCTGTTTGCCCGTTTCGCAAGTGTCGCCACGCACGAGGACCAGATCGGCAATCTCGAGTGTCTCGCGATCGCGTTGCGACGGTGTGATCAGAAAGGAATCGTCATTGAGCCGGGCCGAGAAGCTCCCTTCCGTGCTGATCAACAGTCGCTGCCGGCAGCCGCGGCGGATGAACAGGTTGAGCTGCCGCCGGAGCTCTTTCTCGGTGACGGAAGCCGTCGGCGGTGCGAAGGGCGCGAGGTCGACGATCCGGTTGTGCGCCTGTTCGAGCTGCTGTAGAGACAGGCACCGCACATCACCCAAATGGCGGGCCTTGATGATGGTCTTGCCGGCGAACTCCAGCGCTTCGAAGCGCTGATACGCATGCGACAGCGACCGTCCGCCGATGACCACGCCGTGATTTTCGAGGATCACGCAGTTCGACCCGGCTCGAAACGCCTCGGCTATGTTACGTCCCAACTGTTCGCTGCCGGGAAGGGCGTACGGAGCAAAACCAGGTTGCCCGCAGACGAAGTGGGCCTGATGGAACAGGCGCGTATCGGGCGTCTGGCGGCAAATGCTGAAAGCCACGAGCGCCACGGGATGTGCGTGCACGATGGCACGAATATCGTCGCGAGCGGCATAAATCGCCTGATGGAACGGGATCTCCGACGAGGGGCGATGCAGGCCTTCCACGGAACCGTCGCACTTCACGCAGACGACGTCGTTGCGGGTCAGGCTCCCCTTGTCCACACGCGCCGGCGAGATCCAAATATCGCCGCCGTCGTCGCGAATCGACAGATTCCCTCCCGACGTGGTCGTCATGCGATAGCGATAGATCCGCTCCATCGTCTGCATGATTTCGTCACGCGGATGTCCCAATTCGCGATGCGCGGCCATGGGAATTCTCTTCACTCTGGTTCCTGGTCCGTCTCGATCCGTCCGAATCGCAACTGGCCGACGAGGTTGGCCTGGCAGTAATCGTTCGTTTCCACGTCCAGGCACGTCAGCCATCCGCCGCCGCAGACGAACGTGTCGATGCACGTCCAGCCCGGAATCACGAGCGGCACACCGGACCTCTGCGGCGTATGTCCGCAGATGATTCGCTTGCCCGAAGGATGCGGCGATTCGAAGCCGGTGAGATGCGTCCACCTGAGCACCTCGATCTCCTGCCCTTCGAGGGGAAGCGTCGGATCGACGTTGGCATGGAGGAACAAGTCGCTGTCGGTCTCCCAGTAGTTCAATCCCGACCGCAGAAAATCGAGATGCTCAGGGGGAATGCTGCGCGGGTCGCCGCCGTACGACAGCAGCGTGGATGCGCCCCCATATTGCAACCAGCCTTTCGCCACCCTTTCATCTTCGAGCCCTTCGAGCATCATCTCTTCGTGATTACCCAGAATGAACACCAGCCGGCATTCATCCTGGAGTCGCAACAGCCGGTCGATGACTTGCCGCGACCCCGGACCACGATCGACCGCGTCCCCAAGCACGACCACCGTGTCGCCGGAGGTAATCCCGAGGGCCCTTAATAGCGCCAGAAAGGCAACATCGCAGCCGTGGATGTCGCCGATCGCCAGAGTGCGTCCTGCCACAAGAAATCCTGCCAGTAAGCCCGTGAGTTCAGTAAGACCGGGGAGTCACGCGAGACTGCACGCGACCGGGGAGGCTCATGATCCGCAAGAAGCCCTCGGCGTCAGTCTGGTTGTACGAGCCGCCCCCTTCCATCGTTGCGATTGCCTCGTCGTACAGGCTGTTCGGGCTCGTCCGGCTCTCGACGATGATATTGCCTTTGTAGAGGCCCAGCGTCACGTCACCCGTCACCGGTTGTTGCGATTGGCGGATAAAGGCCAGGAGAGCGTCCATCTTGGCCGCGTACCAGAAGCCGTAATAGACCATCTCGGCCACTTCCGGCGACAGCCGGTCGCGCAGGTGGACCAGGTCGCGATCGAGCGTCAGCTGTTCCAGCGTGCGATGGGCCGCGTAGAGCGTCGTCATCCCCGGCGCTTCGTACACGCCCCGGCTCTTCATCCCCACGAACCGGTTCTCGATCATGTCAATCTGGCCGACCCCGTTGCGTCCGGCGATCATGTTCAGCTCGGTGACGATGCCGAGGGGCGAAAGGGCCTTGCCGTTCACTCGCACGGGAATGCCCGCCTCGAACCCGATTTTCACCGATTCAACTTTGTCGGGCGCTCGTTGCGGAGCAACGGTCATCCCGAACTCGACGATATCGACGCCGCAGACGGCGGGATCTTCGAGCTTGCCGGCCTCATAACTGATATGCAGGCAGTTTTCGTCTGAACTATACGGTTTCGACACCGACGCCTTGACCGGAATCCGGCGCGCGTCACAGTAGGCAATCATCTCGGTTCGGCCGGGAAACGCCTTTCGAAACCGTTCGATCCGCCACGGGGCGATAATGCGCACGTTGGGGTCTAGCGCCTCTGCGGCCAACTGAAAGCGGCACTGGTCATTTCCCTTGCCGGTGGCGCCGTGCGCGTAAGCCGTGGCCCCCACTTCGCGCGCCGCCTGCAGGCAAACCTTCGAAATCAGCGGGCGGGCGATCGACGTGCCGAGCAGGTAGTTCCCTTCATATTTCGCCTGCCATTGCAGCACCGGGAATGCAAAATCGCGGCACAGCTCTTCGCGGACATCGACGATTTTCGATGATTTGGCCCCGATGTCGCGGGCTTTCTTGAGGATCGCTTCGCGGTCTTCGCACGGTTGCCCGAGATCGACGTAAATGGCATGGACGTCATATCCTTCGTCCATCAGCCAGCCCAGAATGACCGACGTATCCAGCCCGCCGCTGTAGGCGAGCACGACTTGCTCTTGCGCCACGATGTCTCGACTTTCTGTTCAATTGCCAAAAATGTCCCAGATCACTGGACACGGCATTATCCCGATTCGTTCGCGGGAATGCCAGTTCGTTTGTGTGTCCAAGCACGGGGAAATCGGCCTGACAGACATAATCCGGAAGTGTGGCAGGGTCAGAGCATGAATGACGTTGGACGTCGAGTGCACAAGTATCCGCCGACGCTCGTTTCAACGAAGTTCACAGTCACGTCGGCGATGGCCCTGACCGGATCGCCCTGACGCTTTCGTTTTTCTCGCTGTCCAACTGGTCGGGGCCATCGCTGGGCTTTCTGCTCCGGCAATCGGATTGCTGCTGCGACAAGTTTTCTGCTGCAATGCAAGACTCCCATTCGCGCTCTGACCTTGAAGTTACCCCCATTTTTACAAAATTCCAGGTGGTCGACTTTTCCGGCTCGGATGACTTTGTGTAAGGCCGCCAGAGGGTTGCGGCGCGCCGCAAAATTCTGGCCCTGGATTTGCTGAGTGTCAGGCTG
>DASYAR010000582.1:0-3157 GCA_036501235.1 Planctomycetaceae bacterium
TAACCGCATTCACAAAATCGGCCAGGATGACAAAGTCACTGTATTTGCAGAAGACACGGCCGGCACCAATGGGCTGATGTTTGGGCCCGACGGGCTGCTCTACGGATGCCGCAACGGCGACAAGCGAATCGTGACGTACGACAAAGATGCCAAGGTGCAGACAATCGCCGCCGACGTGAATTCGAACGATCTGGTCGTCGCCGGCGACGGCGGAATTTACTTTACCGATCCGCCCGGCGGCCGCGTGTGGTATATCAATCGCCAGCGGGAAAAGCGCATCGTCGCCGAAGGCATCAAGCCGAACGGCGTCATTCTCTGGCCCGATCAGGGAACGCTGGTTGTTACGGAATCGACCGAGCCCATCCTCTGGACATTTCGCGTCGAACGCGACGGCAGCCTGACGAGCAAAGATCGATACTACGGTCCATTGCAGGTGCCTGCCTCGGGAGGCGGACCGGGTTCGGATGGGATGAAAGTCGACGCTGTCGGCCGATTGTACGTCACGACGCGCATGGGTCTGCAAATGTTCGATCCCACGGGCCGGTTGGGAGGCACGATCCTCAAGCCGCACCCTGGCCCCTTGGCGAACGTCTGCTTCGGCGGCAAAAATCTCGACACGTTGTACGTCACCGCCGGGGATAAAGTCTTCAAACGCCGTGTCCAGCCGACCGGCGTCCGCTACTCGAAGCCGAAATAGCAAATCCCGCAATTTCGACCGCGTTTAGCCGCGAGGCGCAGCCGAGTGCCGTAACCATTCGCGCTCTTCTTCAATGCTCCGGACGTGTTTCAGAGCCAGAGCATGAATAGAATCTGGACGCCGAGCGCATGGCCCTCAATCGTTGATGATTTCAGCGTCGTTCACAGTCAACGCCAGCGATGCCCCTGACCGGATGGCCCAAACGCTCTCGTTTTGCTTCATCGTCCAACTCGCCGGGGCCGTCGCTCGGTCTCCAGCTCCGGCGAAGCCAAGCGTGATGCGACTCGCGCTACGCTGCAATGCGCCGTTTCGTTCACGCTCTGACCCCGCCACACCCGACCTGTGCACTCGCGTCAGTAATGCGGCGGCCGCTCGTCGCCGGGATCGCGCTGCTCTTCGTCTTCTGCAAGCCGCGCGACGCGATCTCCGAGACGCGCCGTCTGCCTTTTCAGAGCGTCGATCTCTGTCTGCTGCTCGAGGAGCACGGAGCTCATCGTCGCCAGCTCGTGCTCCAGGTGCGCCACGAGATATTCGAGCTTGATGATTCGGTCTGGCGGGTTGTCGTTTGCAGACATTATCGACTTCCGTTGATTTCCACGAGCGACTCGCCCTTGGCCGGACAAATCGGTCGATCACAGGATTATTCCCAATCGGCGCTGTAGAATATCACAGCGCCTCTCCGCTTCAATCACTAATACGGTATTCGAGACAAATAAATATGCGGAACAGAATTGCGTGCCTCTGGCTGTCGCTGGTGGTCCTGCTCGCATCCTCGGCACAGGCGGGCCATTATGAATTTCGGGTCACGTTCCCCGAGACGGTGCGGGCCGAACCCTATTCGGGCCGCGTCTATCTGTTCCTCAGCAAGGTGGGCAATAAGGAACCGCGATCCGGCCCCAATTGGTTCCATCCCGAGCCTCTGCTGGCCATCGATGTCGAGAACTGGAAGCCGAATGAGCCGCTCATGATCGGCGATTCGAGCGGCAACCGGGTGCTGGCCGATCCCAAGCCCCTCGCCGAGTTGGATCTGGCAGGTTATCGGGTCCAGGCGGTGGCGCGGTTCAATCCGTACGAGCGCGTCGTCGGGCGCGGTCCGGGGAATGGATTTTCGGCACCCGCCGAGGTTTCGTCCACCAGCGGCCCTGGCTCCCCTCAGGAGTTGTTGATCGACAAGCTCGTTCCAGAATCGCCGTTCCCGGAGAACCGCTGGTTCAAACTCGTTTCCGTCCGCAGCCAATTGTTGAGCAGCTTTCACAAGCGAGACGTCGTCGTCCGCGGATCGGTGCTCCTTCCGGCCAGCTACTATGATCAGCCCGAGAGACGCTACCCCGTCATTTTCGAAGTTCCTGGATTCGGCGGATCGCACGTTTCCCGGCGTCTCACGGAACCGATTCGCGAAAAGAACGCCGGCGGCGTCGAATTCCTCAGAGTGACTCTCGATCCCAGTTGTCCTCTGGGGCATCATGTCTTCGCCGACTCGGCCAATAATGGCCCCGTGGGACAGGCCCTGGTCGCAGAATTGATTCCGGAGCTCGATCGCGCCTTTCGTACCGTCGCGATGCCGACAGCCCGTTTTCTTACCGGGCATTCCTCCGGCGGGTGGAGCAGCTTGTGGCTGCAGGTGGTTTATCCGGACGTCTTTGGCGGAACTTGGAGCACCGCGCCTGATCCGGTCGATTTCCGCGACTTCCAGCAGATCAACTTGTACCGGCCGGGCGAAAACATGTACCGCAACATGGCAGGCAATCGCCGGCCGTTGGCCCGCATGGGAGACAAAATCGCCCTGTGGTACGACGATTTCGATCACACCGAAGAGGTGCTCGGCTACGGCGGACAGCTTCACAGTTTTGAAGCCGTCTTTGGACCACCAGGCGCCGACGGAAATCCTCTGCGCGCCTGGGACCGATCGACGGGGGCCATCAACACGGACGTCGCCAAGGAGTGGAAGAAATACGATATCCGACTGGTGCTCGAACAGAATTGGAGCGGGCTTGGGCCGAGGCTGGCCGGCAAGCTGCACGTCTTCCAGGGGGAGCTCGATACGTTTTACCTGGACGGCGCCACTCGCCTGCTCAAAGAATCACTGGCCAAATTGAACAGCGATGCCGTCGTCGAACTCGTGCCGGGCAAAACGCACTTCGATCTGATCACGCAAGAACTGAATCTGCGATTCCGCGCCGAGATGGCGCAGAGCTACTTGAAGCATCACCAACCCAATGACTCAACCAGAGCCCCTTGAAGAATTCGACTTGTGTGGCGGGGTCAGAGCGTGAACGATATGACGTGTTGCGGCAAAGAGTATTCCGCACCAAGCTTGACCTCGCCGGAACTGGAAACCCAGCGATGGCACCGACGAGCTTGACGACGAACAAAACGAGCGCGTTTGGGCCATTCGGTCAGGGCCATCGCTGATGTTGACTGTGAACTACTTCGAGCCACTGTCGAATCAGACGCGCGCGC
>DASYAR010000583.1:0-28458 GCA_036501235.1 Planctomycetaceae bacterium
GGCCGTGAGGTGTGAGGTGAGAAACGTCTTCCCTGCCCCGGCCGGCCCTTCGATCACTGTGACCCGCCCCTGGGGAATCCGATCAGTCCAGAGCCACTCGATCGTCGGAACAGGCTCGAACGGCGGCGGGTTGATGAACCGGACGCGGGGCGTGTCATACCGGAGCTGCCGTCCCCGATCGTCGAGGATTTCGAAAATTCCTGTTTCATCGACGCGGGTGGGGGTGAGGTACGAGAAGTCGAGAGCGAGCATGGGAGGCCTCCGGCGGCGGTGGGGAAAAGGGACGAGGGAAAAGGGAAGAGAGATGGAGAGATAGAGGGAAGAGAGAACACAGACGCTGGCGAGCCGTGAGCGTCAGCTCACGGGTGGCCCCGCGCGGGGGAAAGCCGGTGCTGGCGCGTCACAGTCGTCCGACTCCCGCCCGATACCACTGCGGTTGTGTGCATAACAACTCTCCTGGCAAGTCTTATTGTAACACACATGACGTATCTGTACAGATATATTGTAAATAAATACAAAGAATTATGAAAATCGTCGTATCGCTACTTCCAGCCCGATCGCGGGCCCCTTCTCCGTAGGTCAGGCTGTGCCTGACGCAATCGACCTTCCACCGGTCTCAACGGGTTCCAGCCCACGCATTTCGCGCGCGAGCGTTATTTTTCGGCCACGGCATTCGCAACTGGAGCAAGCACGGATCAGCGGCGACACGGCGAGAATATTGGCCTGGGGTGCTGTTATTTCATTCGGACGCACATCGCGTCAGGCACAGCCTGACCTACCGAACTGTCCGTCCGAAATAAAATGAGCCACCACAGCGGGCAGGCGGTGGTGGCTCGTGTCGGCAACCTCAAACAAAACCGACGAGGCGATGTATCAGCATCTTCAAATCAGGCCAATAGTTGAAAGTCGCTATAAGGACCTGGCGCGTTG
This sequence comes from Planctomycetaceae bacterium, assembly GCA_036501235.1. Lineage (GTDB taxonomy): Bacteria > Planctomycetota > Planctomycetia > Planctomycetales > Planctomycetaceae > JACQFH01. Next base: position 931 of record DASYAR010000583.1, read on the forward strand.
ACGACCGGTTAAGCGATCGGAAATAGAATTCGCACGGAGACTCTGCGAAGAATGTCCCGCTTCACCGACGAGACGTGAGGCCCCCAGCGCGTGCAGTGGGATCGTTAATCCCCAAGGGGCCACGTTCACGGCCGTTCGATGCCGCGAATCCCGGCATTCTACACTTTAGCGTGCAAAAATGGGTGATGCCGATCTCATGTGGCACCGAGCTCTGCGTGGCGCTGGCATAGCGGCTCGACAAGCCAGCCCTACATACACCTGGACGACTCGGAGTTGGCGGACGCGCAAGACCTGATAGAATGATCGGGCAGGTCGCGGGTCCTGTGCGACCTGACACGTCGAGTTCGACGACTCCGCGCCCGTCGCAGGATCATGCTGGTGTTTCTTGACGATTTGGCGGGCGAATACCTCTTCAGTGAATCTGGCAGGGGGCCTGCGTGAAACTCCGACAGTGGTATCAGGTTCACGGCGCTATCGAAGTCAGCCCTCATCCGACCGAGATGCTGGAGTGGCTCCGGCCCCAGGTGCCGGGACTGGGCCATGATTTCGAGATACGCGAAGGCCACTGGTATGCTGGCTCGTTTCGGATGTTCGATGCGTCTGTTCCGGCTAATCTCCTGCACCGCTGGCGGCCAGGCGAAGCGGGATTTCTCGATATTGAAGGAATCGAGAACTATGTAAACGGCTTACCGGACGAACCACATCGCGACGACATACTCCGGAAAGTTCGTCAAACGCGCCAGACCGTGTCCCTCAGGGGGCTCGCGACGTTCGGCGCAAGCCGCCTTGCTCGGATATGCGAGCAACTTTGCGGCCATCTCGCCCGCGTCAGCGATGGGATAATTCAAGTGCATCAGGATGGCTTCTTCAGCCCAATGGGCGAATCACTCTTCCCTCATTCACCGCGACACCGATTGAAGACGCGGTAGCATTGCGCTTCGGGGCAAACGGGGCCATCCACGATTCCGATTCGAATTTGCCTCAATGCTGCGGACGTCCCGAAACGATGAATGGCCCGATGCTTCTTGTGCGATTTGCGGTTGGGGCGCAGGAATATATTCTCACCTCACCCCCTGACGCCTTACGAAGGGGGGGAAGTTTGGCGAAAGTCGGATTGTTGATCGCGGGCACATCGACTGCGACGCGCGCATCCCGGTGGGATTGCGGTTAAACGATCAAAGCGCTGCTTGGGAACGCACTCTCGGAAGCTCGGCTTTCCGGCACATTACGACAGCCGATTTGGAATCCGGGTGAGATGCGATGCGCTGCGGCCGGGCTGCGAATTCGCGACGCGGAGCTTCGGACGCTGCGTTTCCAAGCGGAGCTTGGGAATGAGTTGAAGCGACGGCACACGGCGTGTGCCTGCTACTCTGAGGATGCGAAGACGGCGTCGGGGGCGTCTTGGTCGGGGGGGCGGCTGCAGAGCCAACTGTTCCAGCCGAGGCGAGTGGGGCTGTCGGCGGCGCCTAATTGTGATTGCGGGACTTCTTCTTTCTTCAACACGACCTGCACGTCGAAATCGAATTCGTGCCCCACGTAGCGGCGGACGAACTGGCACAAAGCGCGCAGGCTGCGGCCGCCGGGCATCAGGTCGTGGAATTCGCGATAGCCGAGCGGGCCAAGCCGCACGCGGAATTTCGATTCCACGTTCCAGACGCGATCGCCGACGATCGTGTCGAGGCCCAGCCGGGCGTTCAGCCCCAGCGGCAGGCCGGGGGCGGGCATGCGAGTCTGGTCGGGCGCTCTCAGATACAGCCATTGACCCTGAAACTGACGGATCTCGACTGGCATGTCGAAGAAATCGGCCAGCATCGTTTTCAGGACAACCGCCGAACGCGGCCGGTGCGAGAAGTGTCCCGCATAATAGAGGAAGGCCTCGTCGTTGATTTCGAGCCGTCCGCGCAGGCCGGCCGTCCCCTGCCCCACCAGGCAATGCAGGTGCCAGGTGAAATCGAGGTGCTCCTGTTCGCGTTTGACGGGCTCTCGGGAGCGGGCCGTGCGTTCGTAGACGACGGGGAAACGATATTTTTCCCAGGCGCGATAGAACAGCGAAACGGCCCGGTGGTGAAACAAGTCGAGAAAATCACGCAGCGCCGAATCTTTATAGCGACGCAGCCGCTGGATCACCAGCTCGGTGTAATGCTGCGGCAAGACGCCCGAAGGCCCGACCAGTCCCAGGAAATTGACTTCCATCTCGGGGGCCGCGTCGGGCGTTGTTTCGACGAGCGAAGCGATTTCGGAGGCCGGAAAGCCCCGCGAGGGAGGGACGCGGAACCGCACGCATTCGTGCTGCGGGCGTTCATCATGGCCGACCGGCGCGCGAGACTCGGCGCCGGCCTGGGCGCGTTCCCAGGCCAGCCATTCCAAGAGCCTGACGGCCTGGAAGAATTCGAACCGCCAGGGTTCGCGAAACAGTTGGTCGCTTAGAGCAGCGCCTGGTTGCCGGCCCGCCTCGGCCATTCGAAGAAGGTCCCTTCGCGTTGCTTAGTTTTGACAATCGTTTTCACGAACGAATTGATCGAGCAATACAGCCCCAGAAACCGTTCCAGGACGCCGGCAAATACCAGCGCGCTGCCGTCGGTGAACTTGTCTTCGTCGAGCTCGAGAGTGACTTCGAGCCCGCGACAGATGAAGGTCGAATCGCGGCGGTCGACGCGGTCGACCACGCGTCCCACGACGCGCTCGGCGTGAACTCCCAGCAGGCCGTCGATCGACATGCGGCTGCCGGGATCATTCTTGACGTCGTACAGGCCGATCAGCTCGCGAAGCGCGTCGGCTCCGTCGGGCCCTTCGACGAGAGACAGGTAATTGAGGGCCAGATGCGAGATCAAGCGCCAGCGCTGGCCCTGCCCCAGGTCGGGGCGACGCGTGGAGGTGGGCAGCGTCAGGCAGCGGACGCTGGCGAGGGCCGCCGACGACAGGGCGTTCAGCTTCGGCAGCCCGCTGGCCTTGAGGCGCGCGGGCAGGTCGCGGCTGACGCAGGTCGTGTCGACTTTCAACGTCCAATCGGGAATGGCGCTGGGACGAAAATCGAGATCGACGAGCGACAGGTGGACCTCGGTCCCCTGATCGTTATCGCGATTGCTGACGGCCGCCGGCTGCCGGGAAACATGCCAGTAGGCGGCGTTGCGGTCGGCGGGGCGGGCGTGCTTGATTTCGTAAAATGGCTGAAACTCGACGGACCGTCCGGCGGAGGACGTGCCGACGACCCGTTCGACCCGGTACACTTCATGGGACATCGGCCGGCGCGAATCCGGGACGACTCGATATTCGCTGCGGGCCTGGGTGAGCCGGATCGGTTCAGCGGGCTGGCGATACAGATTGACGATGGGTGTACAGCCGATACGAATTGATTGGGCGCTGACGCTCTGTTCGAGGTCGGGCCGATCCTGCTTCAAATAGAAATGCAATTGCAGGACGTTCTTCAACCGGTGGAGCGCATGCGCAGGGAGCTCGACGTCGAAGAACAGGAACTTTTCCGGAAAAGCGAAGTACTCGTTGAGCAGGCGGTAACCCACGAACGAGCGCGGTTGATCGTCGAACAGCCCTTCGTCGTCGGCAAAACCGGCGCCTTGCAGGGCGGCCGGCGGGAGCACGGTGCAGTCGGCGTCGGCGTGCGAGCCGGCGACGGCAATGCCCAACGTCCCCGTCATGAGCAACTCGAACATGCGGAAATTGAAGGGGGCGTCATCCTTCAGAAAAAACCGCAATTTGCGGATGGGCAATTGCGAAAACGAGACTGCCGGCGCCAGGGTCTCGAGCACGATGCTGAACACGGCGCGCGGCTCGGGGTTCAGCCGCACTGCTGGGGCGCGAAACGGCCGGCGCGCGAGGGTAGCCGACGAAAGTTTGATCGGCCAGAGCTGCACGGGGAAACAGGTGCGAAAACGGATGGGCAATCCGTCGATCGGTTCCGTCTCGACGGTTTCATGGCGCTGGATGAGCTGCCCGTCGAGTTTCTGGGCCTGCCCACTGTCGAGCGCGAATTCGACGATGGCGACGGACGGCGTGGGGGCCAGGTAATGCGGATACAGGATGCCGAGAAACGATTCGGTGATCTCGGGGAAATCGTCGTCGAGTTTGTGACGGACCCGCGCATTGAGATACGCGAACGCCTCGATCAGCCGTTCGACGTGCGGATCGTCGGGGCGATCGCCTTGCAGGCCCAGACGGCCGGCCACCTTGGCGTACCGGGCGGCGAAACCGGCGCTCGTCGAGCGGAAGAACCGCAGCTCGCGCTCGAAATACGGGAGCAATTCGTCGCTCATGATCCCTCGGCCTTCACGGCAATCGTTCCGTTGACCGGCTCCAGCTCGGAATCGAAGACCAGCGGCTCGGGCGACGGCTCCGCGTAGAGCAGCGCGTCGATGCGGAATTTCAGCGTGTGATCGGCGCCGCCGGCCTGGCTCGCATCGCCGAGCAGCTTCACGCGCACTTCCTTGAACCGCGGCTCGTAACGGCGGATGACCTCTTCAATGAGCTTACGGAATTCGTCGGGGTGGGCGTTGGCGAAATCGGGGAGCCCATAATTCGCGAGCGAGCCTTCGAGACCTTCGCAGCCCGGCGGCCAGGTTCCGCGGCGCGACCGCGTGTTGAGCAGGTTTTGCAGGTCGCGGCAGACGTTCTTTTTCAGGTCGCTGAGCACCCGGTTGTGGTGCCGCGGCAGGTCGCGGCTCGCGTGCGGCTCGTCATCGAGCAGGCGGTCGAGCACGGAGGTCACCAGCAGTTGATCGCGACTCGGTTCGGGCATGGTCACTTAGCCACGGATGAAACACGGACTGAACACGATTGACGACAGATGGACGGGAATGGGCCACCGAGGGACACAGATTCAATTACAAAAAGCGACAAAGTATTCGCAGAGAGGAGAGACGGAAGGGAACGGGAACTTTCACTTTAAGTGATGTGCCTCATTCCAAGCCATATGATCTATTTACGTACCTGATCGCGTCTTCAATCGGGGTCTTTTCGACTATCATTTCTAGCCTTCGAAACTGAGCGACAAATGTGACTTTGATCGCTCCAAGAATCTCCATGCCTGAACTTCCAAGGTGCATCGCGTCATCGAGCTGTTGAGCAATGTCGTCGCATCCGTGTTCATGGCATCGCCGTATTGCCAACTCCACGAACGCATATACTTCAGTAGGCGATGTCATCATGGACGTCTTGAGCGTTCCGTCTTTTTATCTGTGTTCAATCCGTGGCTGAAATCCTATTTCGGTTCGTCTTCTCTGTTTCTCTGTGGTCTGTAATTATCGGTGGTGCGAATCGGTTTGCTGCGCTCGACACGCGCATCCCGATGGGATTGCGGTTAAACGAAATTTATGCGGTGACGGCAGGGGGCGGTTCGGGTTCGGCGATGCTGCGGCTGTGGGTGAAGTCGATTTTGGTGATTTCCAGGATCGATTTGTCGGTCTCGCCCACGAGCAGCATTCGCTGTCCCACTCCGCGAACGGGGTTCTCGCCGATCCAGTCGGTGGCGCGCCCCAATTTGAGTTGATTGTCGGCGCTGGCCGCGGTGCCGGCATAGAGACATGGAATGTAGACCTCGCCGTTCGGTCCGCCGTTGACGGAAAGATCGGTCTGCCGCCACACCAGGTCGCGCGGCCGCTTGGGCGGGCGGAATTCGAGACTTTCGATAGTCGAAAAGGGGACCCAGTAGTATTTGCCCGTGCTGGTCAGCACTTCGAGAAACGGACCGCACGAATCGTCGAGATCGCGGACGTCGTCGAACGGGGCCCCGTCGCACACGCCGGGCGCCGGGTGGGCGTGTCCCTGGGCCTGCGACAAAAGTTCGCCGGCTTTCAGTTCGTTGCCCGAGCGCAACTCGATGAGCGCTGCGACATGGGCCCGCAGGACGGGATCGGGCGCGCCGAGGAACTCGGGAACGCGTCCCTGGCGGAAGACTTCTTGCCGGGCGAGCTCCGCCCGCACGAGCTGCCGGAACAGAGCGACTCCGGCCAGGGCCTTCGGATCCTGGCTGGCAATCAGGTCGAGTTGCTTATCGGCCCGGTCGAGGTCCCCCGTAAAACACAACAGCTCGCACAGGAACCAGCGGCACGATTCATCCATCGGCCGTTTCTTGACTTCATCCACGGCCGCGGAAACGGCCTCTGCCAGTTGACCGGCCTCGAATCGTTGCTTGGCTGTCATGGGGCTTCGATGATCCTGAGAAAGCAGGGAATTTGGGACTGCGATTACGTTCCTCGGGCGGGGGCCAGTTCGACTTTGTCGAACTTCAGCGTCGCACTGAGCTGGTCGAACTGAAAATGGGGCCGCAGGTGAATCGTCGCCAGGTAGTTCCCCGGGCGGCCGGGGTCGGCCCGGACCTCGACCTTGGCTTCGCGCAGGGGATACCGCGATTTGACTTCGAGCGAGGCATCATCGTCGGAAGTCACGTATTTATGCAGCCAGGTATCGAGATAGGCCTCGAGATCGCCGGCTTCGATCGACGTGCCGACTTTGTCGCGGATCATGACTTTCAAATAACGGGCGAATTGCGATGCACACAGAATGTAGTTCAGCATCGCCGAGAGCTGCGCATTGCGCGTCGCTTCGGGTCGGTCGTAGGGCGCGGGTTTCTGAATCGAACGAGAACTGTAAAAGGCGGCATACTCGCTGTCGTGGCATTGGCATAAGGGAATGAAACCCAGCTCCGCCAGTTCTTTTTCCTGTGTGTCGGTGACGACCACCTCGGTGAGCGACTTGGGAGCGACTCCCGGGCGATCGGTGCCGAAGCTGTCGCTGGCAAACCGGGTGACGAGCCCCCCGCCGTCTTCGCCGCGGCGAACTCCGCAGATGTCTGAAAGCCAGCCGGTCTGGCCGAACGCGCGGATGGCCGTCACGGCAAACGCGTAGGCCGCATTGCCCCACAAGTACCGACTTTGATCGAGACCGGCCACGTCTTCGGCAAATCGAAAACCGTCGACGCGTCCCCCGGCATCGGCATACGGAGTGCGCATCAGCACGTGCGGCAAGACGAGACCCACGAACCGCGAATCGGGTTCACCGCGGAACGATCGCCAGGAAATGTATTTGGGCTGGCTGAACGTGTTTTCGAGGTTGGCGGAGCGTTCGAGCTCGGCGAAGCGGTCGAGCTCCAACAGGCTCGGACCGGCGGCGGCCACGAACGGACAGAAGGCGGCGGCCGCCACCTGCGACAGAGATTTTAGAACTTCGGTATCCGAAATCGGAGTGCCGTGCGACTGGCCGATGCCGACTTCATAATCGCCGATGAGCAGCCCCAGGGGCTTGCCGCCAGGGGTGCCGAATTCGTCTTCGTAGATTTTCTGGAAGATGCGGCTCTGATCGAATTCGGGGGCGCGCTCGAAATCGCGTCCGAGCTCCTGCCAGGTGACGGACAAGACCCGCACCGAAATGCGCGCGTTCGCCAGCTCGTCGTCGGCGGCTTCGACGACCGTCTGCAATCCGCGCCAGGCCGCTTCGAGCTTTTGAAACCGCGGATGATGCAGCACGGCGTTGAGCTGGCGATTGACGACCTCGTCGATCGCGCCAATGTCACGATTCAGCCGCTGCAGAATGCCGTCGCGATCGCGCAGGGCCGCTGCGCCCAGCCACAGCCGCAGCGATTCGGCCGGATCGCGGGAACTGAGGAACCGCTCGAGAAATCCGGCACGCTCGGCTTGAGCGGTCCCCTGTTCGAGCAGCGTCTCGAACGACGACTGGGAACGGCCCGCATCGTCGGCCGCAGGGCGCTCGCGAGCGTGCTGCGGATCGGGCGTCGTGGTCGTCACGACCACGACGCCCGATCCCGCCGGCGCAGACTCGCTTCGGAGACTCATGGCGGATCAGCCTGTTCTCGTGCCAACACTCAGCCCTTCTTCGGGAGGCTGGCGACCAGCCGGAGAGACGTCGTCAATTCCTCGAGCTGCAGCCATGGACGAAGCCAGGCAATGGCGTTGTACGAGCCCGGTTTACCCGGGATCTCTTTGACTTCCACCTTGGCTTCGGCCAGGGGATACCGGGCCTTGACGTCGTCCGACGGATGGGCGTCGCTCGTGACGTAATTGTGGATCCAGCGGTCGAGGAAGGCCTCCATATCGGCTTGTTCCTTGAACGAACCGATCTTGTCGCGAACGATGACTTTCAGGTAATGCGCGAATCGCGACGTCGCCATGATGTACGGCAACCGGGCGGAAATCGCCGCGTTGGCCGTCGCGGCCGGCCGATCGTACTTCTTGGGTTTCTGGACGGTTTGCGCCCCGAAGAAGACGGCGTAATCGGTATCCTTATAATGGCACAGCGACAGGAAGCCGAGATCGCTCAATTCCTTCTCGCGGCGATCGGTGATCAGGATTTCGGTGGGGCACTTGATGTCGTCGTCCCCTTCCTTGCTGCGGAACACGTGCACCGGCAGGTTTTCGACCTTGCCCCCGTTTTCTGCGCCTCGAATGCAGGTGCAGAAACCGGTTTTGGCGAATGCGTCGGTCATGCGGGCGCCCATGACGTAAGCCGCGTTCATCCAGCAGTACTGGTCGTGAGGAACTTCGATCGACTCCCCTTTCTTGCCCAGGCCGACTTCCTCGAATTGAAATTCATCGACCGCCTTGGTTTGAGCGCCATAGGGCAACCGCGACAGGACCCGAGGCATGGTCATCACGACGAACCGGGAATCTTCGCTGTCGCGGAAACTCCGCCACGACGTGTACTGGGCCGTCTCGAACGTCTTGGCCAGGTCGCGCGGATTGGGAAGATCGGTCCACGAATCCATCCCCAGCAGCTGCGGCGCGGGCGCGGTGATGAACGGGCAAAACGCGGCGGCCGCCACGTTCGACATTTTTCCCAGCATCGCCACGTCTTCCGGGTGTTGGCTGAATTCATAGTCGCCGATCAGCGCGCCGTACGGCTGGCCGCCGGGGGTGCCGAATTCGTTTTCGTAGAGCTTTTTGAACGTCTGGCTCTGGTCGAACTCGACGGCTTTTTCGAGGTCTTTCTTGAGCTCGTCTTTGTTGATGTTCATGACGCGAATCTTGAGCTGCGTGCCCGTCTCGCTGTTCATGACGAGGTAATTCAGGCCCCGCCAGGTGCCCTCCAGTTTCTGGAACCTGGGGCTGTGCATGACGGCGGCAAGCTGTTTCGAAACGACCGCGTCGATAGCCGCGATGCCCGATTTGATCGTTCGCGTCACATCTTTGTCGATCGAAATCGTCCCCTTGTTGACCTCCTGGACGAGCGTCCGAATCATGTCTTCGGCTTCGGATCGGGGGGTCTGCTTCGTCGCGCCGATGGCCTGATCGAGCAGGCTGGTGGTGGTCGTTTCCGCCTGCGCTCCGGCACTCTCAGCTTTTTCAGCAGCCATGGCTATTTATCCTCCGGCTTGTCGTCGGTTTTGATGCCCAGTTCGGAAGTCAGTTTTTCGAGATCGGCCTTGTCGTGCAACACCTGTTCGAGAATGTTTTCGAGCTTGTCGCTGTGATCGATCTTGGTGAGCAGGTCGCGCAGTTTGTCGCGCGTTTCCAGCAGCTTCCGCAGCGGGTCGATCTGCTGGGCCACCTTGGCCGGCTCGAAGTCTTCCATCGAATTGAACTTGAGCTGCACGGGCATTTCGCTGCCGTCGCCCGTCATCGTGTTCTCGACGCGGAAGTTCAGGCCAGGCGTGGAGCGGGCCATGACGTCGTTGAAATTGTCGCGGTCGATCCCCACGAACTTGCGTTCCTTGAGAGGCAGGAGCTTGGAGGTCGGATCGCCGGAAAAATCTCCCATCACGCCGACGACGAACGGCAAGTCCTTGACTTCTTCTGCGCCTTCCGTTTCGACCTCGTAGGTAATGTGCACTCGCGGCTTGCGCACGCGCGTGAGCTTTTGATGGACGCTTTCAGAACCCATGAGTCAGCTCCCCGATTGAAAATAGATTTTCGCCAGACCGGCACGGTCGAAATGCTCGCTCGCACAACACTTTAGCAATGGCTCTCACGACATTCCACCGTGTTCGGTCGTCCTTTCCGGCAGGAGGCTCAACGTCCGAGCGCCGAGGACCGATATCCCGTTCGCCGCTATCCTAACCACTGGCCGATCCAGGCAGCATAGCGGTCGACTTTCGTCGGGTCGAGCGTCCGCGTCGCCGGCGAATTCGGATGTGGCAGCTCGCCGGGACTATAAATGAAGGCCATGCTGGCGCCTCGTCTGACAAGAACGGGTCAGTGGAACTGTCGCGACCGTGCATTGGGCAAATTACTGGAAGCTTTGCCGCAACACAAGTCGGCAATTCGGTCCTTCATTCGGTCGGCCGGGAAATGCCCGTGCGCTTGAATAACGTCTCGCGGACCCCCTGCTCTTCGATCAATTCCGCGAGCAGCTCCGGCAATGCCATTCGCCCCCAGGCCACGACTTGTCTGAGTGCATACGAAACCGGCGAGTGGGGCTCGGTTCTGGCGAAAAAATCGGCGATCTTCAGAAGTTCTTTGAAGGCCGCCTCGCGCGACTTGACGTTGCCCGACGCCGCCGCACCGCCGGCCTCGGCGCCTTGGGCCGCGGCGTTCCCGGTTTCGGCGTCGTCTGTTGCCAGCACATTCCGCGCTACGAATTTGGCCCGCGCCAGGCAGCCATCCAGCAGCCGTTCCGTCTCTGAAACCGACGGCGCCAGAACATTTCCCTCGGCATCGACGCACTTCGCGGCCAGAACTTCGTTGAGTTTCCGGTATTCGTCGACGCAGCCTTGAACGTCGTCGATCAGCGCCTGAAAGAACGCGGCGGATGTGTCGGCCGCCGCCTGTTCGAACTGGGCGAGGGTCACCGCTCCCGAATCGATTCGATTTTGACGCGCATCGGGGTCGGTCGTGAGCTCGAGATCTTCCGCCAGCAAATAATCGGCGCTCGACAGCTCGCCGTGCTTATTGCTGCCGGTGATGGGAATCTGCAGCAGCGGGGCCGAGAGTGTGCCTTCGGTCTCACCCCCCACCAGACGCGAGAACTGGATGACCGCCGTATATTCCCCGTCGGCGACGTCGTCTTCATCGAGGGAGGGATGCAACGCGTCCCAGTAGCGCTCGCTCAATTCGCGGAACAGGCGAAATCCGTCGCGCAGCCCGGCAAACCCCTGCTCGCGGACGAGGCCTTCAATCAGCCACGAGGCAATCCACAGGTCTTTCGATTTCTGCGACAGGGCCCGAGTCGCGTGGTCGACGACCGTCGCCCAGGCCGGCGGATCAATCTTCTCTTTCAGCGAGCCGTCTTCATTTCGCTCGGCGACTCGTGTCAGGCGTTCGGAGGTCCGCGACAAGTCGGCGTCGCGTTTGATTTTGTGATAGAGATTATCCGCCGCCGGATCGTTCTTGAGGTTCAATCCGGTGGGCTGCTCGGGGGAGATGGGGGCCAGGAGCGAGTCGAAATCAATGGTCGCGGGGGTGGGCATTTCCAGGATAGTATCGTCACGAATCGGCAATGTCCAATAGCGGTGAAGATTTATAATTTTGACGTTCAAAGTCGGTCGTCGGCCGGGAACAACTTCAACGTATTTCAAGGAGCGTCAGGAGGTGGCTGTTGGTGGCGAGGATCGTCGCGGCGATTAATCCACCGAATGCTTGTAAAGAACCACTCGAGCAGCTTCCACTGAACTGCGGCAGCGATCGCCATCAACGCGACGACAAGGCCTGCCCCCAGGACCATTGTCCCATAGCGGGACTCAATGTGAGCCGAGTCTTCGGCCCACATGATGCCCCTGCCACAGGCGACGATCGCGATTCCAATCGCGCCCAGGAGGATCACGGCCAGGTCCGCCTTAGTGCTATTTTTCATCCTCCAAATGATACCTCCGTCGGGAGTGAACCCATAGGTGTATCCGCTCACCTCATCGAAGCCATGACCAGGAACGCCAGCAGAGTTGCGACAGCGAAGATTCCAACAACGGAACAGATCGCCCAGAGGCAAATCATCGCGGCCGTTGGATATCGCATCAGAACCTGAGCCAAGTCGACGTATTCTTCGGTCCGCGCGCAGGGCGTTGCCAACGTCGCGGGACGCTTCCCCAGTTTTTCGGCAATCAATCTAAGATCGGCCATGCCGGGTTCAACCCGTTTTCATTCCGGTGAATCGAGATACGGATCCTGGCCCATTTCGTGGTGCATGCGCTGGCGGCGGGCCTCGTAGTGCTGGAGCTGTACGCGGTCGCGGCGTTGCCGTTGTTCGATCGATTTCTGTGCGCGGGCGAACAGGGGGCCGATTTCCAGTGACATGCCGATGGGGTCTGACCGCACGGCTGCGGCGTCTTTCTGCGCGATCCGCTCGGCGGCCGATTCACCCAGGGCGGTCCGCAGCAGCTCGTCCTCCAGTGAGAGAAACTGCTGAAATGAGCCAGGGTCGCCCTGGCGGCCGCAGCGCCCGGCCAGTTGCCGATCGATGCGGGCCGAGTCGTGCATTTCCGTGCCGATGACGCACAGCCCTCCCAGTTCGGCGACTCCGTCTCCGAGCATGATGTCCGTCCCACGACCGGCCATGTTCGTGGCGACTGTGACTTTGCCCTGCTGGCCGGCGCCGGCTACGATTTGCGCCTCGCCTGCCGGATCGCGCGCATTGAGCACGGCATGTTCGATGCCGGCCGCGGTCAGCAATTGCGACAGGTGTTCCGACAGGTGGATCGACCTCGTTCCGATCAACACCGGACGGCCGCCGGCCTGCATGGCGGCGGCTGCGGCGGCGATCGCCCTCCATTTGTCTTCCGCCGTGGCGAACACGCGGTCGGGCAGCCGCTCGCGCCGCGAGGGACGGTGCGTGGGAATCGGCACGACCCGCAGGCGATAGAGCTGGCGCAGCTCGCGCGCGGCGGGGGAAGCCGTGCCCGTCATCCCGGCCAGGTGCGGAAACCGGAGAAAGAAATCCTGCACGGTGACGCGGGCCAGCGTCTGCGTTTCATGCGTGATCTGGACCGCTTCGCGGGCCTCGATCGCCTGGTGGATCCCGGCTTGCCAACGCCGGCCCTCGCTGATGCGGCCGGTATATTCGTCGACGATCACGACCTCGCCGTCGCGGACGACGTAATGCTTGTCCCGCGTAAAGCTCCGATTCACGAGCAGCGCCCGTTCGACGAATTCGTACAGCGCGAACATCTTCAACCCGTCGAGCTCGCGCGGGACCGGCAGCGACCTCAACTTTTCGCGCCCCGCCGGGGTGAGGGCCAGCCGCCGGCGCTGATCGTCGGCCTCGAAATGCTGTTCGGAAACGAATTGGGAGGCGATCGAAGCGCCCCAGCGGCAGCCGGCGGCCGTGACGGGCGCCGTTTCCGGCGGACCACCGCTGAGGATGAGCGGCGTGCGCGCCTCGTCGATCAGCAGGCTATCGGCCTCGTCGACAAGGATGAAATTCGGGGGCCGCTGGACGACGCCGGTCGCGGCCCAATGTTCGGAGCCACGCCGCAACAAATCATCAGCACCCGCGGCGGCGGCGTCAGGACCGTTCAGCCACGCCAAGGAACCGCCTGCCGATTCGCGCTGCGCGAGTCGATCGCGAAGGAAATCGAAGCCGAACTCGCGGGCCGTGCCGTAAGTGACGTCGCAGGCATAAGCCTCGCGGCGCTCGTCGCGCGGCGTTCTGGCGGTCACGACCCCGACGGAAAGCCCCAGCAGTTTGTAGACAGGCGCCATCCATTCGGCATCGCGGCCGGCGAGATAATCGTTGGCTGTCGCCAAGAGAGTCCCCTTGCGAGCGAGCCCCCGCAAGACAAGCGGCAGCGTGGCGACCAGTGTTTTTCCTTCACCGGTCTGCATCTCGGCGATGCCGCCGTCGAAGAGGGCCAGGCCGCCCAGGATCTGCACGTCATAATGCCGGAGGCCGATCGTGCGGCGGGCCGCTTCGCGCACGAGGGCGAATGTTTCGACGAGCAGATCAGCCAGAGGCTCGCGGCACTGGGCGCGGTAACGCAGGGCCAGCGACCTCTCGGTGAGCTCGGCGTCCGCAGCCGCCAACAGCGCCGGTTCGAGGCCCAGGATTTGCGGCAAGAGGCGGCGATACCGTGCCAGCCGCAGGCGCCCCGGCGCGGGCCAGATGCTCAAAATCTGTTGGGTGATGTTCACGGCTGACGGATTAATGCGGAGGAGCTGCAACCGGTCTGCGGCCGCCGAAGCGTTCCTGATACCAGCCGCGGACGGAAAACTGATTCAGAATCGTGCATTCTTCGCCAGCGGGACCGAAGGCGTCAATGGATTGATCCGAATGGTCGGTGTACTGCATTTCGCCGCCGTGTTGAACAACCGGAGCGCCGATCCGCACGTTGACGAACTGCTGTACTTTGTAAAAGTTGGGTCCGCGCATGTGGGGCTGGCTCCCCAATGCTTCGACCGCTGCCAGATTCCGGGGCGCCTGGTCCGGATCGATAATGTCATACAGGTCGTAATCGCCGTAAATGAAATCTCCATTGCACGTCACGGCGCCGTAGTGTCTGGCCGACTGATCGGTGACGACGGCCCAGCGTGAGCCGGGCTTTTCGACTTGAGTGTGCTGACTGAACTCACCGTTCCAGATCTGCAGGGCCTTCCCCAGTTTGGCGGCGGAGAATGCTTCGGGGCAGCGCGTCGGGTCGGCGACGAGTCCGGCGAGCCGCCCTCGCTTCGAGTCCTTATCGGCCGTCTTGGCTTTGCATTCGATTGGTTTGGGAACATAGCCCGACAGGCCAATGTACTTCAAAGACTCCGGATTCGTCCTGCGAACGAGTATCCATAATTGGAAATTGCGGGCCGCTTGCGAAAAGACGGCGCGGTCTTGCGGACGCATGACAGGCTCCTCGAAAAGAAATGTGGCTCATGCGGGAGGACCAACAACCTGGCGCCGGGCTCGCGCCGCGCGTCTTCAGCCCCCGATCATCACGGTTGGAAGCCCCAGGACGATTGTTCCGCCGTGGGCGGTCGAATCACCCATGCGGGCGGCGGGCATATTGCAAATCATGACCGTCGTCGAACCCATCGCGATCGTATCCGGAGGGCCGACGCAGATGGCCATGTCCCCCACGCGCGCGGCGGGCATTCCGCCGATCAGCACGGTCGGCGCGCCCATCGACACGGGCCCCCCCACGTGCGGAATCGGCGGGAGGCCGGGAGTCGCCATCGGGCAGACGTGCATATCGCCGATACGGGCGGCAGGAGGCATGATCGCTTCTTCGGTCAAGTATGAGAGTTGAGTCGATTTCGCAGGGTGACGGGGCTGGGCTGCCTTCCAATCAGTACGATTCTCGCCGGCAACAGGGAAAAGTTGACTGGAAAATGAGTCTCGCCGTGAGGATTTTCAGTCCGACGTTCAGTGGTTGCGATGGATCAATGGTGGGAAACATCGATTAACCCGGAGCCGGACACCGCCGCCGTCGGCTCCGGGTCAAACGATCTCCACCACACACTAAACACCACACACCACACATTATTTATTCTTACCCGCCTTCGAAGGCTCGACCGTTTTGGTATCGGGCACACCGGAGGGGAGCGGCGGCGTGAAGCCGAATTTGTTAAGCGTCTGGGCCAGCAGCGGATCGCCGAACAGTTGCCACGTTTCCGCCAGGTCGGGAAACTCGACCAGGACGGCTTCGATGCCCGCCATCAATTTCGACACCTGACTCGCGGGGGAATGCATCAGCACTGGAACCAAGACGCCGGGCCAGCAATAACCATAGACGGCCACGTTGCCCCCCGAACGGCCCCGGCATGCCGTTCGCCAATGTTTGAGCAAATCGGCCGCGGGCAATTTGGAGAACAGACAGACGACCGCGTCCTGCCCCCACCCCTGCTCCAACAGCGGCCTCCAGCCCTCGCTGTCCGGATGGGGCGAGATCAGCACGGGCGAGGCCGCCGGGGCCGCCACCGGGTCGAGCCAGTCGAAAACGTACTGCGGCTGACCCAGCCCTTCGGGCAACGGGATCCCCAGCCGTTTCAGATCGACGACGAGATGCAGCGGATAGATGAGCCGCATCACGAGCGCCAGTTTGACGGGAGTGATGGAGGCGACTTCGCCGCGATACAACGTCACATTCGAATCGCACGGTTCGATCGTGTAGGGAACAGCCAGTCGCTGCTGAGTCGATTTTTGGATGACCGAATCGACGTCCTTCGGCACCCACCCCGTGCCGGTGATCGAACGCGCCTCTTCCGGGGAATCCCCGTCGATGGCGATGACGAAGTCGGTGACGCCGGCGTTGATGCGATCACCGTCGCGGAGCATGCAGTCGGTGATGCGCATGCCGTTGACGAACGTGCCGTTGCGGCTGGAAGGATCGACCAGGTAGCAGCCCATCTCGTCGCTGCGCAACTTGAAGTGGACGCGCGACATGCGTTCGTCGTAGGCACAGACGAGCTGCGCCCAGTCGGATCGCCCGACCGACAGACTATCGTTGACTCCCAGAACCGTTTTTCGTCCCTTGAACGGCCCCGAGACGACTTCCAGAACGACGCGCATTGTTGCTGCTTGAGGAGTAGGCGCGGTGCGGAAAGGATTCGAACAATCGTGACTGGCCCGGTG
The DNA here is from genome assembly GCA_036501235.1 of Planctomycetaceae bacterium. Taxonomy (GTDB): domain Bacteria; phylum Planctomycetota; class Planctomycetia; order Planctomycetales; family Planctomycetaceae; genus JACQFH01. The sequence continues at coordinate 17,380 of DASYAR010000583.1, forward strand.
TATTGAACACCGTACATCACGGCGACATGGAAATCAATCAATTAGCAGTTGCACTCCGGTGTCTGCCGCGGGACTTTCTTCGGCAATCAACCACTCGATTTGCTGCCGGTGAAGCCCTCGAGGGCCGCGTCGGGTTGGGTCGGCGCGGCCTGCTGCGCTTCCTGGGGATCATCAGGACTGCCGCCGGGGCCGGCACCGGCGGCCCCGCCGCTGTTGATGTTCACCAGCGTGCCGAAAATGCTGACGCCGGCCGGGCCGATGTCGATGAAGTTGCCCCCGACCTTGAGCGACAACTGCGTCGCCGCTTCGAGAACCAAGGTCATGCCGGCTTTAATGTGGATGGTCTGGCCGGCCGCCAGAACGGAGTTTTCCTGGACTTTGGTCACCTGATTCGCTCCGACCTGGAGCGACAGATTCTGGTCGACCTTTTCCGCCACATTCCCCACCACATGGAGGCCGGCGTCTCCCTTGACCTTCTCGAAGCGATTCTTGGAAACGATGAGGCTCAGGTTTCCGCCATTTGAGGCGTTGCCGCCGCCCACCAGCATCAAAACGTTTCCGTCGACCTGTTGCTGCTGATCGCCCTGGATGCGCACGTGCTTATCTTTGTAGACCTGCTCGTACAGGCTGCCCTGTTTTTTTCCGTCTTTTTCGAAGCCCACGGTCTGATGGCAATCACCAGAGATCTGTTCCGTCGAATTGCCGCCGACGTTCACATCCAAGTTTTTCTGAGCGTGCAGATAAACCTGCTCGTGATCGGCCTTATCGTCGAACATCAGCTCGTTGTAACCTTTGCCGCCGGGTGAGCTGTTGGTGACGAAGTACGTCTTGGTTTTGTTTTTGTCGCGATCAGCCCCTTCGGCCAGTGAATAGTGCAGTTTTTGCTCGGCGTTATGGACGCTGCCCACGATTAGCGGCCGGTCGGGATCGCCTTCCAGGAATTCCACGACGACTTCCTGGCCGATGCGCGGGACGGCGACGAAGCCCCATTGCTTGCCGGCCAGGTTGCTAGCGACACGCATCCAGCAGGAACGAACTTCCGGCCGCTCGGGAGCGCTCCCGTCGCGGTCCCAGAAGAATTCGGCCTTCACGCGGCCGAATTCGTCGCAATAAATCTCTTCCCCCGCCGGCCCTACGACACGCGCGGTCTGGGTGCCGTGCACGATCGGCCTGGGGGTGAGGCGTGCGGGTCGATACTTCACCGAGAGGGGCATGCAGGTGAGCGCGTTGCGGTACTCGTGGCCGCCTCGACCGGATGCTCCCGTGTGGTACTGCGTCGTTTCAGTCGCCGTGTGCTGGACCGCCGTGACGAAGAATTGCTTTTCCTCTTCGAGATCGAAGGACCTGTGCTCGGAACCGATCTTGAATTTGGCGCCGGGACCGAGCGAGCGATATTCGCTGGCGGCGCGCACACTGTCATAACCGGCCTCTTCCTCTTCCATGCGCAGGGTGGTGAGCCGTTTGCCGTCTTCGATCTGGTCGGTTCCGTCATGGATCTGCAGCGAGCCCGGATAGTCGAACAACTGAAATCGCTGGTTTTGGATGGCGTCGCCGTTGATCTGATACTGCGTGGGAACGACGACCGCGAGGTTTCGGGAGGGGGCCTTGAAATTGTAATCGGTCTGGGCCCAGGCCCCCGAGCGGAATTCGTAGGTGTGTTCCCACTGCGAGAACGTCTCGTACTCGGTGACGGTGTGGACTTCTCCGCTCTTGTCGACGCGCACGTCCTGGCTGGACGACCAGGCCTGGGGGCTGTCCCCCAGCACCAGAGTATGTTTTCCGTCCTCGTGCTTGAAGTAATAAAAAATGCCGTCTTCTTCCATCAGCCGCGACACGAAATTGAAGTCCGTTTCGCGATATTGGACGCAGTATTCGCGCTGGGGATAAGTCCCCTCGAGTTTGCTGTCGTCGAAGAAGGAGCTGCCGAACCCCGCGTCCTGGAAGACCTGGCTGATGATCTGCTTCACGTCTTTCTGATGGAAGATGCGGCAGTTCGATTTCCGCGTCAGAAACCAGAGCCACGGGACGACGCGCACGTAGTAGCGTCTCCAGGGGCGGTCGTCATCGGGAGGCGCATTGAACTCGTTGACCTCGCCCGCGGAAAACTGGCTGACGTACCCGTGAAAAATTCGGGGCGTATCGTCGTGATACTTCACATGAAACGTCACGCCTTGCCCCATCAGCTTGTCGTGAGTGATGTCCAGCGTGGGCGAACACAGATTGAGATCGAACCAGAACAGCCGCGAGATTTCTTCGTGCCCCTGAAGATTTTGCAGCAAGAGCTCGCTGTCCGGCAGCGTGGAAGTCTGGAAATTGAGCCGCCGAGTTTTTTGATCGAATGCCGTGGCCATGATCGAACACCCTGGTCGAAAAGCGGCGACAGAACTGCTGCCGGTCCGTCGCGGCAACGTGGACGAAAGATCGGGACCGAAGCCCATGAGCTTCGGTCCCGAAGAGCAACTCCCGCAGAAAGAAGGCCGGGAAACAGAGTCCCGGGAAACCGCCGGCCGCATGTGGCGGCGGCCCCGGTTCTGCCTGCTTGCCAATGGGAAAGCAGACCTCAACGAGATCGCGGGCGTTACGTCGACTTGTTCTTCAACGTGTCCCAACCGGCCGGCACATCCCCTGGATTCTTTCCCTTCTCGTCGTACGGGCTGTACGTCTGCTTGATCTTGGAAAAACCGACCGTCACCGTCTCCGAAGGTTGCGACCCGTGGTCTCCGGTGCCTGCCATGCTGTAACCCGTAATGATCGCATCTTCGAGCTCGATTTTCAGGTACGTCAGGACGCCGGCGTCACCGTAGGTGGCGGTCATTTCGAGCGTCACTTTCTTGACGTGTTTGCCTTCGCAGCAGAATTGAAACAACTTGGGGCTGGCTTTGTCGGTGTACTTCGTGACGACGAGGTCCGACAGGGACACTTTCCCCGCCCCCCCGCCGCCACCGCCACCGCCCATGTGCCCCGGTGAACTGGCGCCCAAGGAATATGACGTGATGTCGCACCAGGCTGAGTGCTTATCGTCCGTGCTGTCACCGTCGATCCCGTCGAACTTGATGAATCCTGCCATGATGCTCTCCATTGATTAAAAGAGGGTTGCCGAAAACTGGAGTTTTGAGGTTTTGTTGATTTCCTGCCGCGGACAGTACAGTTGTCGCGGCCGAAGCGGATTTGTTGCGTGGAATTTTATTTTTTTTCGAAAGCCACCAGAAAGTTCGGGGAAGGCTGCGAAATTCGGCCCAAAATCACGTTAATTGCCGCCCGGCTGCACTGGAGCACGCTGCACCGGCAAGAGCCGGACGTCCGCCTCATCGGTCGGGATGGGAACGGCGTTGTTCTTGAGCGTGGCGGCCGGCGTGAGCAGCACCTCCAATTCCGCCATGTCGGGTTTATTTCCCTCCTGAAACTCGAAAACGTGCTCGGCCCGCCGTTCCCCGAGGAAATAGCGATGCGTCACGGCGTCGGCCCGAGCGGACAATTCGATCCGAGACCAGTCGCGTGGCCGTCCATCGTCGATCTGCTGCTCGGCGACTGTGATTCGCACGGCGCTGCCGCCAATGGCCGATTCCGAGACGCGCAGCAAGACGGGAAAATCGGGTAAGATCAGCCCCTGGCCGGTCGCGGAAGACACACGGGCGACGTCGGCATATTTGATGCGCAAAGGTTCAATGGGAGAGCGTCCCCGATCATCGGGAAATTGCAGCCAGAGCCTGACTCGGGCCGCATTGGCGGCGGCCGGCCACTTGGGAAACTTGAACTGTAACACCGGCATTCGCTGCGCCGGCACAAATGACCGGTCGTAGAACACCGCCGGATCGTCTTCGTCGGCGTGAGCCGTGCCGTCTGCGTCCTGGCGGATCGGCACGACCTCGGCCCAGAAATCGCTGGGGCGCGGCGTGAACCGGAAACGATCGACGTATTGCACGCCGAATTTGAACAACACGTCGTCTGCTCCGGGCCCCGGCACGAACGGATACACCGTCAGGCGTTGCTGTCCCAAGCCGGCCGTGATGCGCTTGAGGAGCCCTTTTTCGTCGGCCTGCTGTTCGAACTCGAGCTTGTCCTTTTTGAAGACCAGTCTGAGCGACTCGCCTCCTTCCAATCGCACGTCCTGCGCGGCTTCCGGAGTTCCGTCGATCTGGACGGTGAATTTATCGGGGAGTTTCGCCGGGCCGGCGAGGGCCCAGGTCGAATTGGCCGGTTTGTACTCGACTTCGGGCGACTGGGTTCCGGCGCGGACGACCCGAAATTTGAGGCGGCCCGCTTCGACGGCGCTCCGCAGGTGATAGATCAAGTTTTCGGGATTGGCGGCGATATGCATGTTTGTCGACTTGCTCTGGCCGCGCCCGTCGGCCAGAGCGTTGGCTTCTTTGACGAAACTCGTCAGCCCTTGCAACGCATCCCGTTCGTTTTCCAGAACGGCGCCGAAGTACACGACGTCGATGCGGACTGCCGCGTTTTGATGCGCCTGCTTGAAATTCTTGAGGACTGCTTGCAGCGCGCCGGGGACCACCTCGACGCCCCCTTTGGGAGGCATCGGATTGTTGACGCCGTCCGTGACCAGAACAATGTGCCGGTTCGGCTGGTCGCCGCCGGGATGCGGCGCACTGTCGAAGACCTTGACGGCCTCGCGCAGCGCGTAGTAGAGAGGCGTGGGCCCCCACGGCGAGGCCCGGCCGAGCGCCGCGCTGATTTTGCCCGCCAGTTCGCCGTCGAAACGGGCCAAGTTGACCAAGAGCTCGACGTCAGTGTGCGGAAACACCTGGTCCGCGGCCCATTTCTGGCGCTCTTCCGCCGTGGCCGCCTTGTTGTACTGCACATTGCCGATTTGATTGAGCCACACGGCGCGATGGCCGTACACCATCAGCGCGGCCCGCCACTCTTCGTCGTTGGCTTCCCAGTCTCCCTGGCGCGACTGCAGCTCGGTCAAGATCGTCTGAATGGCATTTTTGGCGAGCGTCCATTTTTGTTCGCCGACGGCTTTCGTCTCGCGGCCTTGGATATTTTCGGTCATCGAGCCCGACGCATCGACGATGAAGATCAGCTCGGTGATCGAGTGCCGGCTCCCTTTGACTCTGATCTCGGGAGGCGCGGCCGCCACCACCGGCGGCTCGATGGCGCGAACGAGACGCAACTGGGCCGTGAATGAGCCGGCGGAATCGGCGTCATTCGACACGTGTCCGCGGAACAGGGCGCCGGCCGCCAGTTTGCGCGCTCCGCGGGCCCCCGCGGTCACCTCCTTGCGGATTGTCATTCCGACCGGAATCCGCGGCGCGTCGGCAGACAGCGTAACTGCCTGCCGCCAGACGTCGGGATGTTCGCGGTCCTGATGCCAGAGCGAACGATTGAGCTCGCGCCCATTGGGTTCGGCCAGGAATACCGCCGCCACCCCCGCCGGAGCGCCCGCGGCGCTGGACGCCGTGACGGTTTGCTTGCGCTCTTCGACCTGGGCTTCGAACACGACGGTTTTCTCCGCCACGGTGGTCGTCAACCGCGTTGCTTTCTCTCGCATGTCGAGCTTGGCTTCGAGTTTCGATCGGCGGTCGGCGAAGTACGGGTCGTGCTTGACCGCTTCATCGCTCGCCAGCGCAGCCAGGTATGCGCGTGCCGCACGCGAAAAGTACGGCGTCTTGTCCGGTCCGCCGGGAAGCGGGCCCCAGAAATCGTCGAGCGTGCGGTCGCAGTGCCAGAGGGCCAGCGCGGCCCGATCGAAGCGCATCAGATGTTTTGTCGGCGGCTGCCACGTCCGGTCGCCCAAGGCCGCTTTCGATTCCAGCCGCGGCGTGAACCACGCCCGGCGGCGGCTCTCCAGATCGGCGGCGCTCAGTCCGACGCGACGCGCCAGGTCGTCTTTCAGCCAGACTCCGTCGCTGGCTGCACCTGGCTCCGCCTGCGGCCGATCGGCGGAGATTTCCTGATCGCTGGCCGCAGCCGCGGCTGCGATCGTTGCTAACGTCTTCGCGAGCGATTTGCGGATCGCCGTTTCCGAACGCAGCAATCGGTCTGCCGGAGCTGTTTCCGCATCGCCGCTGGGACTTTCGATCACCAGCAGCCGCTCGACAGCCTGCCGGGCGCGCTGCGCCGTCGCGCCGGCGGAAGACGCATCGCCCCCTTCCCGCCGCGCCCTCCAGTCTTTCACGAGACCGAGCCCCGCTTCGTGGATCTTTCCGACGATTCGATCGTATTGCTCACGCAGTCGATCGCGTTCGACCCCGCTGACGAGGGGTACGGCGAGCAGGCCGTGCAGTGCTCCGAATGCCCCCGAGTTTTCCAGTTGGCCTGCATCTTCGCGGCTCTTCTGCGTGTCGTGCTCCTGCTGGCCGAAGGCCGTCGCCACTTTGTCATAAGCCGCGCCAGCCGCCGCCGCCGTCTCCGCCAGGGGAGGCGATTCGCCGGCGTGGATCGATTCCAAGTCGCGGCTGAGGGCGTCGGCCGCGTCGACCAGTTTATCGAATGAATCGGCGAGGGCCGCCGTCTGTTCGGGCTTCTGGGCCGGGTTGTCATAGAGCCAGCGCCCCAGCCACCAGAGTCGGGCCCAGACCTCGTCGCGACGGTGCACAGCCTCGGCCACGGCGTCTCGTTGCGCTCGCGCTTGCGGCAAGTCGCCCATCGAATCGGCTCCGCCGAGCAGTTTGCTCCACAGGGCTTCCGCCTCTGCCAGGGATGACGGATTGCCGACAAATAACAGATCTTCGGCTTTCCGCCGATTTTCGTCGACGGAATTCAGCATGGGGCGCAGCCAATACAGCACGCGGGGATCGACCGGCGCGGCGAGGTCTTCGACCTGCCGGCGGACCTCGCGGGCTTGCCCGATTTGTCCGGCGAGTTTTTGACGATCCGATTCATAGACATGCTGCTCGAGCATCTTGTCGAAACACGGTTCGATCGCGATCGGCCCCGCGTCGTCGGCCGCTCCGGGATAATTCTTTCCCAGCGGTGCGCTGCCGGAAAACACGATCGGCGACAGCCGTTCGTCGAGCGCCCGGAGCGCTTTCTCGACTTCATTACGCGCCGTTTCCAGAGCTTCACTCTCGGACACCGCGTCGAGGTACAGCTCTTCATATCGCAACAGGCGCAGCTCGAGCTCGGCCCAGCGCAGAGGGTAGAGCCGCCAGGCAGGTGAGTCCTGCCGCTGCTGATGCTCGGACCAGAACGTCTTGAGCTGCGCCAGCATTTTACGCCGTTCGGCGTCATCCTGCCGGCGCACGGTTCCCGCGGGCGAATCGTCCGATGGTCCGTGCTGGCTGATCCAAGCCAGGTCCGAGTTTTTCAGCGACGCAGTCTGCGATTTGGGCGTAATCAATTGCGGGGTCTGCTCGGCCCCGCGCGTCGCGGAGACCCAGCGGTTGACGTGATTGCGGACGTAATCGCACAGCTCGCCCACCGCCAGCGTCTCTTTGGGAAGAATGCTCGCAAAACCGGCGACTTTCGCCGCCGCATGCCTGGCTGCGGCTCCGTGCAGCCCCAGCGCCAAGAAATGCCCGAACACCGTCCCTCCGCCCAGTTCGGGAGACGACCAGGCCTGTTCGCCGGGGCTGGCCGATGTCAATACGGCCAGGTCGGGGATCTCGGCGTTTTGGATCTCCTCCAGCAGCCGTTCGCCGAAACGATTATCGAGAATCCCCAGGCGCCAGTCCGACCGGATCCGGCAACAATCGAGTGCCAGCAGCTTGGTCGCGTCGCGAAAGCCAGGCTCCGCCTTGATGGCCGTCAGCACGTCGGTCACCGGATACCAGGTCGTTTCATCGAGCGGGTCCGAGTCGGCCAGCAAAAGACACGGCTTGGCTTCGCCGTTCACGACGCCGTGGGCGCTGATGTAGATGATGACCGACTTCCGCGAAAAGGCGCTGCCTCCCGGCGTGACTTCCTTGAGCTTCTTCGCGAACGCCGCCGTGAAATCGTCGCGTTTGGTCTTTTCAATCGGCACGTCGACTTTGCGAAAGTCTTGAGTGTAGGAGTTGAGGCGCTCGAGGTCGGTCAGGGCCGTCAGATTGTGGGGAATCCGCGGATCTTTATACGAGCTGACGGCGACGGCCACGATGGGAACCGGCGACGGCACGCTGAGCAGGAACCAGACGATGCCTCCCAGGAGCAGTGCAAACAGGCACGCCAGTGTCCACAACTTGAGGCGCCGTCCGAACAGAAACCCGAAGAACCCGCCGGTCTGGCGATAGTAGCGAGAGCCGCCGGGCCCGCTGCCGGCGGCCACAGGAGCAGCGGTCTTCTGCTTCCGCCAACTCGATTTGACGGGCTTGGCCGGAGGTTTGGAATGCGCCTCGGGATCGGGCCGCGCCGGCCGCCGCGAAGGTTCGCCGCGCCCGCCATCGCCCGGCCGGTTCCGTTCGCCCCCCTCGCCCCCTTTGCGCCAACTGGCCATGCCCGCTCGCTCCAGCTCCGCTACAATTGGCAGGACTGCTGATGAGATTTCGTGGTGAAATTCAGAAAGACAAGATTGCGCCCCAGTAAATCAGCCCCGCGCAGCGATTGCAAGAGACCTCTGATCCATGCTGGATTCCCACTGTTGAATCCGTGTTGTAACTCGTAGCAATAGCCTGCGACTTCTTGAATGATGACTTGCGAGGGCCACCGTGAACGACAAGTCTCCGTTAGTCCGGCAATGGCAGCTCCTGGCGGCCCTGTCGTCGCGCCCCGCCGGCGGCGCCCTCGCCGAATTCGCACGCGAGCTCGATGCCGGCGAAAGAACCATCCGCCGCGATCTGATCGCGCTCTGCCAGGCCGGCTTCCCTCTCGAAGAATCGCTCGGCGATCACGGACGCAAACACTGGGCCCTCAAACCGCTCGACTCGCTTCCCGCGCTGTCGCTCAATTGGATGGAAGCCATGTCGCTGTACCTGGGTCGGCGCTTCATGAAACCGCTCGCCGGTTCCAATTTCGACATCTCGGCAAGCCGCGCGTTCAGAAAGATCCGCTCGACGCTCGGCGAGCAGCCGTTGCGATACCTCGACAAAATGTCGCGCGCCTTTCACGTGACCGGCGCCGGCCAGGTCGATTACACCGGCAAAGCGAATCTGATCGACGAATTGACGACGGCCATTGAAGACCGGCGTGTCGTGCAGCTCGTGTATCAGTCCGAACGCTCGACCGAACCGGTCAGCCGCGACGTGCATCCGTTGGGCTGGATTTATCACGGTTCTGCGGCGTATCTGGCGGCCCACGCGCCGGACCACGGCGAGCGCCGGCTGTACAAGCTCGACCGCATGGAGAGCGCTTTTGCGAGTGAGCTCCGTTTCCCCAAGCCGCCTGATTTTTTGCCCGAGCAGTTTCTGGCTGGAGCGCTAGGCGTCTATCGCGGCAGCGACGGCGAACCGACCCTGGTTCGCGTCCGCTTTCACGGGGCCGTCGCGCGGGCGGTGCAGGAAAAACGCTGGCACGCCAGCCAGACTCTGACGCCTCAGTCCGACGGCTCACTGATCGCCGAGTTCCGTCTGACGTCGCTCGTCGAAATCAAATCCTGGCTCCTCTCCTGGGGCCGGCACGCACAAGTCCTGGAGCCCGCGCCCCTGATCACCGCCCTCCGCGCCGAAATCGCCGCCCTCGCCGAGGTTTACTCGCTGGAGTCCCGCCTGCAGGCGGCCGTCGAACCCGCCGAGCCAGCCGCCGGCCATGCAACGCCCGGCCAGCCTGCCGATCAAAAACAACCAAAACCTCGGAAGCTCGCCACCCATAAGTCCAAATCCCGGCCTCACCCGAAATAAACAACCACGCAAAACATGCCGCAGGTGAATTTGTGGTAGAGGCGTCTCGCCTGCCGTCCCCTGAGAGTTCAACTCGTTCCCAAGCTCCGCTTGGGAACGCTCTCCTCGAAGCTCCGCTTCGCGTCAGACCAATAGGCAATGCCGATCTCCCCTCGCACGTTGACACACGGCAGGCATTGGCTCGTCGCAACTCGGGAACCGGAGCTTCCCCGCGAGCGTTCCCAAGCGGAGCTTGGGAACGAGCCCCTACCACGTCAATTCACACCACAATCTCTTCCTCAACCGCATTCTGCGGGAGCGAGATTTTGTCGCCCGGCTCCAGATACAGCTCGATCGCCTCGCGGATATTCCGCCGCGCCTCGTCGAGCGTCTCTCCCTCGGAAATGCAGCCCGGGAGCGCGGGGACGAGCACGGTGAATCCGCCATCGTCCGACCGTTCAAAAACGATTTTCAATCGCATGGGATGATTGTTTCAAACAAGTTCGCGGCAACGCGAATGGAAATGCTGTTGAAGACGCTTCAATGGGGCCGCGGTTTCGCAGGAAGTCGGTGGATGGCCGCGTTGAGAATGTACCACCACATTTTTAAGTCTATCAAAGAACTCAGGGCCGCGGAATGCAGAGTCGGTTTGCGATTTAAAGTGCGTCCAGGAAATCCGACAGGGAGACTTCGGCCTGTTTGAGAATGTGGCTGAGAGTCGAGCGCTTGACGCGACGGTGTGCCGGAACGGTGATTTTCAGCATGCGATCGTGAAGTTGTTTTTCGAGTCGAATGTGGCTTCCGCGCTGGCGCACGACGGCGAACCCAAGGCGCTCCAATGCAGAGACGATCCGGTCGGATCCTTCGGTCGGGACTTTGTCACCCATTTTCTTCTTCCGTCGTGTACCTCAACGACCAAAAACGCCATGAATCACTCAATGGGGCCGCGGCCTTTCAGCCGCGGAAATTTCGGCCTCGAAACCAACGCCCTTGTCGTTTTAAGACCTTCAATGGGGCCTCGCCTGTCGCGAGGAGAAATCGTCTTTCGCAAGGTGAACTTCCGGTGTTGATTGCCGAGGTCGCGGAGCAATGATAGGATCGCGTCCCTGTAAATGTCAATTCCCTCTTAAACTCCCTTATCTATTTAAGAGAAGTTATTTTCTATGCACATTTTCAAGACGAGGCTCGAACACTCAGTTCCTCCCCCCGTCCACGGGGGATCGAGGGGGGGCCGTCCGATGCGCCTATACCGTCGGTTTCAACTCCCGCACGCACGAACGCACAGTCCGTTTAACCGCGACTCGCCAGAGGAGCGCGCGTCACAAGTGCCCGCCGCACGGTTCGCCCCTTTTTTTCTTCTCCTCACTACACTACTTTCCCCCTTCTC
>DASYAR010000584.1:0-10308 GCA_036501235.1 Planctomycetaceae bacterium
ATCATCCCGGTCGAGGCCGCCATGCCGAAACAGGCGATGTAACCGACCGCCACCGCGACCGAAAACTTGAAACCGAATAGCCACTGGAACAATAGTCCTCCGGCCACCGTCCCCGGCACCGCCAGCAACATCAGGCACGCATCGGCCCAGTCGTGATAGGTCACGTACAGGATCAGAAAAATGCTGACGATCACCAGTGGGATCACGAGCGCCAGCGTCCGGCCGGTCTCCAGGGCGTGTTCGAATTGCCCTGTCCATTCGAGATAGGTTCCCTCCGGCAGCTCGACGTCGGCCGCGACGGCGCGGCGGGCCGATTCGACCACTTCCAGTTGGCTGCGGCCACGGACATTCACCAGCACGTGGTTGCGCACCAGGCCGTTCTGGCTTTTGATCGTCGCCGGACCTTCGACGATCCGCACCGTCGCCACTTCTTCCAGAGGAACGGTTTCACCAAACGGCAAGAATGGCAGCGCGGCGGCATTCGAGCGTCCGACAGGCGCCAGAGCGGCAGCCAGCTCCGAATTCGTGCCGACGACCTCGCGAACAGGAACGGGCAGCCGGCGGATCGACTCTTCGTCCCAGCTCCAGTCGCGCAGGTACCGCACTCGAACCGCGTGCCTTTCTCGCCCTTCGACCGTCGTCGTGGCGACCGTCCCGCCGATCGCCGTTTCGACCAGATCGTTCAGATCGCCAATGCTGACGCCAATGCGCGCCGCCTGTTCGCGGTCGGGGCGGATTTCCAGATAGCCCTTGCCTCGAATCTGCTCGACGCTCACTCCGGCGACGCCGGGCACCTCGCGCAGCACTGCAGCAACGTCGTCGGAAACGCGGACGACGTCTTCCTGACTCCGCCCGAGCACGCGAACTCCGATTTCGGTATTGATGCCGCTATTGAGCATATCGACCCGGTTCTGGATGGGCATCGTCCAGACGTTGCGCCAGCCGGGCATCAGCAGGGCCGTGTCGAGCTCGCCTCCATAACGGCCTGAAAGGTCATCCCGCTCACAGCGCCAGAGCATGAGCTGACCGGAGAATTTCTTCGACAGATCGGCATAGAGCTTGTCGAGCACTGGGTGCGGGTCGATGACGGCCTCCGCCCGGCGCGACATCGATTCGTGGTCGTGATGGCCGGCGGCCGCAGCCGCGGGGGCGCCCGGTTTTTTGTCGGTCGGCGCGGCCGGCGGGAGAATCTGACGAGCGCGGGCGACTTGCTCGGCAATTTCGACGACCCGCGGATCGATGACGGTGGCGCGCTCGAGTAATTCCTCGCCGACGACGCGGGTGAAGGTGGGGCCGGCACGATCCAGAAGTTCTTCATTCAGCCTTCGCACATGCTGGAGCCATAGATTGTCGCGGTGCGTGCGCGCGGCGGCTTCGAGAGCGGGGACAGGGGAGCGAGGCGCGGCGCCCAGCCAGCGGGCCAATGCGGCGCTCGAGCGGTCGACAAGACCTGAGCTTTCCTCCGCCCCCTCGGCACTTTCGCGCAGCAATCCCAGTTCACCCAGATGGGCCGACGTGTGCCGGGCAATTTCAAATACGTCGTGGGTTTCCAGCATCATCCCCAGATGTTCGGACACGTGAGACGAGGCAGCGCTCGTCACGAGAGCCAGCTCTCCCGCGCTTAAGGGGTGCAGCAGCCGGCCTTGTCCGGCGAGCGCTTGCGTCCTTCGCTCCACCAGAAAATGGACAAGTTCGCTTCCCAGCGAGCGGCTGAATTCCTGATTACGCTGGTAGGCGAACTCGCGCATCAGGCCGTCGTAGCGCGCCGTCGCATCCATCAGCGCCGCGTCGACGAGGGCGCGCCGCGAACCAGAATCCCCTGCTGCCTCGATCAGGTTTGCCAGGACCAAAGCCTCGTAGACTGCCTCGGCCTGACGGCGCGCGTCGCGAGGGACGAGTTTTCGTCGCGGCCAGTATTCGCGCGAACGGAACATGACCATCGTCTCGATCATATCGAGAGGGGCCGGATCGAATGCCGACTCGGCCCGACCTGCCTTGCCCAGCACCATCTCGACCTCGGGGAAATGGCACAGCACCATGTCGCGGGCCTTCAGGTCGTCTCCCGACTGCACGCTTGAAGCGCGTGGCACGGTGAGCGGCATGTCCATCACCATTTGCTCGTCGAGCGGCATCCGCATCTCGGCCGCCAGCGGTTCCATGCTCTGCTCGGCGATCAAAGCGGCAAGCACGAGGCCGGTCATTCCCAATGTCCGCGTGACATTGGTCTTCAGCGTCCAGCCGACCATCACGAGCGAAACGGCCAGGGTCGGAAGCAGAATCCAGCGATTCCCCAGCGGCGCGGCCCCCAGGATCAGCGTCAGCCCCAGAACCCAAAGCAAGGCTCCCGGCCGATCGAACAGATAATCGAGCACGGGTCGATAGACTTCGACAACGCTGCGCACGATCCAGCTTTCGGTCTCGCGGCGTATCCTCCCTTTAATGAAGATCGTGCACAGGGCCGGCACCAGCGTGACGGCCAGAATGGCTACTGACAGCAGAGCGAACGTCTTGGTAAACGCGAGCGGCCGATACATCTTGCCGTCGATTCCGGTCAAGGCGAACACCGGCAGGAACGACACGAGCATGATCATGACCGACAGAAAAATCGGCCGGCCGACTGTTCGGCATGCCGCCAGCACGATCGTGCGAGTGTCGCCACGCACAGGTTCGTCGCCGAACTTTTCCCGCAGGTGGTGCATGACGTTTTCGGCGATCACGATCGACGAATCGACGAGTACGCCGATCGAGATGGCGATCCCCGCCAGCGACATGATGTTCGTCTGGATGTCGGCGATGCCCAGGCGTCTCAACAGCCACATGATGACGAACGACGCCAGGGCCGATAAGGGGAGCGTCACGGCGATCACAAACGAAGTGCGGAAGTGCATCAGCACGAGCACGACGCACACAGTGGCCGTGATCATCGCTTCGACCACTGTTCCAGTCACTGTGCGCACGGCGCCTTCGATGAGAGGCGTGCGCTCGTAACAGGTGACGATCCGCACACCGGCCGGCAGTCCCACTTGCAATTCTTGAATTTTCTCCTTAATCCGGCGAGTCACGTCCAGGGGATTCTGGCCATAGCGCATCAGGACGACCCCGCCCACGACTTCGTTTCCGTCCTTCTCGAGAATGCCCCGCCGGGGACGCGTCCCCAGCGCCAGCCGGCCGAGATCGGCCAGGCGCACCGCCCGGCCGTCGGCAGAACCGACGAGTACATTGCCCAGATCATGCAGCACGCGTTGCGGGTCGGCCTCGGCAGCGCCGTCTGTGCCACTGCCGAGCCAGCCCACGCCGCGGACAATGTACTCGGCATTCCCTTTGTGGATGACGTTTCCGCCGACGGCGGCATTCGAGCGGGCCAGCTCGCGTAGGACAGTCGGCAATTCCACACGACGGTCGCGAAGCTTATAGGGGTCGAGATCGACGTGATATTCGGCGACCTGTCCCCCCACGCTGGCGACTTCCGCTACGCCGGCCACCGATTCGAGTTGATGCTTCACGAACCAATCTTGAACTCCGCGCAGCTTGCCGAGATCGTAGCCGCGCCCCTCGATCGTGTACCAGAAAATCTGGCCCGTCGGGATGGCGTCGGGAGCCAGCCGCGGCACGACCCCGGCCGGCAGTGATTCCGTCAGCCCGGCGAGTCGTTCCTGCACGCGATTGCGGGCGGTTGCGAAATCAACGTCGTCGGTGAAGATCAGAGAGATCATCGAGTAGCTCACATCGCTCGAACCACGGACGGCGCGGATGCCGGCCAGACTCTGCAATGTCCGCGACAACGGATAGGTGATCTGGTCTTCGATCTCGCGCGGGCTGTGTCCCGGCCATTCAGTGAAGACGATCGCCTGGTTTTCCGAGAGATCGGGAACGGCGTCGATCGGCGTCTGGAACACGGCATAGACGCCCCCCAGCGCCAGCGCGAACGCCGCCAGAATGACCGGCCCTCGATGCCGGATCGAGATTTCAATAACGCGTTCAAGCATTCCAAACCGTCATCCGCGGCTCTTATTTTTTCAACTTTGCCAGAAATTTTTGCGGGTCCGCCTGCAGCGCCTTTTCGCATCCTTGGCAACAAATGAAAACACGCCGACCGGCAACTTCGACCGCAATCGGTCCTCCCATGGAATTGAGGTCGGCCTCGGTTACGGGGCAGATCTTCTGCTGCTTGACCAGCTCTTCGTCGGCGGCAGAGAGCTTGGCGGCGGCCTGTTTTTTCGAGCGTTTCGCCGCGGGCGGTTTGGCCCGGGCCGCAATCGGCCCTGCGCTCGTGCCTGCGGTGGGATCGGCCGTTCGCGCGGCGCCAAAGTAGGCAGCCGCCAGGTCGGGACTCAGCCGCGCCTCTGCATCAATCAGAAACGCGCCGACAGTGGCGATCTTCTGCCCGGATTCGAGCCCCTTGATCACCGGGTAATAATCGCCGCACCGCGGTCCGAGAGTCACCTCGACGCCATCGAACATGCCGGGCATCGTCTCGACAAACACCACGCGACGGTTTCCCGTGTCGACGACGGCCGTCTCCGGTACGGCGGCGAATCCGTCGGCGGATTCCGGTTTGGAAGACTTCCGCAATGAGGCGAACGGCTCGGTCTCGGAAAGCGGCACGGCGACTCGCGCTGTGCCGTACATTCCCGGCCGCACCCAGGGCGCCACGTCGTCAAGCCGGATATGCACAACGGCGCTGCGCCGGCCCGGGAGTTGATCGGCATCGCCAGGGGCGCCAACGTCTTCGACCCGTCCCGCCAAAGCCGCAGCACCTCCGATTTCATCGAGCGTCACCTGCGCCGGCTGGCCCGCTGCAAGCAAAACTAAGTCGCTCACTGCGGCAGGGCATTCCAATGCGAGTCGTTGTTGTTCATCGCCGGCTCGCGTTGTCGCAGTCGTTCGATCGCCTGACGACTCGCTCGACGGCAGGCGGACCAACCTGCCGGCCACGATGATTTCGCGGGCCAGCGGACGGTTGGCGACAATCGACGTGGCAATCCCGGCGAGCTGAATTCGATAGGGGGACAATTGCATGCGCGCCACAACTCCTTCGGGCAGCAGCACACCTTCTCCCTTTTTCCGGCGGACCAGGTCCATGCTGCACACCGGGCAGATGGCAGGCCAATCGGAAATGACCCCCGGACACATCGGACAAAAGTACTCGGTGTCGATCGACACCGACTGCCGGCTCGAAAGCGATCCGACGAACCTATGCCGCCAGGTGTCCCAGACGTTCTGCAGATTGCCCCACAACCCGACTACTAGAAATGCGACCGCCAGGACGACGACGAATCGGAGTCGCACTTGAATGGCGCGCAAGACTTGCCGCAAACGCCCGCTCCGCGGGGCGATTTCTACCGGAGCCGTTTCGGGCCCGGCTGCCTCGTCGGATGGCGGATTTGTCTTGTCGGTGATCATTCGTCTTGCCTGGGCACGGACTCGCCCGATTTGCCCGTCATCTCGTCGAGCTCGGCAGTCGGTGGAATCGTCGCTTCGCCGCTGGTCCCCTTATCGTCTGCGGCCGGCAACGACTCCGATGTCTCAGTCGATTCCTCAGTCGCACCTTCCGTGATCGACTCATGCTGTGCGTGCCCTTCGCCGACAGGCTGGGCGCTCTCGGCTGTCGGTTGGACGGGCTCTTCTTGTTTGCCGCAAGACCACTGACCCAGCGATTCGAAGTCCTCCTGACGAAAGACCCAGAGCGGATCGATTCCGATCACGACGAACCGAACTTTTTCTTCCGCCTCAGGCCCGCTGAGTTTGACGCGGACGGCGAAGCAGCGCACCTTATCGGCGGGCGCTTCACCCAGGATCTCGAACTCGTCAAGCGTCTGGCCCTTTTTGCGCTGCTTGTCGACTACGCAAACCCCCACGGCCAGGCGGTCGATCGGGCCGGGCTCGAGTCCTTCCTTCCAATCGACCAGCATCGCCTCGAGCGCATGGCGAGCCAGTTCGGTCGCTGGAACATATCGCTCCAGCGCATTTTTCTTCTGTTCGGGAGCACACCCCGGGCAGATTGCGGCGCCGATCAGAAGCCATCCGATCCAACACATGGCGTTACGGCAAATGCGGCGCATAATCATGCCTCTCGTGATTCAACAGTGCACCTTCGCGAACCGGACGCCAATCGAATTGTTTAACCCGGAGCCGGGTTAAACGATAAACGAGGCCGGTTGGCATTAATCCGACAATAACGATCAATACGCGCTGCAATATTAAAATTCGCCGACGACCTCGCCTCCATTACGAGTTCCGACGGCGCGCCAGACGTTAATATCGACGCTGGAACTGGCACTCCGCACCGAGCCGTCTCCCATCATCACGTTGACCGACCCGATATGCCGGCTGCCTGCACTGACCTGCATGGCCATATTGGTCATTGTCCCCGGAAAGGGAATGCCGGCACACGAGACGGTATTAGGAGTCGACACGTGGTTGTACAGCGTGCAGCAATTCTCTCCCATGACCCAGCTCGCTCCCCACACGCTGGTGAGCGGCGTGGCCGTGGCCGCGACGGTCGAGATGCATGTCGAATAGAGGCTCGCGAGCGACGTCTGGTTCGTGATCGCGAAAAGATCACTCTTCGGATCAGGTGTGCCGTTACCGCGGATCTTCTCGCTGAAGAACGCCGTGTTGCTCAAACCGTCCGACACGTCGCTCACTCGCGTCTTGCTGAGGAAGTAAAAGATTCCCTGGCTGGTCTCGCTGGGATTGATGTCGGTGGGAAGGTTCGGATTCATGTTGCGGTCGCAGAGCCACGTGGTTTGGTTGCCGCAATAGTTGTTCTCTCCCTGCCAGGCGCTATTGGGGGTGACGTCCGACGGACATAAAAACATCGGGACCAGCGCTTGCGAGCCGAGCGTATTGACCCCGCCGGGGCTTTGATACGCAGGCATGAACGTCGGGAACACGCCGTTCATGCCCGGCGTATCGGGCGGGTTGTTGAAATTCAACGAGTTGTACAGCGCGGGCTGTTCCATGTAGGGCAGGATCATGGCCTGCACCGACCAGCGCGGATACGCCGGCGCACCGAGAAACGCGTAGCCGGCCCCTTTCCCGAACGGATAGACTGTGAACGAGCTCTCGTAGTTGGCGAGCGCCAATCCGATCTGTTTGAGATTGTTTTTGCACTGGCTGCGGCGTGCGGCCTCTCGCGCCTGCTGTACGGCCGGCAACAGCAGCGCGACGAGAACAGCGATGATGGCGATCACCACCAACAGCTCAATCAATGTAAATCCGCAACGACGTCGCTTCATGATCAGGGCCCTCGAATGAGAAAACGAATCGGAATAATTGCCGTGATGTACTGCGAATCAAAAGGTTAAGCAAGTTCAATCCACGGGGCAGGATCAATCGCGTGATGATCCCGCCGCTTCGGTTCTCGCCGTTGAGCCGCAACGATCGTCGGTATTGTCCCAAAAACCTGCGCGCAGCCCGCAACAGGGAGACCAACTCGACGTGGCGGCATCACCAGCCTGGCGCTAAGAACTACCAGCGCGGCGGGCGGAAGAGAGAGGAAGCGATCAAGCGCGGCGAGCGAGATTCATCGGCGAACCAAGCCAATTCGGAACCTGCGACCGATGTCGCAGGCAAGGCATTGATGACCCCCGATTCCCTCACTGACATCTCGAAGGGCGCAGTCGGCGGAGCCAGCGGATGCTGATTCCCATTCGAACAGGAGGGACCAGAACAGGGGCAGTGCCGATCTGGCGCCGCCGGCAAAGGAGTGCCGTCCGGTTGTCTCGCATCGGCGACATCGTGGTGCGCAGGCATCGTCACATGGGCCGAGCCGTGCCCGGCGATCAGCACATAGTCACCGCACTTCGCCTCGGCGTTTTGCGGCGCAATGAACCATTGGGCCGCGACAGCCAACAAAACAGCCGCGCACCAACGTGAAATCAGACGTAGGACGTAAAGGCCCATCCTCTTTTATGTTAACCGCTCCCGGCGGTAATTCAACGCGAGTTTCACAAAATGTGACGATTTCTACCCCCCCGCGGAACTGGCAACTCCCCTGTCGGCGGACATACAATGCATTGGGCACTCGAATTTCATGCAAAGGACACGCGGAATGGCGAAGCGGACGACGACTGCGGAAAAGCACCCCCCCCTCGGCAAGCGGCTAAAAACGACCAAGAAAGTGAAGAAGCCCGCCAACAAGGGCGTCTCCCAGGTTCGAGCCCGCAAGATGCAGCAGCCGATGGCCCGTCGTTCCTCGTTGCCGCTGAACCGAGCCCAGAAATTGATCGACAAGGCGATCGCGACGGCCGATCCCGAACGGCAATTCGAATTGGCCCAACAGGCTTTGAAGTTGTCCACAGACTGTGCCGACGCCTACACGATGCTGTCGCGCTTCGTCGCCGACCGCCGGCAGGCCCTGGTTCTGCTCGAGCAGGGTTTACTGGCCGCCGAACGCGCGCTGGGAAAAGACAAGCTGACCGGACTCGTCGGGAAGTACTGGCGCACGCTCGAAACGCGTCCTTATATGCGAGCGCGTCTGGCGCTGGCCGAATGCCTGTGGATCCTGGGGCTGCGACGAGATTCCGTCGCGCACCTGTTGGCGCTTTTGCAACTCAATCCGGCGGACGAGCAAGGGATTCGATATGCGTTAGCGGCCCATTTGCTGGAGCTGAACATGGACGCCCCATTCGACTCGTTTCTCGAGAACTATGACGAGCCCACGACGTTCATCCAGTTCGCCAAACTGCTGCGGGCGTTTCGCCGCAGCGGAGATTCGCCGGAGACACGCAAGCTGCTGGCGCAGTCGATGCGCCGCAACCGGTTCGTCGTGCCCCTCCTGCTGGGGCGCGGCCAGCTTCCCGATCACGCCCCGGAGTCGTATTCGCCCGGCACTCGTAGCGAAGCCGTGCTGTACGTCGGCGACCTGGCGCACGCCTGGAAGCAAACCCCCGGAGCCATCACGTGGCTCCGCCACGCCGTCGATCCGGCTTTCGCCAAGAACCAGAAATCGGCCGTGGGGCCGACCGCTGCCGTCAAGGCTCAACTGCAGCGAGTCCCTCAGAGCTACGACACGATCTGGCAGGCGTGTGTCAGCCGCTTGCCGACCTGGCTGCGCGAAGGGGAGGGGATGGTCCGCCCCTGGTCGATCTTGGTCGTCAATCATTCCGGGCACAAGATCCTGGGACAGGAAGTGGTCACGCGCGAGCCCGATGCCGAGATGCTGTTTGATTGCCTCGCTCGCGCCATGCGCAAACCCCAGCACGGCAAGCCGCATCGCCCCAGCGAGATTCAGGTGCGCGATGAACCGATCTGGAACTCCGTCCAATCGCACCTTCAGGAAATCGGGGTCGATTGCATTTATCATCCGCAGTTGGATGAAGCCGATTACATTCTCGACGAAATGCAAAAAGTGATGCGTCCCGAGCGGCAACCGCCGGCGCTCGTCGAAGTCGAGAATTTTCATTCGCCGCAGGGGGCAAGTTTCTATCAGGCGGCGGCAGACTTTTTTCGGCGGGCGCCGTGGCAGTGCGTTCCTTCCGACGCGGCCGTGCAAATCGATTGTCCACAGCTTGCCGAATTCGGTTCGAGCCGCTGGTACGCGATCGTCTTGGGGCAGGCGGGGCAGACTTATGGATTGGCGCTGTACAACCAGCTGTGCGATATCCAGTCGATCAGCGGCGGTTGCTGCTCGGTTGAGGAGGGAGCGTTAGGAGGAACGGCGCTGTCGATGCTGTACGGCGAGGCGTTCGAAGTTCCGATCGACGACTTGGTCGCGACCGAAAAGTATCATTGGCCGCTGGCAGGTCCCGAAGCTCATCCCTTCATTCTCTGCACGGAAGCGGCGATGGAAACGCGCCTGGTTCAACCCTGGGAGCTGCAATTGCTGGAGGGCTGCATTCGCGCGGTCCCCGAATTTCTCGAGCAGCACCCGTATTCCGACGGCGCGACGACCGGGACGGTCCCCATGTCGGCTGCGAAGCTGAAATTCACGCTGTCGTGGGTCGAGCCTGAAATCGGCGGTTGCGGCTCAGAGTGCGGCGAGTGCGACCACGCCGGGTAGGGCAGATTTTCCAGCCTGCCAATGTCGCCGTGACCCAACGGCGCACCCTCGTCCTGTTGCGTGACTGCCACACGCCGACAAATTGCGATTTTTCGCAGCCGCGCCGTTCGTGATACAAGCCGTTGCAGATTAAAGACTTGTGAATTCACAGAGTTTCCCGCCGGGCCCCGCTGCGTTTGGTCCGTTGTTTGCTTTTGTCTGGTTTGTCGAAGTCCCCCGGCAATCAGACACACAAAGCACAGAACGGGCTCCATGTCGAAAAAACCTTTGCGACTCGTTCCCCGCGACGGATTTACCGTTCT
>DASYAR010000585.1:0-41681 GCA_036501235.1 Planctomycetaceae bacterium
TCGTCGGAATCAGCTACATCAAAATCTTCTATGGCACGCACCGCGCGTTCAAAAGATTGCCGCTCGTCCGTCATCTGCGACCCATGATCGGCGCTGCCCTGGCCGGGCTCTGCGGGATTGGTCTCTATTATGCCACAGGGAAGGACGAACGGGCCTTGGCCGTGTTGTCGACCGGTTACGGAGCCGTTCAAAGAGCGGTCGAGAATTGCAATGAAATGGGAGTCTCGCTGCTGTTGGCGATTGCGCTGATCAAAATCGTGACGACCTCGTTGACGATCAGCTCAGGAGGCTCGGGGGGCGTGTTCGGTCCGTCGATGGTCATCGGCGCTTGCCTGGGCGCCGCCGTGGGGACGTTCTTTCACGGATTTTGGCCTGGACTGGTGCCACGCCCGGAGGTTTACGCGATCGTCGGCATGGCGGGATTTTTCGCCGGATGCGGCCATGCCCCGATCTCGACGATCATCATGGTCTCGGAAATGACGGGCGACTATAAGCTCCTGCTGCCGACGATGTGGGTCTCGACGCTGTGCTTCGTTTTTTGCCGGCGCTGGAAGCTGTACGAACAGCAGGTGCCCTCGCGCCTGGATTCGCCGGCCCATCGGGGAGACTTCTTGATCGACCTGCTGGAGGGAATTCGGGTTTCCGACGTACCCCTCACGCCTCGGCAGTCGGTCCCCGAAGCGCTGCCGCTGCGCGAGATCCTGCAACTTCTGCCGGAATCGCGGCAGAATTATTTCCCGGTGACGGACGGCAGCGATCGGCTCGTGGGAATCTTCTCGACCGACGACGTGCGCTCGTACCTGTATGACGAGGCCATCTGGCAACTGGCGCTGGCCCGCGACATTATGACGACCCATCTCGTCACCGTAGCGCCGGACGACGACCTGAACACGGCGCTGCGGCGTTTTACGGAGCTGAACCTCGATGAACTGCCGGTCCTGGCGACCAATGACACCGGCAAATTGCTGGGCATGCTGCGACGGAAAGACGTGATCGCCGTCTATAACCGCCGCCTGACGGAACTCAAGCAGGCCTCGCTCGATCACGGCTGAGGCGTTTTTGGCGGCGCAGGCAGCAGGATCGGATCGAGCAGCGGTTCTCCGTCGGGCGGCGCCTTCTGAAAATCGACGACGATCACCTCTCCTTCCGACAACCCTTCGACGACCTCGAATTGGCTGCCGTTATTTCGTCCCATTTTCACGGGCGTTCGGAGGGCCCGCCCATTGACGACCCGCACGCAAACGATTTTGGCTCCTTTAGAATTCAATCTTCCAACTGCCGATGTGGGAACCCACAGAACGTCAGGAATTTCTGCGATGACGATTGTCGCCTGCACGAACATCCCCGGCTTCAGCCTGCCGTCGGCATTCGGAATGGCGATTTCCGTGCGGAGCGTTGCCGTCGCCGGATCGACACGATATGCGATACGACTGACTTTGCCGGAAATGGGGCCGGAGTCTTCGGACTCGACAAATTTCACGGTCGCCGGATTGTTCAGCTTGACGAGCAGAGCGTCACGCTGGGGAAGCTGGACCACCGCCGTGATCAGGCCCGTGCCGGCCAGCCGGAACAGCGGCTGGCCATCTCCGGATTTGACGTTGACGTCGACGTCAATGTTTTTTTCCAGCACGACGCCATCGATCGGTGAGCGAATCAGCCGGTAGTCGTCCTGAGTCTTGAACATCGTTCGCTTCAGCTCGAGCCTGGCTGTGGCGACGCGCAGCACCGCGGGCTTGAGCGACGACAGGGCCAAGCGCACGTCAATATCGCCGCTTGCGCGAACCGCCTTCGCCGAGGCGATCGACGCGACGGCCGAAAGAGTTTGCAATCTGGCGGCCTGGAGTTGTTCCAGCTTCTCGTCGACGAGCCGTTCATCGATCGACTTTGCCTCGGCCAATTTCTTAACGCGATCGTATTGAACATTCCGGAATTTTTCGTAACTGGCGGCTTTTTCGCCTTCGGCTTCGGCCTGGGTCAGTTTGGCCGCAAGCGATTGAACCGTGGATTCGGCGGCCTCGACGACGACTCTGGCATGCTCTTCTGCTGCCTCGGCCTGCGCCACCGCCGACTCTTTCTCGGTGATCTCTGCGCCGATCTCGGGGAAGTCGAGCTCGGCGAGCACGGCGCCCGCCTTGACCCGGTCTCCGACGTCCACTCGCACCTTCGAGACGATGCCGGCGTTTCGCGAATGGATGGAAACCTGGCCAAAGGGCTCGAGGGTCGCCGGTTGCACCGATGTCATCCGGAAAGTGCCGCGCTGCACTTTGGCCGTTACGATGCGCGGGGGTTTCGATTCCTCGTCGACCGGCGACGCATCGACCGGCTGTTCTTTGTCGAGCGATTCCACTTTCTTATCCGTCTTATCAGTTTTTGTCTCCTGTATCCCCGCGATATCCTGGTTGCTGACGCGATCAATCCGGGAATTGGTTTCTGCCAGGCCGTCGTCCGCTGCCGTGCGACCGGGCGATAAGGCGCTCGCGGCGGCAGCCGGCAAAAACACCGGTAATTCGGACCGGCCCGGGCCAGCCGACACTGGCGAGACGACCTGCACGGTCCCCAAGAGGCCGGCGGCGGAGATGACGAGCACGGCAATCGCGGCGCGTGTCGGCCGTCCGCTCAGGCCGCGGACCGTCTCGGATGTTTGCTGGACACGCGCGAGGCGGCGGCCGAGCTGCGATGAAGGCGTCATCGCCATTCCCAGCGCGACTTCCGAAGACCTCGTCAGTCCTGCCGCCACATCCACGAGAATCGCGCAATAGTTGCGTCCCCCCCCCATCCAATGCACGCAGACAGCGTCGCACACCTCTTCGCGAATCTGGCGGATCATGCGGCCCGCGAACCAGACGAACGGATGCGGCCAATAGATGGCGTACACGATGCGGAGCAGCACATTCCAGGCGTAGTCGTTGCGCGCCACGTGCGTCAGTTCGTGCAGCAGCACGGCGTCAATCGCCTGTTGATCGGTCGTTTCTGCGAGCCGAGTCGGAAGCACTATCGCCGGTCGCCGCCAGCCGAGCACAATCGGCACGCCGACCGATTCCGTCACAAGGAGTTTGACGGGCGACCGCAAGACGAATTGCGATTGCCAGCGCTCGAGCGCCAGGATCCAGGCAGGGTTGGCGACCGGGCTGCCGGCGCGCTGCAATGCGGCAACCGCGGCCAGCGCTCTGACGAGCCGGATCAGCAAAATCCCGAACGTCAAGAAATAGAATGCCGTCGCGGAGACGACCGCCATGTTTCCGAAACGAAACGAAGTCGCTGAGTTGTCGGAAGCTGTGGCGTGGCTTTCGTCTTTCTGTTGCAGCGTTCCGGCGTCGACAATTTCAGCCGCTATTTCGAAATCTTCGGCCGCCGCCGGCAGCGTCTGGCCACCGGCTCGGGCGACCGGGTCGAGTTCGTCACCGAGCCCGGGCCAGGTTGGCTCGGTGGGGGCGAGACTGCCTGCTTCTGCGTGAGCTCCGGCAAAGGGCAAGGAGACCCGCATTCGGGGCGTGACGACGACCGTCATGGGAATCAGCAATAGTCCGACAAGGCCCATGTGCCACAGGGCCGATCTCAGCAGCAGCCGCTTCCGCCCCGCCAAGACATGCGCGATCCCGACGGCCAGGCACAGGATGGCCGCCTTCAGAGCGATCTCCAGCAGCGTTTCAGCGATGGCAGGATGATCTACGAATAGAGATTGCATGAGAGCCGCGGTCATGATGTGCCTCCTTTACGGTGCTTTGGACGGCGTGGTTGAATCGATTTTTGGATTTGTTCGAGCTGAGTCGGCGTGAGCACCTCATCTTCGATCAACCGCAGAACGAGATCTTCTGCGGAGCCCCCAAACAGGCGGCCCAGAAAGTTGCGCACCGCGCTGCGCTGCGCTTGCGCGCGTTCGACGGCCGGCTGGTACACGAATGTTTTGCCGCGAACGTCGTGAACGACATATCCTTTGGTTTCAAGGATCCGTAACAAGGTCCGGACCGTCGAGTCGTGCGGCTCGCCGGGGAGCGCCGCGCGAACCTCGTCGGCCACTGCCGAGCCGAGCTTCCACAGGACGTCCATGATCTGGGCTTCGCGCTCGGTGAGCATGTCGGTGCTGATGCGAATCACGGCGGCGGCTTTTTTCTGTTAAAGACTTAACACATGGGCATCCTATCGCCGCCCCCGATGTCCGTCAAGCTGAAAGTTAAAGAGTTAACAGGGCTGTCCGAGCGACCGAGCGAGCCGCATTGATACAAATTTTACACCTCGGTGTGACACTTAGGTGTGCCTCATCGACTGGAAGTGGTCTGCCTGTGAAATCTCGCCAGGGCCTTGCCGGCCCAGCACTTGCGCCTGCTATTTGCAACATAAAATACATGGTTATTCAAGATTGCTGATTGCGCAAGTACTGGCGCAAAAATGGATTGCAGCCAATTTGAGTTCAGTGACGATAGTTCGGAATGAATCGATTATCTCGTGGGTGTAAGGATTTAAGGGATTTTCTTGGGGGGGGGGTGGACCGCGATGATTTATCGCAGAGCACTCGGGGTTTTTATTCTTGGCGCTTCGATTTGCGGTGTCTCGTGCATGGATGCGCGAAATACCGCGTCAACGCGCCCGTCATCTACAGACGGCCCAAGACGACTTGCGCTGGGGCCCCTCTCAGTAGATGATGACGAAACCGACGAAGATGAAACCGAGCCTGCTGGCAAATCACGGTCCACCGAGATCAGCGACGTGATTCGGCGGGCGTCGGGCGACGAAGCGAATTCGTCGTCGTTGCCCGCAGAAATCGGCGACGCTTTTGCCCAGTCAACGCCAGAGGGGTCTGCCGAGGGGCGAAAGTCTCCCCTCGGAATGATGGGAGCGCCGTTGCTCGAAACAGCACCCATCGAAGACACCGATCGCCCCCTGCCGATCAGCCTGGCCAGCGCCTTGCGGCTGTCGGACGCGCGGCCGCTGATCGTGGCCGCAGCGCAGGCCAGCGCGTGGGTGGCCGAAGCGCAGTTGCAGCGTGCCAAAGTGCTCTGGGTTCCCACATTCGATCTGGGAGCCGTTTACTATCGGCATGACGGTTTCGGCCCTGACTTCAACCGCGGCGTCAATAATTCGACGTTCGGACTTCCGGGCGGCGGCGGCCCGTTGAATCAGAACCTGAACTATTTCTACGGATACGGCAGCTTCTATGAATCGGTGAATTTGACCGACGCGATTTTCGAACCCCTGGCTGCAAAGCAGGTTCTGGATTCCCGACGGTTTGAAATCCAGGCGGCAAAAAATGACGCGCTCCTGGCCACTGCGAACGCCTACTTCGACGTGCACCAGTATCGGGGCATGTACGCCGGAGCGATCGAGGCCGTCAAAAAAGGGCGCCAACTGGTCGAGCGCGTCGAGCATCTCAGTGAAGACCTCGTGCCGGTGGTCGAAGTCAACCGGGCCAAGCGGACGCTCGCCGCCCTGGAGCAGAAAACGGCCTCGGCCCGCGAAATGTGGCGCGTTTCCAGCGCCAATCTGACTCAAACCCTGCGACTTGATCCCACCGCCGTCGTCGTTCCGATCGAGCACGATCACATGCAGCTCACTCTGATCGATCCAGCCCGTTCGGTCGAAGAGCTGGTGGCGATCGGCGTGGCGAATCGTCCTGAGATCGCTTCGCAAAAAGCACTCATTCGAGCGGCCGAGGAACGAATCCGCCGTGAAAAGAGTCGCCCGCTGCTGCCCCTCGTGCTCATCACGGGCTTTCAGACGCCCGGAAATATGATGTCGCAATTCGGCATCTTCGGTACCGGCTTTGACGGGAATATGAACCTCTGGAGCCTGCGTGAAGACGTCAGCTTGCAGCTCGTCTGGCAGCTCGAAGGGCTGGGGTTCGGAAACCTGGCGCGGATCAAAGAGCAGCGCGGCGAAGAATCGAACGCCATCGTCAAGCTGTACAGAACGCAGGACACCGTGGCGGCCGAAGTGACGGCCTCCCAGGCGAAGCTGCAAGCGGCGGCCGTGAGGGTCATCCAGGCCGACCGATCGTTACGAGAAGCGATCACAACCTACGACGGCAACTTCGAGGGCCTGGAGCAAACGACACGCTTCGGAAACGTGCTGCACCAGGTCTACCGGCCGCAAGAAGTGGTCAAAGCGCTCGACCGATTGATCGAATCTTACGACCAGTACTTTACCACGATTGCCGAATACAACCGTGCACAATTCGAACTCTTTCACGCGCTGGGATATCCCGCCGCAGAAGTGGCGCACTTCCAAACGCCTGGCGAAATCGAGCCGGTCGATCTGGAACGGCCATACGGACTTCCGCCCGTTGGGGAAGGACCTCCTCCGGCAACACGCTAATTGTACGAATCGACAGGAGACATTCCGTGAGATCCCTAAAATCACCGACCGGTCGTCGCGGGCTGTTCGTGAGCGCACTGTTGGGCGCGGCCGTCAGCCAGATGTCGTGTGCCGCGGTGGATACGCAGCCTCCCGAAACGGCGGCGTCCCGGCGACCCGCGCGGGCCGCGACCGCGGCGCCTGAAACGGACCAGGTCGCAGCGGATGCGCCTCGCGCCGGCGGGGTGAAATCGCCACTTCAGCCGTCGTCGGTGGAAGTGCTCGATGGGCCGGAAAATCGCGCGGCAAGCAAAACCGTGAATTCGTCAGCTGACGCCCAGCCGGCGAGACCTCTGGCTCGGTCCGCTACGTCCCGGAAGGCGAAAAAAGCCGCGCCGGCGGCACCCGGGGACGCAAACGGCGTTGTCCGGCAGGCCTCCGGCTCAGGCCCTATCGGCGATGATCAAGCCGAAAACGCTGCCCCCGGACGCGACGCTGATCCGGCGAAGCCCGACTCCGAATCGGAAGTCGATGGAGGGCGGCAGACCGTTCCGCCTGGCGGCAGCGCGGAAGCCGACTCGAAGGTCGCTCCGCTCGAAGCGGCGGACAAAACATTACCGATCAACCTGGCCTCCGCGCTTCGCCTGGCCGACGCGCGGCCGCTGGTGGTCGCCGCCGCACAGGCCAGTGCCTGGGTAGCCGAAGCGCAGCTCCAGCGAGCCCAGCTCATCTGGGTTCCGACGCTCAACTTGGCGTCCGACTATATCAGGCACGACGGGTACGGCCCCGACTTCAATCGTGGCGTGAACACGTCGGCGCGGCCCCTCAATCAGAACGTCAATTACCTGTACTCCGGGGCCGGGCTCACGATGGGCTTCGCCTTGACCGACGCCATCTACGAGCCTTTGGCCGCGAAGCAAGTGTTGAAATCGAAGCGCTTTGATATTCAGGCCGCCAAGAATGATGCGCTATTGACGACGGCCAGGGCCTATTTCGACGTGCACCAATATCGCGGGCAATATGCCGGCGCGGTTGACGTCGTGAACCGGGGCGAGAAGCTGCTGGATCGGATCACGCATTTGAGCGAAGACCTGGTTCCGAAGGTCGAGGCGGACCGTGCCAAGCGAATGCTCGCCACCGCGCAACAGAACGCCGCGATGGCGCGTCAACAATGGCGCGTCTCCAGCGCCAATCTGACGCAGGCCCTGCGGCTCGATCCGCGCGTGGTCGTCGATCCGGCCGAGCCGGACCATCTGCAGATGACATTGATCGAGCCCTCTCGGCCTCTCGACGACCTGATTCCGACCGGATTGACGAATCGCCCCGAATTGGCCTCGCAACAAGCGATGGTGGGGGCCGTCGCCGAACGTATTCGCCGCGAAAAAGGGCGGATCCTGATGCCCAGCATCTTTTTGAATGGATTTCAGACTCCCAACGAGTTGATCGAGGTGGGGGCGCAAGGCATTGGGTTCGACCGGAACCTGAACCTGTGGAGCGTGCGTGACGACTTCAGCCCGCAAGTCGCCTGGCAATTCGAAGGGATGGGATTTGGCAACCTGGCGCGGATCAAAGAGCAGCGCGGCGAACAATCGCGGGCGATGGTCGAGCTCTTCAAGGTGCAGGACGGCGTGGCGGCGGACGTCACTCGAGCCCAGGCTCGCGTGCAAGCAGCCGCGGTTCGCATCGTCGAGGCGGAACGGGCCTTGCGCGAAGCGATCATCACCTATGACGGAAACTACGAAGGCCTGCGCCAAACCAAGCGGTTCGATAACATCCTGATCCAGGTCTACCGGCCGCAAGAAGCCGTGGTGGCGCTCAACGACTTGCTGGTAAGCTACAATCAATATTTCGCCACCGTTGCCGATTACAATCGGGCACAGTTCGAGATGTATCATGCCTTAGGTTACCCGGCGATCGACATTGCCGACTTCCACCCGCCGGGAGAAGTCGAACCTGTCGATACGAGCCGGCCTGAATACCTGCCCCCTGTGGGCGAGGGCCCGCCGCCGGCCACGCGGTAGTCGAGGGAGCTTGAGTGTCGCGGTACAGCACGTGCGCATGACAGTCATGCGCACGTGCTTCTGCCGTCTGGCGATCAACGATTGGCCGTCGAGCTCATTTCGGGTTTTGCAGCGTCGGTCGCCGGAGCCACTTGCACCGCAGCCCCCTCCGTCAAAAGCGACAGGTCACCCAGGATGACCTGCTCCGACCCGTCGATAGGCGTCCAGGAAGCCTCATTCAATTTCGCATCGCTGTTTTTGGGTGCGGGGCGGCGATTGGTGACTTCGAACCAATGCCCGTCATTGACCCCGATTTGAACTTCCATCCGCTGCGCTTTTCCCTCATCACAGTTCCAGAAGAAAGTCTGTCCTCCGGTGCGGACGAGGGCCTCGAGAGGCACACAACGGGCGTGCGGGCGCTCGATAAACACCTTCGCATAGGCGTACATGTTGGGAAGGATTTGGTTCGCGGCGCCCGGCGGGCGCTCCTCAATTTCGTGCTTGCCGGAATCGCGATAAGCTTTGGGAGTCTGCGTGTTATGCAGGTCGATTTCTGCACGAAGCGTGCGGCTCGTGGCATTCAAAGCCCAGGAGGTGCGCGTGACAGCGGCTGGAATCCATTCATCGCGAAACGCTTCGATGCGAACTTGCGCCTTGGTGCCGACCCGGACGTAGTTGGCGTCGCGCTCGGGAATGTCGACGTAAATGCGGACGACGTCGGTGCGATCGACGACGTAGACCGGCGCCGCTTTCGAACCGGGCGCGAGGTAGGGGGCTCCCTGCATGGCTGTGGGATCGCCGGCCAGCGGCAAGACGAAATCTCTCGTGTTGGCATTCCTCGCCACGATCACGCCGTCGAAAGGCGCGGGGAGCGTGAGATATCCCACCCAGGCATCCAACCGACGGGCTTCACTCTCGGCAACGCTCAGGTCGGCACGTGCGACAGAGACATCGACCTTGGCTTTTGCCAGGGATGCCTTTTTCGAGAGGAGCTCCGCCTGCGCCTTCTGAATCGTGGCGTTGGCCGCGTCCCGTGCCGCCGTACTCGCCTTGGCCTGATTCGTCGACTCCAGGAGAATCTGCGGATCAACGACTCCTTTTTTCACTTCGCGAGAGAGCCGCTCGACTTCGGACTCCCAGCGATCGACCTGGGCTTGAAATTTCGTCAGGATGGCTTTGGCTTCAGCGAGGGCCGCATCGGCTGCCTGCACGTCGGCGTCGGCCACTTCCACAACCTTGCGGGCTAAATCGATGCGCTCTTTATCGAGCTCGACCGTGGCCTTCTTTGTGCCAAGATCTTCCACCAGCTCCGGCACGAACAGCGTCGCGAGCGGCTCGTTTTTCTTGACGCTGTCGCCGATATCCACGTTCCATTTTTCGATATATCCCATGACCTTAGGATAGACCGACGTGCGTTCGTAGGGTTCGACGAAACTGGGCTGTCCGACGACGCGCACGATTTTGCGGGCATCGGGATGGATCAAACGAACGGTGGGAGGCTCCATTCCGCGGTTCGATTCGTCGTTCGATTTGGCCCGGCAGCCGATGAACAATAACAGCGCGGCTGACACCAGCGCCAGGAGGCGCCCTCCTCTTCGCGGCGCCGTGGCCATCCTCCGGATTGAGCTAGGCATCAGAGATCTCCTGACGAGGGGGGAGTTCCTGAAGGCGATTCCGGAATCGGTCCTGATGGCGGTGTGGGCGAATGATGGCTGGCCCGATCGGAGGACGACAGCGGCGACGGATGTTCGCTCCGCATGTCGATTCCGTCCGCATTCGGCTCGTTGCTGGACAGTTCCGGGTCGTAATGCCGGCTGGCTGGATCGTGCGGATCAATCGACGGTGAATGGGCCTGACGTCCGCCGATGACGATGGCGAAGATCGGGGGCAGAACGAGCAGTGTGGCAAACGTGGACATCACGAGGCCGCCGATCACCGCCAGGCCCAGCGGCGCCTGCATTTCGCTTCCGCGCTCGAGCGCGAGTGACATGGGAACCATGCCGATCGTCATGGCACAGGCCGTCATCACGATCGGCCGCAATCGCTCACGCGCGCCGACGACGGCCGCCACGGGCGAGGCTGCGCCCGCCTTCCAGTGGTCATTCATGAACGCCACGAGAAGCACCGAGTTCGAGACGGACACTCCCAGCGACATGATCGCCCCCATGAACGACTCGATGTTGAGCGAGGTGCCAGTCGCCCACAGCAGCATCGCCACACCCGCCAGAACGCCGGGAACGGCGCCAATCGAAATCAGAGCCATTCGCGGCGACTGGAAATACCCTGTCAGCAGCACGAAGATCACGAAGACGGCGACGGCCAATCCCACTCCGAGCGATTTGAACATCTCGATCATCGGCGGAAGTTGACCGAGTGGTTCGACGCGGACCCCCGCGGGAGGGCTCCCGGCGGCGGCGATCGCCTGGGCGACCTGGCGCGAGGCGCGCCCCATGTCTTCCCCTTCCACATTGGCGGTCACAGTCAGGAAGCGTTGCGACATCACGCGGTCATACTCGCCGGGGCGGGTGCTTTCACGGACTTTCGCTACATCGCGAATCATCAGATTCACCAACGGATTGACCTGCTCGATCGGCAAGACCTCGACGTCCTCGGCCCGCACCATTTCCGTGGGGGGCATCAGCACTTCGACCAGATAGTCGAATCCGGTCTTCACGTCGATCCAGTAGTTGAGGTCGGTGAAGCGGGTCGACGAAGTCGCCATCACCAATGACTTGCGCACGTCTTCGACGGTCACACCGCTGAGGCCGGCCTTCTCGCGATCGATGTCGACCTCGATCGTGGGATAATCGAGCGTCTGCTCGAACTGGATGTCGCGCAGGAAGGAAATCTGCTTCATCTGGCCGACGATCTTTTCGGCGTGCCTTCGCACGTCGTCCAGGTCGGTCCCCACGAGCCGCACGGCGATCGGAGCCGATGAGCCGAAGCTCATGACGGAGGTCACGATGTCGCCCGGCTCGAACCCGAAGCTGGCGGTTTTCGAGAGTCTGTGCGCTTCGGACGTAGATAACCCCTGTTCCTCGAGCCGCCGGGCCAGCCAGGGGACAACGCGCTCGGGCAAGACCTGGCGGAGTCGTTCTCGAAACTGGGGGAGTTTGATGCCGCTCTTTTCGCTCAAGGCGACGCGCAACTGGCCGTCGTCGGGCCCCCGCATGAAAAGCACCATATTGTCGATGCCGAAATTCGGTGCGACTTGCCCCACGAAGCCCATGGTAATGTCGATGTTCTCCGGCTTCGCCTCGTGCTCGATCTCTTCGAGGCATTTCACCGCCATTTCCCGCGTCAGGTCGAAATTGGAACCGGGGGGCGGCCGGAAACGCAGCACGAACTGGCCGGAATCGACTTGCGGAAATAACTCGGTGCCGATCTGCATGCCCAGCACGCCCAGAACCAGCGCGCATCCCACGAGATAGGCCGACGCGACGACCCATCGCGCGCGAATGAACAGTCCGACCAGCTTGTCGTACGCGATGAGCAGCCGACCGAAAAATCCTCCGGCTTCATCGTAATGCTCCCTGTGCCTTACGAGTTGCACGCACAGAATCGGGACAAAGCTGCTGGAGAGCAAGTAGGCCGAGATCATCGCGAACGCCACGGCCAACGTCAGCGGCATGAACAGAGACCGCAACGGATCCTGCATGATGAAAGCCGGCACGAAGACGCACAGAATGCACAACAGCGCCAATAGGATCGGCACCGCCGTGGCGGCATTCGCGCGCCACACGGCCGTGGCGATTTTCGGCGTCTTCTGCATCTGCACGTGCAGGTTCTCGATGATCACCGTCGACATGTCGACGAGGATTCCGATCGACAGCGCCATTCCGCCCAGCGTCATGATGTTGATCGTGTTGCCGGTCACCCACAGTCCGAACAATGATCCCAGGAGAGCGAGCGGGATATTGGAGACGACGACGATCACGCTGCGCAGGTCGCGCAGAAACAGCAGGATCATCAGGCCCGTGAGCCCCGCGCCGATGGCGCCTTCGGTCGCCACGCTCTCGATCGCCGCACGCACCGTCGGCGATTCGTCGAACTGGAAGCTGATCTGGACTTTGTCTCGATATTCTCGGGGGAGCACGCTCTGAAACAGCTTCATCGACTTACGCGTGTCGGCGACGACCGTCAACGTCGAGCCGGTGTCGGTCTTGATGATCGGAAGATAGACCGACTTTTTGCCATTGACGAGCGCGTAACCGTAATTGACGTCGGTGTCGTCCTGGATCAACGCCACATCGCGCAGGTAGACGTTCCTGCCGACTTTGAGCGGGATGTCCCCCAGGTGCTGAATATCGACGACCGTGGCATTGTTGTGCACGATCGGCATGGCCCCTTTGATATACACATTGCCCGCCGGAATGATCGAGTTGCCCTTGGTCAGGGCCTCTACAACTTGCTGCGGAGTCAGGTTGTAGTCGAGCAGTTTCTGTGGATCGACGCGAACGATGATCGATCGCATGTTGGGCCCGAACGGCGAGACCGCGACGGTTCCAGGCACATTCTTCTGCACCTGCGGGCGGACAAGGTTCTGGGCCCAGTCGCCGAGTTGTCCCAACGAAGCTTCCTGGCTCTCCAGCACGAGATAGCCGACGGGGACGCTCCCCGCGTCCATGCGCATGATCATGGGGGGCAATGTCCCTTTGGGCATCCACGACATGGCCCGGTCGGACATGGCCACGACTTGCGCCATTGCCTGTCCCATGTCGGTGCCGGGATAAAACGACAACTCGCATAGCGCGACTTGCTGAATGTTCCGCGACTTGATGTCCTCGATGCCGTCGACGTACTGAAAATACAGCTCGAGCTGATTGACGATGAACCCTTCCATCTGGTCGGGGCTCATGCCGATGTAATCGAGAAAGACGTAGATCTTGGGAGTATGCAGCGAGGGGAAGATGTCCACGCGCATCCGGTCATAGGCCAGGGCGCCGCCGCTGATCAGCGCCACGACAAGCATGAGCGTCGTGACCGGATTTCGCATTGCGAAGACGATCGGATTCATGGTCCAGAACGAGGCCAGAGAGTCCCCGTAATACCGCCTTTGCGCGAGGCGTTTCGGTGCTACCCTTGACCCGGCAAGTTCGGTGCCGGTTTGACGTAAACTATTATATCGCTTTGACCTGCGCACTATCCTCGCTGTTCGCGCGACCTCGGCAAATTAGGCGAGGAATCCGACCTTGGAGAGGTCGGAGGCGAGTAGGTTTTAACCCGACGGGCGCGTCATGCGGAACCGTCTGTCTGGCGAGAGATCAAAATGAGCGTTTGTCGACCAGAGCCGATTAACGACCTTGAATCCGATCAATGACGTCGCCGGAACTGCCGTGGTACGGTCGATAGGAACCGTTGCCTGCGAGGCCAAATCCCCCCAGGCGCAACAGATTGGTTTCGTCCTGGCTGCCACCGGAAAAAGAACCATAGCTGCCGCTCGCGTACGGGACGGCACGTTGTCCCAAGCCGGCTCTCCATGTCGGCTGAGGCACTCCGTGAGTGCTGATCGTGCCATACAACGGAGGCATGCAGTTGCGATCGATCGCAAACCCGCGGTAATACGGTGTGTAGCGGTAAGCTCCGCCGACAGGTGAATCGCACGGATCGGGGCTCTCGAGGGGCGACATAATGGCCACGCCGCGGGTGCAGTCGGGCCCATAGCAGCAGCGCCCGCCGGCCTGTGCCGAGACGCTGCAAGACAAACTCGCGGCCAGAGCCGTCGCAGCAATGAGCAGTGAGAAACGCTCCATCACAAAGGTCCTCCTCTGGCGGCACAGGCCAAACACAAACCACGAATACCGTAATTTTCGGGATAACCCGCTTCCAACATTGGGATGGAACGAGCGCGAAATAATTTCCGTTAACAGCAGTAAAAACGGCAAAGATGCTACAGCAGGACCAGGCGACCTCGGCGGACTAATTCGGAGCTGTCGAGGGACGAGCGGGATTGTCGCTGGCGACCTTCGGCCCTTGGACTTGCGGTGCATCCACCACCGGCGCGAGGTTCACGGCCGACCCTTCCGTGAGAGTCGACAGGTCGCCCACGATCACTTGCTCTGAACCGTTCAGCGGCACCCAGGGGTCCTTGGCGGTCGGCGCGTCGGCAAGCTGATGATTCGTCACTTCGACCCAGTCGCCGTCGGAGACGCCGGTCTGGACCTCGGTTCGCATGGCATGGCCGTTGATGTATCGCCAGTAATAGGTCTTCTCGCCGGTGTGGGTGAGTGCGGCCACGGGTAGTGCGAGGACGTTCGGACGCTCGATAATGACTTTTCCATAAGCGTACATGCCAGGCAGAATCTGGATCCCGGAAGCGATCTCTTTGCTCTTGACCACTTCGTGGCCCTGGCGGTCGTCATAGGCCACGGGAGTGTGGGTGTTGTGCAAATCGATTTCGGCGCGCAGAGTTCGGCTCTTGATGTTCAGGGCCCAAGACGTGCGCGTGACGGTTGCCGGAATCAATTGATCGCGGAACGCACGAATGTGGACGGTGCCTTTCGTTCCCGCATGCACGTAATTGGCGTCCTGCTCGGGGATGTCGACGAAAATGCGGACGACGTCGGTGCGTTGCACGACATAGACGGGTGTAATTTGGTTGTCTCCGGACAGATAATTGCCCCGTTGATCGGCGCTAGGGTCTCCCGTGGCAGGCAGCACGAAGTCCCCCGTGTTGGCGTTGCGCGAGACGATCACGCCGTCGTACGGCGCGTAGAGCTTCAGGTATCCGACCCAGGCTTCCATTCGTTTCCAGTCGCTGATGGCGACTTCCAGGGCGGCACGCGCCACATCGACGGCCACCTCATCCTCCTTCACGGTCGCCTTCTTCGATTCCAGGTCCGCCTCGGCTTTGAGAATGTCCGCCTTGGCAGCGTCGCGCGACGCCATGCTGGAGCGGAATTGATTCTCTGATTCTTCGAGAATCTGGCGATCGACGACGCCATTCTGAACTTCCCGCTTGAGCCGTTTGACTTCCGACCCCCAGCGGTCGACTTGGGCTTCGTACTGTTCCAGGATGGCACGAGCCGCGGTGAGCCGCGCATCGGCCGCTTTCACATTCGCCTCGGCGACTTTCACGGTCTTCAAGGCCAACTCGATTTTTTGCTTATCGAGCTCGACCGTGGCCCCTTTCGTCCGGTAGTCCTCATCGACTTCGGGGACGAACAGGTCGCAGAGCACCTGCCCTTTCGTCACCGAATCGCCGATGTCCACGTACCATTTTTCAATGAACGCGGACAGCTTGGGATAAATCGAGGTCCGTTCATAGGCTTCCACGAAGCTCGGCTGGCCGACCGTGCGGACGATGGTTCTCGTCTGAGGCTGAGTCACCTTCACCTGCGGCGGCTCCGCGACGCTCGTCGAAGTCGTCTTGTGCTCATGGCCGCAACCGGACGCCGCCAGTGCGGCGGCGAGGCCGAGCAATCGCCAATGGCGGCCCAAAGAACGGTCGAACAAGTTGAATCGTGTCTCACTGTGCATGTCAGTCTCCAAACAGGAATGTCGTAAGCGACGTTTTGGATTTAAGAATAAGGGAACAGAAAGCTTTTGGATCAGGGCCCGCGTCCGAGGGGGCAGAGCGCGGCGGCATCACGGGGGAAGAATCGGCGGCGGTGTGGGAGGCGGCCTACCGGGCGGTTCTTGTCCGTGAGAAGCTTCCGGCAGAATTCCGGCGGCGCC
Source organism: Planctomycetaceae bacterium (assembly GCA_036501235.1). GTDB lineage: Bacteria > Planctomycetota > Planctomycetia > Planctomycetales > Planctomycetaceae > JACQFH01. The sequence continues at coordinate 15,966 of DASYAR010000585.1, forward strand.
GTGGCCCTCTCCGCCGGCGGTTTTTGGGCCGCTGCTCTGACCGCCGCCGTGTTCTTTCTCCCAGACGGCGTAGTCGTCGCTGGGAGTCACCGCGGGAGTGAATTCGTCGATATGGGCGTAGACGTTCGGGTCGTAGTAAGCGCTCTGAGGGTCGTCCGGATAAATGGAAGGAGAACTCGCCGCCTGGCGGCCGATGACGACGGCAAAGATCGACGGCACGACGAGCAGCGTGGCAAATGTCGACATCACCAGCCCTCCGATGACGGCCAGGCCGAGCGGGGCCTGCATCTGGCTCCCCCGTTCGAGTGCCAGGGCCATCGGCACCATGCCGACTGTCATGGCGCAGGCCGTCATCAGAATCGGCCTTAGACGTTCGCTGGCACCCAGAATGGCCGCGTCGACGGACGTCCTCCCCTTTTTCCAGTGATCGTCGATGAACGTCACCAGCATCACCGAGTTCGACACCGACACCCCCAGGCACATGATCGAGCCCATGAACGATTCGATGTTCAGGCTCGTTTTCGTCGAGAACAGAATCAAAGCGATGCCCGCCAGAACCCCCGGCACGGCGCCGACGGAGACGAGCGCCAGACGCGGCGATTCGAAATACGCCGTCAGCAGCACGAAAATCACGAACACCGCAACGCCCAGGCCGATTCCCAGCGCTTTGAACATGGCATTCATGGGGGGAAGCTGGCCCATCGGCTCGACGCGCACGCCGACGGGGGGCGTTCCCGCGGCTTCCACCGCCTTCAACACATGTTGCGCGGCGCGGCCCATGTCTTCGCCCTCGACGTTCGCCGTCAGGGTCAGGTAGCGCTGCGACATATCGCGATCAAGCTCACCGGGCCGAACGCCCTTCTTGACGGTCGCCACGTCGCGCACCATCAGGTTCACCAGGGGATTGACCGATTCCAGCGGCAGAATCTCGACGTCTTCCGCTTTCTCCATCCGCAACGGAGGAATCTGAATCTGAACCAGGTAATCGAACCCGGTTTTCACGTCGATCCAGTAATTGAGATTCGTGAATCGCGTCGACGAAGTGGCCATGACCATCGCATGCGCGACGTCCTCGACGGTGGCGCCGCTCAACCCGGCTTTCTCACGGTCGATGTCGAGCTCGACCGTGGGATAATCGAGCATCTGCTCGAAGCCCACGTCGCGCAGCGACGGAATGCGCTTCATCTCGACGGCGATCTTTTCGGCATGTTTGCGGACCGTCGCCAAATCGGTGCCGACGACTCGGACGGCGATCGGCGTCTGCGATCCGAAGCTCATGACCGACGTCACCATGTCGCCAGGCTGAAAACCAAACTGCGCCTGACTGGCCTGCTTCTTGGCTTCAGCCTGCGGCAGACCCCGCTGCTCCAAACGGCTGGCCAGCCACGGAACCACTTTCTCGGGCAGCACTTTGCGGAGCCGCTCACGAAACTCAGCCAGCTTGATCCCGCTCGATTCGGTGAGCGCAATACGCAGTTGGCCGTCATCGGGACCGCGCATGAACAGCACCATGTTGTCGATGCCGAAATTCGGGGCCACTTGCCCCACGAAGCCCATCGAGATTTCGACGTTCTCGGTTTTCGCTGCGTGTTCGATCTCCTCGAGGCATTTGACCGCCATTTCCCGCGTCAGCTCGAAATTCGATCCCGCGGGGGGCCGAAACCGCAGAATGAATTGTCCTGAATCGATCTGTGGAAATAATTCCTTGCCGACCTGCAATCCCAATGCGCCGAGGATCAACACGCACCCCGCCAGATAAGCGCCCACCACTCCCCAGCGCAGGCGGACGAACCAGTGGATCGCCTTCCCGTACACGGAGAGCATGCGATCGAACAATCCGGGCTTTTCGGACCCATGCCCATCGCCGTGCCCGTGCCCCATGTGCTTCAGCAGGTACACGCACAGGACCGGCACGAACGTGCTGGAGAGCAGGTACGACGAAATCATGGCAAACCCCACGCCCAGCGTCAGCGGCATGAACAGCGAGCGGAGCGGGTCTTCCATAATGAATGCCGGTATGAACACCGAGAGAATGCACAAGAGCGCCAAGAGCCGCGGCACGGCCGTGGCGTTGCTGGCATGCAGCACAGCCGTGGCCACGTTGGGCGTATGCCCCATCTGGACGTGCACGTTTTCGATCGTGACGGTCGCCTCGTCGACGAGAATTCCAATCGCCAGAGCCATGCCTCCGAGCGACATGATGTTGATCGTATTGCCGGTCAGCCACAGCCCGAACAACGACCCCAAGAGCGCCAGCGGGATATTCGACACGACGACAATCACGCTGCGCATGTCGCGGAGGAACAACAGAATCATGAGTCCCGTGAGCCCGGCGCCAATGGCCCCTTCCGTCGCCACGCTCTCGACCGCCGCGACGACCGTCGGCGATTCGTCGAACTCGAACGTCACCTTGACGTCGTCTCCTGCCTCGGCCGCATCGCCGGCGGAAGCCGCCCCCCCCTGCTGCGCGCGCCGCAACCGGCGCCGTTCCGCCATGGTGCTGTTGACGGCTTCGCGGAACGATTGCATGTTGTTATGAATGTCGGCCACGACCGTGAGGGTCGAGCCCGTGTCCTTCTTGATGATCGGCAGATACACCGATTTCTTGCCGTTGACGAGCGCATATCCGTAAGTGATGTCCGTATCGTCCTGAATCGTCGCCACGTCGCGGAGGTAGACGTTCTCTCCCAGCTTGATGGGGATGTCGGCCATCCGCTGAATGTCGACGACGGTGGCATTGTTGGAGACGACCGGCATCGAGTCTTTGACGTAGATGTTGCCCGCCGGAATGATCGTGTTGCCGGTCGCCAGAGCGTCGATCACCTGTTGCGGCTTGAGGTTGTAAGTCAAGAGCTTATGGGGATCGACATTGACGATGATCGAACGCATATTCGGACCGAACGGTGAAATGGCGACGGTGCCGGGAACATTTTTCTGCACCAGCGGCCGCACGATGTTCTGCGCCAGGTCACCCATGTCCCCCAGGGAGGTTTTTTCGCTCTCGAACACGAGATAGCCGACGGGAACGCTCCCCGCATCCATGCGCATGATCATGGGAGGCAAGGTTCCTTTGGGCATCCACGACATGGCCCGATCGGACATGGCCACGACTTGCGCCATCGCCTGCCCCATGTCGGTGCCGGGGAAGAACGACAGCTCGCACAACGCGACTTGCTGAATGTTCCGCGTATTGATGTCCTGGATGCCGTCGACGTATTGGAAATACAATTCCAGCTCATTGACGATGAACCCCTCCATCTGGTCGGGGCTCATGCCGATGTAGTCGAGAAACACATAGATCTTCGGCGTGTTGAGCGAAGGAAAAATATCGACTCGCATGCGGCTGTAAGCCAGGCCTCCGCCGCTGATGAGCGCCACGACCAGCATCAGGGTCGTGATTGGATGTCGCATCGCAAAGACTGTAGGATTCATTTGCGTATTCGCCGGAAGAGCCAGCCTCGCGTCTTTCCGAAACTCCGGGAAATGCAGGCGATTCCGACCTGCCGCTGGCTGGTTGATGGATAATCACGACTGCGATTCGTTGCAGCCACCTGTAATGGAACCTTACATGAAGCCAAATAAAAAGCGTGCAAAGATCGCGATGCGATGCGCAAAAAAGTTATAAAGATTCGGTCATCGTCTCAGACGGCTGTCGATTTCGACAGAATTACATTTCCGCAAGCCTGTCGATACTCTTATTGAGACTCGCGCAGCGGGCGCTCTACAATCGCGATCAGCGGGGCCGCGTTTGGTGGGGCGACATCGAGCCAGCACACGTTGACGGTGAATGGATTGGCAAACCCGATTGATTCAGTCGCGCAGACAACCGCGAATCAAGACGGCGCATTGCCGGACCGATCTTCGGACCAATCTTTGGACGGCGTGCCCGCCCCGTTCGTCGTGGCCGTCTCGGCCTCTGCGCGGGCCGCGCAGCTTGTCCTCCGAGCCGCCGCGCGGGTCACGGCCGGCGAGCGCTGGTTTGCTGTGCACATCGAAACCGCCACCGACTCGCGCATGAATCGCGAGGAACACGCCCTGCTGGCGGCCAATCTTGGTTTAGCGGAGCAGTTGGGGGCCGAGACGGTCATTCTGCCGGCCGTCGATCCGGTCGGCGAGCTCCTGCGGTTTGCACGGCGGCATGGTGCAACGCAAATCCTCGTCGGCAAACCACGGCACCCCCGCTGGAATTCCTGGTTGGGGCGATTGTCGGTGGACAAGCTGGCGCGGCGAAGCGATCAGATCGACATCTGCATTCTTTCGGACGGAGCGCCCCGCGCCGTCGAACGGCCGACCAAAGTGAAACCAGATCAAAGGCAATTGCTCAAATATTTTTCAGCGGCGGGGCTGGTCTCGTTGTGCACCCTGTTCAACATGCTTGCCATCCAGCCGTATCTGCCATTGCGTAACGTGGTCATGATTTACCTGTTGGGGGTCATCGTGGTGGCCAGATATCTGGGTCGCGGTCCGTCTGCCCTGGCGGCGGTTCTGAGCGTGGCGACATTCGATTTGGTATTCATCTCGCCTCTGGGGTCGGCGACTCAATCCACGACAATCGACGCGATCACGTTTGGAGTGATGCTGTCGATTGGATTGACGATCAGCACGTTGACTGGGCATTTGAGTTTTCAGGTTCAGGCGGCGCGTGAGCGCGAGCAGCGGATGTCGGCCCTGTTCGCGATGAGCCGCGAATTCGCCACGCTTCGCTCGTGTGAAGAAATTGCTCTGGCCGCCGAGCGCCGGATCGGCGATGCCGTCGGCGCCGAGGCGACTGTGCGGCTGGTCGACGAGCCCGACCATCTGCCGGAGGCGGCGCGCGATCGGCAGCCCGGTCGTTGGACCACCGCGGAGCAAGGCATCGTCGATTGGGTGATCCGGCACAACGAGCGCGCCGGAATGGGGACCTCGAACCATGCCGAGGCCACGGCCGTTTATCTTCCCCTGTCGGCCGCGCACGGCTGTCTGGGAGTGCTCCGCGTCCGGCTGGCGCAGGTCGGCGACCAGCTTTCGTCCGAACAATGGGACTTGCTGAAGACCCTGACCAGCGTGACCGCCATGGCGATCGAGCGCGCCCGCTGGGTCGATGCGGCGGAACGCGCCCGGCTCGATACGGAAGCCGAGCGCTTGCGCAACTCGTTGCTGAGCGCCGTCTCCCACGACCTGCGAACGCCCCTGGCGGCCATCGTCGGATCCAGCAGCACCTTGGTCGAGCTCGGCGAGAAATTGGGCCCCGAAGTCCGTCACGAGATGGCGGAGGCGATCCTCGACGAAGGGGAGCGCTTGAACCGCCAGGTGGCCAACCTGCTCGACATGACCCGCCTCGGGAACGGATCCATGGTGGCCCATAAGGAATGGCAACCCGTCGAGGAAGTCATCGGCGTCGTTCTTTCCCGGCTGCATCGGCTGTTGAAGGGTTTTCCCGTCGAGACGCGGCTGGGCCCGGGTCTCCCTCCGGTCCCCCTGGACCATGGTCTGATTCAACAGGTTCTGGTCAATCTCGTGGAAAACGCGATCAAGTATTCACCACCCGGCACTCCCATCACACTTTCGGTATGGCGTGATCAGGAGGGAGTCGTCGTCGAGGTCGCAGACCGCGGTCCTGGAATCCCCACGGCCGATCTCGAGCGCGCTTTCACGCGTTTTTATCGCGTTCCGGCAGTTTCCGATCGGACGGGCGCCGGCTTGGGCTTGACGATTTGCAAGGGGATCTTGAAATTACACGATGGTTGGATCCGCGCTCAGAACCGAAGCGACGGGGGACTCGCCGTCCAATTCCTGCTCCCGCTGCCGCATTCCTATCGAAATGGCCGTGATGGACGCCGCGTCCGGAGGGAGGCCGCTCTCGAATCACAGGCAGAACTCAAGCCCGATCCATGTCCTCTGAACCATCCGTCCTGATTATCGAAGACGAGCCGCAAATCCGCCGGTTTCTCCGGGTTTCGCTCGAATGTCAGGGATATCACCTGATCGAGGCGCAGTCGGTGCGAGAAGGAACGCTGCAGGCCACCCAGGCGCACCCGGATATCGTCATTCTCGACCTGGGGCTGCCGGATCTTGATGGAATGGAGTTTTTGACGCGACTGCGGGAGTGGAGCCAGATGCCCGTCATCGTGCTCTCTGCGCGAGGGCGGGAAGAAGACAAGGTGGTGGCTTTGGATGCCGGCGCCAATGATTACCTGACGAAGCCGTTCGGAGTGAATGAACTGCTGGCCCGGCTTCGCGTGCTTCTCCGGGGCGAGGCACGCAGCGCCGCTGATTCGCCGATCTACGAGGTCGGCGAACTGCGCGTCGACCTGAGTTCTCGCCAGGTCATCGTCCGGGGAGAGCAACTGCACCTCACGCCGACGCAGTATCGCCTGCTGACGACGATGATCAAACACGCGGGAAAGGTTCTCACTCATCGCCAGCTTCTCAAGGAAGTCTGGGGGCCTCATAGCGTCCGAGAGCACCAGTACCTGCGCGTCTACGTCGGTCAAATTCGTCAAAAGATCGAAAGCGATCCGACCCGACCGCGATACCTGCTGACGGAATCGGGCGTCGGTTATCGCTTTGCCGCCGAATAGCGACCAGCGCCTGCTATTGGAACAGCGCCGGATCGTTGTCGCTCTCGCCGTGATGCACGCGCTCCCAGCGCACCATGTGCGCGCAAACTACGATTGCCGCCTGCATCCTGCGTAGGCTTGCGGCTCGGAGAGGGTTTGGCAACCGCGTCGGCGTCAGTCTTCGACGTCTCGGATCTCGTGTTTTCTTCACCGAACGCGGCGTCAAATAAAATGACTTGCATGGCCAAGTTGAACAAACCTGCCCGGCGCACCGGCTCATCCGCGGCGGGTCCAGGTTTCGCCGCGCTTGTAGCGGCCGGCGCGGTCCACGACGACGGGGTCTTTGCTGATCTCGATCACCTTGTCGAGCGCCTTGTCGAACTCGGACTTGTGGGGATCGCGGACTTCGCGGTGATGGGCGATCTCGACGATCGTTTCGCAGGCGACTTGCGCGAAGGCCGGCTGATCGACGTACGGCAGCACGAAGCGAACGGTTTCGACGTCGTAGGCCGTGCGGCAGCGATTGATCACCAGCGTCTGCTCTTCGGGGGTTTTGGCGATCTTCATGGCCTGTTTCATGCGGTCCAGCCGCTGGCGATCATTACGATTATCGCGAGTCGCCGAGATCTTGACGTACCCTTGAAACGCCTGGCTGCGCTCGGCGGAATCGGTGGCATCCGTCGTGATTTCCAGCAATTTGTCGGCAACGCTGGCATCGGGCCATTTGCTCAAGGCGTCGATGCCCAGCTTCCGCCGTGCCGCGTCCTTGCCAGTGGCGATGTCGGCGACAAAATTAATCAATTTCTTGCCACCGACGCGTCCCATGAGCGACAGCAACTGGTCGGTCTGGTCCTCGTTCACACGAGCGAGCGCCTTGATGAAAGTTTCGCCGCGCTGGTCTTCGTTTTCAATTCGAGAGCAGGCGAGCGCGACGTTTCTTTCGGCGGCGTCCCGTTCGCCCCCCTTCTCGGCCTTGAGGACGCCTGGCAACATATCGGCAATCTGCTCGGGCTTGGCAACTCGTCCGAGGGCGGACATCGCCGCGCTGCGGACCTGGGCGTTGTCGTCGACCGATGCAGCCAGGAAAGCCGGGCCTTCGTTCCGGGCGCGGCGATTGGCGAGCACGTCGATCAGCGAGGCTTTGACGGCAGGCGAGGCGCCATCCAGAGCGGCCGCCAGTTTCGAGGAAATTGTTTCACCTCGAATCTGCGTCAGGCTCGATCGGGCGGCAGTTCGTTCGGCGTCGGATTTGTCAGAGAGCAATTTGATCAAGAGCGGCAGATCGTCCGGTTGACCCAGCTTGCCGAGCGCCACAATCGCGGCGATGCGAACGCGTTCGGCCGGATTGGCCCCCAGCAACTCGAGGACGGCCGGACGAGCGGCCGTATCGCCGCGATCGGCGAGAGCACTGAGGAGCGCCACCTGGGCCGATTCGTCGAGCTTGGGCAATTGGGCCGCAAACAGTTTAGTGGCTTCGGGCCCCTTCGCGCCAGTCCGTACTTGATCGAGCCCTGCAGCGCGAAACTCCTTGTCTTTATCGCCAATCAGTTTGACGACCATCGGCAACAAGTCGTCGGCCTTTTCGCCGGCCGCCGGCAATGTTGCGACGGAGAAAAGCAACAGCGAGCCACATACCATCCCACCGATCAACAGCCGACGAACCATGCCGCGTTCTCCCTGAAAAGAACCGACCCATTTCAGTTATGACTAGCTAAATTGCTCTTCCTAACAAATGTTATGTTGAGCATCTGACGTCGATCTTGAGCGAATTCTCACACGGCAGGCGGGGCGCCTGCACCACAGCACCACCACGACCAAAGCCTATGCATTGACGGCAGCGCACGCCAGTTTGCCTCGCGTGGCGGCCAAACGCACGAGCCGAGGCTGATTGTCGCCCGCGAGCGACTGGTAAATAGCGAGGGCCTCGGCGGTTTTCTTGTCGGCCAGCAATGATTCTGCGCACGCCAACCGGGCGTCGATCACGGACTGCTGGATTTCTGTCGACGACGGCTGCGCCGCGTGCAAGACTTTGGCCGCCTGGACATTGCCAATATCGGCCAGCGCTTTGGCGGCAGCTCGCGCCACCGCAGCATCGCCGTCGTTCAGCAGCCCGCCCAGCGCCGCCACCGCAGACTCGTCGCCGCGACTGCCGATCGAGCCGATCACGCCGATTTTCAATTTACCAAGCAGCTTGGGGACCGCCTCGCGCAAGGCTTGCGCGGCTTCGGGCGCCGCATTGCGCTCGAGCGCATAACGGGCCATGTGCGAATGATTTTCGTCGGCCAGAAGAGCACCGAGGGTCGGTGCCGCAGCAGCCGTGCCGACGATCGTCAACATTCGGCACACATAATCTTTGGCATCCCGCGAAATATCGCTCTGCAGCGCGGCCAGCAGGCGACTTTCCAGATCCTTGCGAGCATCTGCGTTGCCGTGAGCGGCCGCGACCGCATCGGTAATGGGGGCCAGCGGAGCGCGATCGGTGCCCCAGTCATAGTTCTTCAAAGCGTCAAAGGCGTTATCCAGCATGTCGAGAGTTCCTTTTGCAGGAGAGATGTCTCGTTGAATTTCACAATTGCCACGGTTCGCGACGGGCACGATCGACGAGGCGATTGGCCTCTTCATCGCTGGGAAATTCCTGTTTGGCGGCATCCCATTTCAGTGAGCGCTTGAGTCCATAGGCGATGTTGCCTAAGTGGCTGACGACTGCCGTGTTGACGGCCAGTTCAATGTCGCGGAATGGTTTCTCTCGCGACTTAACGCAGTGGATAAAGTCTCCATAGATGCCCCCTTCCCCCTGATATCCGGGAACCGGCTTGGGTGGGAGTATTTCGTTCGGCGTCCCTTCGATGGCCAGATTCCCGGTGTTCGGGCGGTTGTGGAACAGGACGAAGCCGTTGGGATAGCGATAGCTCAAATACGGCCGCCCCTGATCGTGGTGATAAGTGACTTCTTCCGGCTGCAGCTCGCGCACGTCGGCAGCAAACAGAGCGCCGCCGAAGTGATGGGCGCCCCAGTCTGTCATCCCGCCACCCGAATAATCGCCGAAAGAGCGCCAACTGGCTCCATTGATCGAGAAGCTGCCACTGCAGCGTTTGGCGTTGTACGGCGCCCAGGGAGCCGGACCGAGCCACAGATCCCAGTCAATTTTTTCAGTCATCTCTTCGCCCGGCAGGTTGCAAAGCTGAGGAAGCGGGTCGACATTGACGTTGATCGAGCGGATCTTGCCGAGCTCGCCGGCCCAGGCCGAATCGACATATTTGCGATAGTCCTCGAGAACGCGCTGACTGCCGCCGGAAACGACGCGGCCATACCGCCGCGCCGCGGCGATCATCAGCGGGCCTTCCCGCAGGGTGAGAGTTTCCGGCTTCTGGCAATAGACGTCCTTCCCGTTGCGACAGGCCTCGATGACCATAATCGCATGCCAGTGATCGGGAGTCGCAATGTGGACGGCGTCGATGTCTGTGCGAGCCAGCAATTCGCGGAAATCGGTGTAGGCTTTGCAGTCCTGGTTGCGGTAATGCCCGTCAATGTGGGCTTTCGATTTCTCTCGAACCTCCTCGCGTACATCGCAGACCGCGACGTATTGCACGTCCCGGCGATTGAGATAGGCGCCCTGATCGCCCCGGCCCATGTTGCCGATCCCGATGCCCGCCATCACGATCCGATCACTGGGCGGCGGACGGTCGTCGCCGCGCGCGGCCGAAGTAATCACGTACGGCACGGCAACGGCCGCACTGGCGGTCTTCAAGAAATCACGCCGAGTCGACTTCTGGATTTTGCTCATGGGGGACAAAACCTCATGCTGGAAGATTGAGAATCACAGAGCTCGCAGAGACGTTGCGGGAACCCGAACGACGTCGAGGGTAATGTCGAGGGCCGCGTATCTCACCAACTACGTATCGTAACAATCCGATGCGACGAATTTTAGGGTTGCCGGAATTTTTTAGTGGATTCCAACCATCAAGACAACCGGCCCCTGCCGAACACGGCCGTACGGGCTTCGAATTTACTGAAAAAGGCCGTTCGAACCCGCTCTACGCTTGACCGGCCAATGCGTCGTCCGTAGGATCGTATCGCAAGATTTGATATTAACGCGCTCTCATTATCATTTCTTCTAATACTACTCCATAAATATGCACCTCCGGTTCGTCGAGATATTCTGCGATGTCGCCCAGCGCCGCAGCTTTTCCAAAGGGGCTCAGGCCCAGCAGGTTTCGCAGTCGTCGGCCAGCCAGGCTGTCGGCATGCTGGAAAAGCGGCTGGGCACGCGGCTCATCGACCGCTCCAAGCGGCCGCTCGAGCTGACTCCCGCCGGGCAGGTGTATTTCGAAGGTTGCCGCGAGCTGCTCGAACGGTTTCGCACCGTCGAGGACCAGGTGCAGGCCATCGCCGACCGAGTGGCCGGCCCAGTTCGGGTGGCGGCGATCTATTCCGTCGGATTGATGCAAATGGAACGATCGGTGCAGCGCTTCGAAGAGCTCTATCCGGACGCCAAACTGCGGCTGGAATACTTGCATCCCGACCGGGTGTATCAACAGGTGCTCGAAGACGATGCCGATTTGGGGCTGGTCTCTTATCCACGACATGGTGGAGACATCGAGAGCATCGACTGGCAGGAGCAGCCCATGGTGCTGGTCGTTCCGCCGGCACATCCGTTCGCTGATCGACGCAGCATTGCGCTCGCGGACCTGAACGGCGAGGATTTCATCGGGTTTACCCAGGAATTGACGATCCGACGCGAGATCGACAGGCACCTCAAACGCGCACGAGTCGCCGTTCACGTCGTCCACGAGTTCGACAATATCGAGACCATCAAGCGGGCCATCGAAATCGGTTCCGGCGTGGCGCTGCTGCCCAGGTCGACGGTCTGGCAGGAGATTTCGAACGGGACGTTGGCGGCCGTCGACGTCTCTGATGCAGAAATCGTTCGGCCGGTAGGCATCGTGCACAAGCGGAACAAGCAACTGACGACCGCCGTGCAGAAATTCATCGAGATTTTGCTCAGCGGTTCCACGGCGCAACCTCCCTTCACAGCGCCGGAACCGCGCGCCGCGCGCTCCCCAAACGGTCACCAGGCCGGCGAAAATAAAGCGCATCAGAAAACGAACGGGCATAGTGCCCGGCCGCCGGCGACCACCGGGGTCGACGTGGCCCGCAAGCCCAAGAAATCCAAGCGGGCCTGAAATCTCAGGTTCGTTCATTTACACAGAGAGTCAGTCGACGAAAGCCGAGGTATGCCATGTCTGATCTGTCATCAGCCGCCCGCGGACACTATCGCCAGGCGCCGCCCCAGGCCGAGGGTTTGTACGACCCGCGAAACGAGCACGACGCGTGCGGCGTCGGATTCATCGTCAACATTCGCGGTGAAAAATCGCACAAGCTCGTGCTCGATGCGATCCAGATCCTGGTGAACCTGCAACATCGCGGGGCGTGCGGCTGCGAAGACAACTCCGGCGACGGCGCAGGCCTGTTGCTGCAAATTCCGCGTAAGCTGCTGAACCGCGTCTGCGGCGAGGCGGGGATCAAGCTGCCGGGAAAGGCTGGCGACTGGGGCGTGGGAATGATCTTTCTCCCGAGCGATCCGGCGGAGCGGCGGCACTGCGAAAAGCTGTTCGAGCAGATCGTCGTCGAAGAGGGGCAAACGCTGCTCGGCTGGCGCGACGTGCCCGTCGACAATTCGCTGCTGGGGGCGACGGCCACGAAGGTCGAACCGGCCATCCGGCAAGTCTTTATCGGCCGTGGGTTCGGAACTCTCGACGCCGCAGCGCTCGAATGGAAGCTGTTCGTGATCCGCAAGCGGATGGAACGGCTGATCGCCGACAGCAATCTCATCCAGAAAAAATTCTTCTACGTTCCCAGCCTGTCGACGCGCACGATCGTTTATAAGGGCCTGTTGCTCGCGACGCAGATTTCGACGTATTATCGCGATCTGAGCGATCCCGACATGGAATCGGCGATCGGCATGGTCCACCAGCGATACAGCACCAACACGTTTCCGACCTGGGACCTGGCGCACCCCTTCCGGTACCTGGCCCACAACGGCGAGATCAACACCCAGCGCGGCAATCAGAACTGGATGCGCGCCCGCCAGACAATGTTCAAACACCCGATTTTCGGGACCGATATTCCCAAGTTGTTCCCGGTGATTCCGGAAAGTCTGAGCGATTCCGCCGCATTCGACTGCGCCCTGGAGCTGCTGCACGCCACCGGGCGCTCGCTGGCACATGCCGTCATGATGATGATTCCCGCGGCGTGGGACGGCCACGAATCGATGCCCGACGACGAGAAGGCGTTCTATGAATACCACGCCTGCCTGATGGAACCCTGGGACGGTCCCGCGTCGATCGGATTCACCGACGGCACCGTAATCGGCGCCGTTCTCGATCGCAACGGGCTGCGGCCTTCACGTTACACCGTCACCAAAGACGGCTTTGTCGTCATGGCCTCCGAAACCGGGGTGCTCGAAATCGATCCGGCCAACGTGCTCGAGAAGGGACGGCTGCAACCCGGCAAGATGTTCCTCGTCGACACGGCCCAGAAACGGATCATTACCGACGAAGAAATCAAATCGGGCTTTGCCCGCCGCCAGCCTTACCGCACGTGGCTCAAAGAACAGCAAGTGCGGCTCGAAGACCTGCCTCGCAAAGAGGGGCTCAAACCCGATTTCGAAACGCTGCTCACGCGGCAACAGGTGTTCGGCTACACCCTCGAAGACTTGCGGATCATTCTGGGCCCGATGGCCGTGAATGGTGAAGAGCCGCTCGGCTCGATGGGGAACGACACGCCGCTGGCGGTGCTGTCGCACAAGCCGCAGCTCCTGTACAGCTACTTCAAGCAGCTCTTCGCGCAGGTGACGAACCCGCCGCTCGACGCCATCCGCGAAGAAATCGTCACGTCCCTGGTGACGACCCTGGGGGCCGAGCAGGACCTGTTCGAAGAGACGCCCGAACACTGCCACCAGTTGCGGCTCAATCAGCCGATTCTCACGAATGCCGACCTGGAAGCGATCCGCGCGGTGTCGGTCGGCAAGATCAAGTCCTACACGATCTCGACTCTGTATGAAGTGAAAGGGGGAGGCGAGGCGCTCTCGGAAGCGATGAACCGCATTCGCGAAGAGGCCCACGACGCCGTCCAGAGCGGCGCCGCCCTGATCATTCTTTCGGATCGCGGCGTCAATCAGCTCTTCGCACCGATTCCGGCCCTGCTGGCCTGTTCCGGCGTGCATCAGCATCTGATCCGCGAAGGGACGCGAACGCGCTGCGGGATCATCATCGAATCGGGAGAGCCGCGCGAGGTGCATCACTTCGCGTTGCTCTTTGGCTACGGCGCCGGCGCGGTCAATCCGTATCTGGCGTTCGAGACCCTCGCCGACCTGTGCCGCAAGGAGTTCATCAAGAACGGTTCGGGGTCCTTCGATCACAAGACCGCCGAGAAGCATTACGTCAAGGCGATCAACAAAGGGGTGCTCAAGGTGATGTCGAAGATGGGCATCTCGACGCTGCACAGCTACCGCGGCGCCCAGATCTTCGAAGCGGTCGGGCTGAATCGCGACTTCGTCAATGACTTCTTCACTCATACGGCCTCGCGCATCCAGGGGATCGGCATCGACGTCGTGGCCGAAGAAGTTCGCCGGCGGCACGAGGACGGGTACCCGGGGATCGACGTTGCCGAGAATCTCGACCTCGACGTGGGCGGGCAATACCAGTGGCGGCGGCTCGGCGAGCATCACATGGTCAACCCCGAGATGGTCGCCAAGTTGCAGCATTCGGTCCGCATGAACAGCCCCGCGGCGTTCAAGAAATACACCGAGTTCTGCAACAATCAGTCGAAGCAGTTGGCGACGCTGCGGGGATTGTTCGAATTCAAGCCGGCCGATCACCCGATTCCGCTGGACGAAGTCGAACCGGCATCGAGCATCGTCAAGCGATTTGCCACGGGGGCCATGTCGCTCGGATCGATTTCGCGCGAGGCGCACGAGACGATGGCGATCGCCATGAACCGGCTCGGTGGCAAGAGCAATACGGGTGAAGGGGGCGAAGATTCGGTTCGCTATAAACCCGATGCGAACGGCGATCTGCGCCGCAGTGCGATCAAGCAGGTGGCTTCCGGCCGGTTCGGCGTCACCAGCGAGTACCTGGTCAATGCCGACGAATTGCAGATCAAGATGGCGCAGGGCGCGAAGCCCGGCGAAGGGGGGCAATTGCCCGGTTACAAAGTCGACGAGTACATCGCCAAAGTGCGGCATTCAACGCCAGGGGTCGGGTTGATCTCCCCCCCTCCGCACCACGACATCTATTCGATCGAAGATTTGGCGCAGTTGATTCACGACCTCAAGAACGCGAATCCCGAGGCCCGCGTCAGCGTGAAGCTGGTCGCCGAAGTCGGCGTGGGAACGGTCGCTGCCGGCGTGTCGAAAGGAAAATCGGACGTCGTGCTGATCTCAGGTTACGAGGGAGGGACCGGCGCCAGCCCGCTGACGTCGATCAAGCATGCGGGCATCCCCTGGGAATTGGGCCTGGCGGAGACGCATCAGACGCTGGTCGTGCATAATCTGCGCAGCCGCATCGTGGTGCAGACCGACGGACAGCTCAAGACGGGGCGCGACGTCGCCGTGGCGGCGCTCCTGGGGGCCGAAGAATTCGGCATCGCCAGCGCCGCGCTCGTCGCCGCCGGATGCATCATGATGCGCGTGTGCCATCTCAACACGTGCCCGGTGGGTATCGCCACGCAGGACCCGCGGCTCCGCGCCAAGTTCGCCGGCAAACCCGAGCACGTGGTGAACTTCTTCAATTTCCTGGCGGAAGACCTGCGGCAGATCATGGCGCAGCTCGGTTTTCGCACCGTCAACGAAATGATCGGCCGTGTGGATCGCCTCGATACGCGGCAGGCCATCGAGCATTGGAAGGCCCGCGGACTCGATTTCTCCGCCGTGCTCCATAAGCCCGAAGTGCCGTCCGAGGTGGGAGTCTATTGTCGCGAGAAGCAGGACCATGGTTTGCGCGCCGCCCTCGACAACGAGCTGATCCGCCTGTGCGAGCCGGCGTTGGAGCGCGGCGAGAAAGTCGAGCTCGACATGCCGATCCGCAACATCAACCGCACCGCGGGCACGATGCTGGGGAGCCGGTTGACCAGGAAATGGGGTGGAGCGGGCCTGCCCGACGACACGATCACCATTCGCTTTAAGGGTTCCTGCGGACAAAGCTTCGCCGCGTTCGTCCCGCGCGGCATGACATTCCAGGTCGAAGGCGACGCGAACGACTATTTCGGCAAGGGATTGTCGGGGGGGAAGATCAGTATCTTTCCGCCGAAAACCGCAGCCTTCGTGGCGGAAGAGAACTTCATCATCGGCAATGTCGCCTGCTATGGCGCCACTGGCGGCGAAGTGTTTATCCGCGGCCGGGCGGGAGAGCGTTTCTGCGTCCGAAACTCGGGAGTAAGTACCGTCGTGGAAGGGGTCGGGGATCACGGCTGCGAGTACATGACCAAGGGAACCGTCGTCGTCATCGGACCGACGGGGCGAAACTTCGCCGCCGGCATGAGCGGGGGATTCGCCTTCGTCCTCGATGAAGAGGGAAAGTTCCCCAAGCTGTGCAATATGGGGATGGTCGACCTGGTGGCGCTCGATGCCGACGAAGATGTCGACCTGGTGCAGTCGCTGCTTCACAAGCATATCGAAGCGACCGGCAGCGAACGGGCGCAGTGGGTGCTCGAGAATTGGGACCGGCTGCAATCGAAATTCGTGAAGGTCTTTCCGCGCGACTACCGGCGCGTGCTCGAAGCCCAGAAGCTGGCCGCAGCAGAGCCGGCCGAACGGCCCGCGCCGGCCAGCGTGTCGGCGTGACGAACGGATCGCAGTGAAATGAAGTCGCTACAGAGACACTCGACCGAGACGCATCGAAGTGCCTCTGTGGCTCAATGAATTCTGTCGCGGCGGACCGTCGCGACGCATGTCTGTTTTTTGTGGTGCAAAGGTGAGTCATGGGTAAGCCGACGGGATTTTTGGAATTTGGTCGCGAGACGCCGCAGTGGCGGCCGGTCGAAGAACGCCGCGCCGACTGGCAAGAGGTTTACAAGCCCTTCCCCGAGCTGAAACTCGTCGAGCAAGGGGCACGATGCATGGATTGCGGCGTGCCTTTCTGTCATACCGGTTGCCCGCTGGGAAATATCATTCCCGACTGGAACGACCTGGTCTATCGCCGGCAGTGGCGCGAAGCGA
The DNA here is from genome assembly GCA_036501235.1 of Planctomycetaceae bacterium. GTDB lineage: Bacteria > Planctomycetota > Planctomycetia > Planctomycetales > Planctomycetaceae > JACQFH01. Next base: position 32,721 of record DASYAR010000585.1, read on the forward strand.
TCCGCCGGTTGCATGCCACCAACAATTTTCCGGAATTCACCGGACGACTTTGCCCGGCGCCGTGCGAAGAAGCCTGCGTGCTGGGCATCAACGAGCCGCCGGTCACCATCAAGAACATCGAGAATTCGATTGTCGAACGGGCGTTCGCCGAAGGCTGGATCGTCCCCGAGCCGCCGGCCAGGCGGACAGGGAAGAAAGTCGCGGTCATCGGATCAGGCCCGGCCGGTCTGGCAACGGCGCAGCAGCTCAATCGCGCAGGCCATCTCGTGACGGTCTTCGAGCGGGCCGACCGCATCGGCGGCTTGCTCCGCTACGGCATTCCCGAGTTTAAGATGGAAAAGCGCGTTCTCGACCGCCGACTGGCGATCCTGGAAGCCGAGGGCATCGTCTTCCAGCCTAATTCCAACATCGGCGTCAATGTGCTGGCGGCCGACCTCAAATCGCAATTTGACGCCGTCGTCATCGCGGTCGGTTCGACCGTGCCGCGAGATCTGCCCGTGCCGGGCCGCGAACTCCAGGGGGTCTACTATGCGATGGAATTCCTGCCGCGGCAAAACAAGCGCTGCGAAGGGGACTTGATTCCCGACGAGCATTTCGTCTCGGCCAAAGGCAAGCACGTCGTGATCATCGGCGGCGGCGACACCGGGGCCGACTGCCTGGGAACGGTGCACCGTCACGGCTGCAAATCGGTGGTGCAGCTCGAACTGCTGCCGAAACCCCCCCAGGGGCGCGACGATACGATGCCGTGGCCGTACTGGCCCACGATCCTTCGCAAGTCGAGCGCCCACGACGAAGGAGGTGATCGCGATTGGAGCGTGGCCACGCAGAAATTCACGGGGGCGAACGGCAAGGTCGAAAAACTGCACGCCGTACGGCTTGAATGGGTCAACGACAACGGGCGAACCGCCATGAAGGAAATGCCCGGCAGTGAATTCACGCTCGATGCCGACCTGGTCCTGCTGGCGATGGGTTTTCTCGGCCCCGACAAAAAAGGCCTGGTCGAAGAGCTTGGCGTCGAGCTCGACCCGCGGGGAAACATCAAGGCGGACGAGAATTACATGTCGACCGTTCCGGGAATCTTCGTGGCGGGAGACGCGCGCCGCGGCCAGTCGCTGATCGTGTGGGCCATCTGGGAAGGGCGCGAAGCGGCCGTCGGCGTCGACAAGTTCCTGATGGGCCACAGCGACCTCCCCTCATCGCCGCAGCTCCTCGGGCGCGACGTCCGGCCGGGAATCTAATCCCCAAATGGCGACAGCCCCGGAAGTCTCTACTGGTCTTACGACCCGTCCCAGCGGTATAATTGATACCCGTCGGCCGTATTCGCCTGCGACGGCGGCGGGTCGATTGCACAAGTCGGGCTAAGGATGTCGTTAGGAAAGCAGACCGCTCCCGCCGCACCGGCCAACTGGTTCGGCGGGCTGCTTGTCGCCACGGATCAGGACCTGCCATGCCGATTCTTGCCGCTGAACCCGATCTCTATCCCTCCGACTTGTTCGACCGGTTCGACTGGACGGCCCAGACAGATTGCCGCTGGTGGGCGCTGTACACGCGGTCGCGCTGCGAAAAAGAGCTGATGCGGCGGCTACGCGCCTTCGACATTCCTCATTACGGACCGACGATCGAAAAGCGAAACCGGTCGCCGAAGGGCCGGATCACCGCGTCGTTCGTGCCGCTGTTCGCGAATTACGTGTTCCTGTTCGGCGACGCCGCCCAGCGTTACCAGGCGTTGACGACGAACTGCATCTCGCGCGACCTCGTCGTGAACGACGGGGCCGAGCTTGTCGCAGATCTCTGCCAATTGCGACGCCTGATCGAAACGGGGGCGCCGATCACTCCGGAAGCCCGGCTCGAACCGGGCGCCCGCGTTCGTGTCCGGTCCGGCCCCTTGGAAGGTCAGGAAGGTATCGTAGTCCAGCGTCGCGGCGAGACTCGGCTGCTCGTGGCCGTGCGATTCCTGCAGCAGGGTGTGACCGTCCAGATCGACGATTGCCAAGTCGAAAAGATCTAGGCGAAAAGATCTAACCGGGATCACTGGCCCGCGACTGACCCCTAGCGCACTCCGCGGGCTGGTAGGATTTCCGCTCACTGACTACCATTCCGGTCGCACGGTACGGCCGTGTTTTCCAGCAGTCCGCAATCAGCAAGGAAATCTATGCCCGCATCAGTCTGCCAGAAGGGGATTGTCCTCGCGGGAGGGTCCGGTTCGCGGCTCTACCCCGTCACACTGGCCGTCAGCAAACAATTGCTGCCGATTTACGACAAGCCGATGGTCTATTATCCGCTGTCGACTTTAATGCTCGCCGGCATCCGCGACGTGCTCCTCATCTCGACGCCGCACGACATCGGCAATTTCGAGCGCGTTCTCGGCAGCGGCTCGCAATTGGGAATGTCGATCCGCTATGCCGTCCAGCCCAACCCCGGAGGACTGGCTCAGGCCTTCATCATCGGGCGAGAGTTCGTCGGCCGCGACCACTCGGCCCTCGTTCTGGGCGACAACATTTTTTACGGATCGGGTTTCCAGGAATTGCTGCGGCGTGCGGCCGGCGAAACCGAAGGGGCCACCGTGTTTGCGTATAACGTCCGCAATCCCGAGGCCTATGGCGTCGTCGAGCTCGACGATTCGGGGCGCGCGATTTCCATCGAGGAAAAGCCCGCGCGGCCTCGATCCAATCTGGCCGTCACGGGGCTCTATTTCTACGACAACCAGGTCATCGACATCGCTGCGAACCTCAAGCCGTCGCTCCGCGGCGAGTTGGAGATTACCGACGTCAACCGCGAATATATGCACCGCAAACAGTTGCGCGTGCAGGCGTGCGGCCGGGGCTTCGCCTGGCTCGATACGGGCACGCCCGAATCGCTGATTCAGGCGGCCAATTTTGTCGAAATCGTCGAAACGCGCCAGGACATGAAGATCGGCTGCATCGAGGAATGTGCGTATCGCATGGGTTTCATCTCGGCCGACGATCTGCTCAAACTCGCCTCGAACTTGAAGAATGCCTACGGTAATTATTTGCGGTCGCTAATCCATTAGGATTCCCATGCAACGTATTCTCGTGACCGGCGGCTGTGGATTCATCGGATCGGAGTTCGTCCGCCGCCAACTGGCAACGTATCACGACGTCACGATCGTCAACCTCGACGCACTGACCTACGCCGGCAACGTCGAAAATCTCGCCGCGATCGAGCGCAATCCGCGTTACGAGTTCATCCACGGCGACATCACCGATCGTGATCTGATCCAGAAAGTGCTGGCGGACAAACCCCTTGACGCGGTCGTGAACTTCGCCGCCGAGAGCCACGTCGACCGCAGTCTGCTCGATTCGGGCCCTTTCGTGCGCACCAATGTTTTGGGGACGCAGGTGCTGCTCGACGCGTGCCGAGCTGTCAAAGTCCCGCGGTTTTTGCAGGTCTCGACCGATGAAGTGTACGGCAGCCTGGGACCGACGGGACTGTTCACCGAACAAACGCCGCTGACTCCCAACAGTCCGTATTCCGCGTCCAAAGCCGCGGCCGATATGCTGGTGCACGCCTATCACCATTCGTTCCACTTCCCGGCGATCATCACCCGCTGCTCGAACAACTACGGGCCATACCAGTTCCCCGAGAAGCTGCTGCCGTTGTTCATCACTAATTTGCTGGCAGACGAACAGGTGCCGGTTTACGGGAAGGGACTGAATGTGCGCGACTGGATTCATGTCGGCGATCACTGCCGGGGCATCGACGCGGCGCTGCGCCGCGGGACGCCGGGTGAAGTCTACAACTTCGGCGGGCGCTGTGAGAAAACCAACATGGAGATCACGCTGCTGCTGCTGGAATTGCTCGAGAAGCCTCAGTCGTTGATCCGCTACGTCGCCGACCGTCCCGGTCACGACCTGCGGTACGCGATCGATTGCACGAAGGCCGAGAGAGAGTTGGGCTGGACGCCGGAAGTTTCCTTCAACGACGGCTTGCGCGAGACGATCGCCTGGTATCGCCAGAATTCGGGGTGGGTCTCGCGCGTCAAATCGGGCGAATACCGAAAGTATTACACCGAGCAATACGGCGCCCGGCTGGCATAGCCACCTCGGCGGAGCCGCAGCGTAGTCATCTTACTCAGTGTCACGGAGTGAGATGCCTACGTTGGGTTGCCGCACTACGTCGGCATCCGTATTCTGTCGAAAGCCCCCGATGAATGCCGTCTGATCGGCGCTCTCATAGCTGGAACCCGGAAAATGCTGATCCGCGCCACACGTTTCGCCGTCTGCCTCCTCTGGATTTCGGCCGCGGATGTGCAGGCTGACGACCGCATCACCGAAACGGCCACCGAGATCAAAATCACGCTGCCGCCGCTCGACGCCACGATTCGCAAAGCAGGCTACGTGACCGGCGTTGCGGCCCAATCGTTTGTCGACAAGAAAACCGGCTTTCGTGACGCTGGTTTCGGGCTCGACATCGTGGACTGGATCATGGAGCCGGGTTCCGACGAAGCCTATCGTGCCCAACTCGACAAAGAGCTGGTCTACGAATTCGGAAACTCGTATCACGGCAAGACCGCCAAACGGTCGATCGAGGGACCGCAGATTTGCACGCGGGCCAGGAAGCTCGATCCCAAAACGATCGCCGGGAAAGATTTCGTCGCCGTCACGCAAGAATTCCAATACCGCACTGCCGCGCCCGGCCATAAAACCGGCTCAGTCTGGAACCAGACGATCGTGTTCCCGGCCGGGGCGCGATACTTCATTTCGAGCGATCGGATCTCGGCCGTCAACAGCAGCGAGGCGATGTTTCTGCGGCTGGATATGCCCGGCCATATCAAGCACACGAAGGGTGACACGTTCAGCGAAGTCTACCTGAGCTATCGCGACGGCGATGGCAAAATCCCGGCGTCGGAATTCTTCGAGAACTTTGCCCCCGATGAAAAATTCAACTACACCCGTGGCCGCGATAAGCTCCCGCAACGATTCATTCGCGCCTATCACCTGCGCGACCCAAAGACCGGCAAACAGGGGCCGTGGCTGGCCGGCATGACGCTGCAACCGGATGCCGTTTCCGAGGCGTGGTGCCACCAGCGCGGCTACGTATGCATGATCGAAGAATTCGGCGGCCGTCCGATCCGCACCGGAGAGTCATTCAGTGCGGCCTTCATCGTCGGCTTCTTCGATTCGATCGACGAGATGAATTCCGCCTACGATCAATATGCCGGCCACAGCGGCCTGCAGGCGAGCCCCGAAGGTTGGAAGCTGACGAAGTAACGGCGCGCTCGCGCCTCCGTGGCCGATGCTGCCAGCCTCGGCGTCTCGTCTCCCGCGAGTTACTATTTTCCAATCGTTTAACCGCAATCCCAACGGGATGCGCGTGTCGGGGTGAAGAGCAGTCAACGCGAGCCATCGCAATCGACAGCCTTTGCGTGAGAACCATTTTCCTTGCGGGAATACGGCGAGATTCGAATCAGTGCCCCGTCCGTGGCTCGCCGGCTCAAGCAATCTTGACCGGTTTGCCCGAGGCGATGCTCTTGGCTTCCAGGTAGCACATCTTGAGCGCGTCACGGGCGAGTGCGCCCGACAACAGCGCGGGAGCTTTTTTCGCGGCGACGCCGTCGACCGCGGCCTGCAATTCCGAAGTGAACGGGGCGCACCATTCCGTCCCCCCTTTAAGCTTGGGATAGGCCACTTTGCCGTCGGCGGTCAGCAATGTGAGCGGCCGATTCAGAATCGGCTCGCCTCCCAGCGTGTTGAAATCGTACAGCAGCGTGGCCTTTTCCAGATTGATCTCGAAGCCGTGCGCAAAGGCCAGCCCTGGGGCAGAGATTCCGCCGCTGATGCAACTGACGGTTTTTTCGGGATCGTCGTACAGGTATTGCGTCGTGACGTGCTGCATGAAGCCTTTTTCAAGAATGCCACGACTGTAAACGGCGTTCGGCATCCCGCACGTCAGACCGATGAAATGGTTGTCGTGGATGTGCAGATCGATCCCCGGGCCGCCGGTCTTGGCGATGTCGGCCATGTCGGCTGACCAGTCGGGCTTCGAGATCACGCGGCGAAAATGGGCGGACCGCAGTTTGCCGTACTTCCCCGATTGAATGCATTCGGCCGCGAATTTGAATTCCGGAGCGAAGGGGAGCACGTGTGCCACCATCAACAGGCGTTTGGCCTTGGAGGCCGCAGCCACCATGCGTTCGGCGGCCGGCACATCGAGCGCGATCGCCTTTTCGACGATCGTATGTTTGCCTGCCAGGAGCGAGTCGAGTACGGCCGATTCGTGCTGGTCATTGGGAAGGCAAATGTCGATGAGGTCGATGTCCGGATCGGCCAGCATGGCGCGGAAGTCGGAAAACTTTTTGACCTTCGACAGGTCGACATGCCCGCCGCGCGGTCCGAAATTTCCCTGGATGCTCGTCCAGTCGCCGGCGAGCTTTTTCTTGTCGCGGGTCGCGATGGCGGCGACTCTGGCCCCCTTGAGCTTTTTCGCCGCCTCGAAATGGGTCATGCCCATGAAGCCGATGCCGACGATGCCGATGCGAATCATTGTGCCGATCCCCGGTGATTTTGAAGGGGTGATTTTGAAGGAAGGAGATATTGTCCGGGAAGACCTCAGAATTGCAAGGAAGCATCGAAGATCCGCGAAAACGACGAAAAGCGCGAAAATCCCATCCCGAGCCGCGTTGATAAACTGGGACTGATTTCGGATCCAACCGAGCAGGATCGAAACGGCACAATGACGAGAAAATAGAACCGCAGGGGGCGCAAAGAAAAAAGGGAGACGGACGGAAGAGACCTCACGCCAAGCCGCGAAGGCGCAATGGATTTTGTCGGATGCCGCACCTCGAGCAGATCGATTCATTTCGAATCGAAGTTTAGCGCTCCTCGTTCGCCGGCGGATTCCGTATCGATTGACGGATGCCATTGCGATTGGAACCGTCTTCGACGACGTCTACCAACAAAACCGAATGATCGTCATTGATTGTGAAGGAAACAGTCATATTTTCTATTTCACCGAGCATCATTCCCAGATGACGAAGACGGCTGCGGGTACGTGGCAAATGACTGAACTTTGAGTTAAACTTCGATTCACGGAGCAAAATATGAACAACTTCAAAAGAATTTCGAGCACTTTATGTGCGACATCAATACTTATCGTTTTTGGATTCCTTGTAAGGTCGTCTCGTAGCGCCCCGTCGGCTGATGCTGTCACGACCGACGATTGCGTCGGTTGCACCCAGTCAAAAATCCAGATCGAATTAACCGGCGATCCCGACGGGGATGCCGCCGCATGGGCAAAAGCAAATGCTGCCGCAGAAGTGATGCACGCCGCAATTATCGCAAAAAACGGCGCGACTCGGCTTGCGGCGTTAGAGAATTGGAGAGGAACCACTTTGGCCGCCAAAGATTCCATCAACGATCAGGACACAATCGCCCTTCATGTGGCTGCCAGCAAAGCATTCTCCGCTGATCCCCCCGCGCCGGCGGGCCGAACAGCCGTTTTCCAACAATGGCTGACGGCAGACTCGGAGATTCGCTGCGTAGGCTATTACGGAACTGTGGAGTCGGTGACGCCAAACGCGGATGGTAAGTTGGTCGTCATCAACGTCTCACCTCGCCTGCTGAGCAAAAAATCTGGCGTATTGTTTACGCCTGGGGCCTGCGTCGAAGCATGGCAGATGGCGGATGACGGCAGTTTGACGAATCTGAAGAGCATCGTGCACCCCAAGCGATCGAACTTCGTTATTTTTAATGACTGAAATTCATCGCAAAGCAAGCCCGGTGCATTTTCGCCGGGCTTGTTCGTTTGACGGGCCAGCGATCGCCCGGCAACCCCGAGCATGCGGCTATCACAGTGCATTTCCTGAATGCCGTGCTGGCCGACACGCGGCGGATCGAGAATGTCGAAATTCTCGATCCCAACTGCAATCGGTAAACGGAAGACGACAAGCTGCTGATCCTCCATGACGGCGGACGAAATTGGCGGACGTGAGGCCGCCGCCGAGGTTTCTGAATCCGCACGCGTGACCGGATTGGCGTCGTCGGCCACCGACAATGTTAGGGGGCCGTTGTCGTATTTCGAAGACCGGTTCCCGTCGGAATCATCACCACTTTGGGTCGTCAGGTGACTGTCCGTCCGGAAACCGCAGGGATAAACTCTGCGGCTCGCTGGAGCGAGTCTTTCCGCCGATGGGCCCGCGGGTGACTCTCAGAGTTCGCGCGAATTTGGTAAGCTACCAGCGCACGCCTGAACAAGCCAAAAATCACCGCTCAGGCTCCGGTTTTCCGCCTTCATTTCGTCATTATCTCTTTCGGATTTCGATTTTCGACAAAGGAGTGTCCATGAGCGACGCGCGTCCCTTCGTGCATTTGCACTGCCACACGCATTACAGCCTGCTGGACGGGGCCAATCGCATTCCCGAACTGGTCCAGAAGGCCAAAGACGCGGGGATGAACTCGCTGGCGATCACCGACCACGGCAACTTGTACGGGGCGCTCGAATTCTACACGAAGGCCAAAGAGGTCGGCATCAATCCGATCCTCGGATACGAAGCGTATATCGCCCCGGGCGACCGGCGCGTCAAAGACGCCGCCCGCATGAAAGAGGCGAGTTTTCATCTCACTCTGCTGGCCAAGAATCGGACCGGCTTCAAAAACCTGATCAAGATGGCCTCGGTGGCGTTTCTGGAGGGCTTCTATTACAAGCCGCGCATCGACAAGCAGCTTCTCGAACAGCATCACGAGGGGATCATCTGCCTGTCGGGGTGTGCGGCGGGAGAACTGTCGAACCTCATCCTGGGGGACCGGATGGGGGATGCCGAACAGGTCGTGGCCTGGTATCGCAAATTGTTCGGCGAAGACTATTACCTCGAGATCCAGAACGCCGGGTTGGAAATTCAGCGGATGTGCGCCGAGGGAACGATCGACCTGGCGCGGCGGATGGGAATTCCTTTGGTCGCCACGAACGACGCTCATTATCTGAACAAAGAAGACGCCGCCAGCC
>DASYAR010000586.1:0-12432 GCA_036501235.1 Planctomycetaceae bacterium
GATCGGCGACGACGGAGAAGGATTCGAGCTGCTGCGTGCGCTCCGCGACCGTGGCGTCGACGCACATGGAGTCATCATTCGCTCGGATCGCATGACGCCGACCTATACGAAGCCCATGCTGTCTCAGGAACCCGGCTCCGCGCGCGAGCTGAATCGGCTCGACATCAAGAACCGCACACCGGCTACCGATGAGCAGAATCGGCTCGTGATCGCACAGCTCGATGAAATCGCGAGCCGCGTTAACGCCGTCATCATCGCCGATCAGGTCACCGAGCGAAATCACGGCGTGATCACCGATGCGGTGCGCGACCATCTCGCGATTCTCGCCAGACGGCACCCGAACGTCGTGTTCTTTGCCGACAGCCGCAGCTCAATCGGCCTGTTTCGCGACGTGCTGGCCAAACCCAATCGGAGCGAAATGCTGGCGGCCCTGGGCCGTAACGCCGACGTGCACGAATCGTCGGCCGCCGGGCGGCTGGACGAAATCCGCCATGCGGCCAGCGATCTGTCGCGGCAGATCGGCAGTGCCGTGTACGCGACAGTCGGTCCCGACGGAATCCTGTACGTCGACGGCGATTCCGTCCAGCACATTCCAGGTCTTCCCGTGGCCGGCCCACTCGACATCGTCGGTGCGGGGGACAGCACGACCGCTGGCATCGTCTCCGCCCTCTGCGCCGGCGCCACCCCCGCCCAGGCTGCGCACCTGGGCTGCCTCGTCGCGTCGATCACGATCCAGCAGCTCGGCGTGACCGGCACAGCCACGCCCGCCCAGGTTGTTTCACGGTTTCAAGAATCGAGGGCTGGATTTTTAGCCTGAATCGAACTCGCTCCCAAGCTGGCGCGAGCGAATATCGTGAACGGCGAGCGCGAATCGCCTTACGTCTCCATTTATGCTAAAATCGAGGTAGTGGCACAGTTGCCATAAATACTTTGCGGCGACGATAGATTGGCGCATCATCTTGGCAAAGCGTGTTTATATTGAAACGACAATTCCCAGTTACCTCGCTGCCTGGCCAAGCCGCGACATCGTTCAGGCCGCTCGGCAGCAACTCACTCACGATTGGTGGAACCGCGAACGCTTGAAATATGATCTCTGTATGTCGCAGATTGTACGCGAAGAAGCTGTAGCTGGAGACGCCGATGCCGCACGGCGACGATTGGTTTTCATCGACGGTCTACCACTACTCGATCTCACGGACTCCGTGAATGTCATCGCAAGGACAATCATGGAATCGGGACTGTTGCCGTTGCGGGCGGCGCGTGATGCGATCCATATCGCCGTCTCGGCAGTCCATGGCGTCGATTTTCTTCTCACGTGGAATTGTAAGCATATTGCGAACGCCGGGATTATGAAGGAACTTGCAACGATTGTGACTAACTGCGGCTACGAACTTCCAATCCTATGCACCCCTGAAGAGCTTGCCGGAGACTGACAGTCATGTCGACGACCAACGAATCGACGACCACCGACGAAGTGGTTCGAGAAGTTAGAAACATCAAAGAGCAACTGGCGCAAGCCTTCGATTTCGACATCGATCGCATCCTTGCCGATGCAAGAGAAAAGCAGCAGCACGGCGGTCAGAATGTTCTCTCGCCGCCGGTCGGACGCGGCCAAGCGAATCGATCCAAATAAATCGGCGTCCTATCATGATATTTCACGGCAGATTGGAGAGCGGCAATGTATCCATCGAAGAAAGGCGTTGTTTCCGCCGCCATCGCAGCCTGCTCGAGTTTCGCCGAATGTGCGAAGTGTTTTTTCAATTTTGAACGACGCTCGTCCTGGTTGGGATGGGAGAACTGGCTTACGATTGATATCGTGCGCCGCCTCAATAGTGACCATGTGCTCCCGTTTTATCCGTACTCGAAGCAGAACCTGAAGCTAGACCTTTTCGTAGACGCCCCTATTCAGATTGGGGTAGAGATAAAAACGAATTACATCACCGATCAGGAAGTGAAAAAACCGCATCGCCTCATGTCGGAGCGAGTCGTGAAAGACGCAAGGAAAATGCGGCGGTTGGGCGGCTCGATCGAAAAGTTGCTCCTGGTATCAACTTTTTTCGAATCGAATGCAGGCGTCCGTGCGTACCCGGCACGCGTTCAGAACGATCTTGCCAAGAGATTTGGTCAGTTTCATTCTCGATGGCACACATGCTCAACGTCGTGTGGCCATAATCTGTTGCTCGTTCTATCAAGCTAGTCGGGGGCGTGTGGCGTTCGCTGTCCGACGCAGCAATTCTTCCGACGGCCGCGACGCAGAGCGTCGCCACTGGGGTTCCCACGCAGAGCGTGGGAACCAGGCTAAATGCGGGGCTCGCGGTTGATGGAGAAAACAGTCGCGGGCTGCTAACTTACCGCTTTGAAATTTCACGCTCTGCAGGGGAAGGCCCGTCAGGTAATGCCAGGATTTCGGAAGCTGCTCGTCGCCAACCGTGGCGAAATCGCGATTCGCGTCTTTCGCACGTCGCACGAACTGGGGATTCGCACCGTCGCGATGTATTCCCACGAAGACCGGTATGCTTTGCACCGGTTCAAGGCCGACGAGGCCTATCTCACCGGCAAGGCCGGTGAACCGTTGCGGGCCTACCTCGATATTCCGTCGATCGTGGGACTGGCGGTACGGCACGAAGTGGATGCCATTCATCCCGGCTATGGGTTCCTTTCGGAAAACCCCGAATTCGCCCGCGCCTGCCGCGACGCCGGCATCACGTTCATCGGCCCCCAGGTCGAGATGCTCGAACAGCTCGGCGACAAAACGGCAGCCCGCGAGATCGCCGGCAAGGCCGAAGTGCCCATTCTGGCCGGCACGGCCCGCGCGGTCAAGCACCTCGACGACGCCAGGCGGGCCATCGAAAAGCTCGGCTATCCGGTGATCCTGAAGGCGGCCAAGGGCGGCGGCGGCCGCGGCATGCGCGTCGTCCTCACCGAGAAGGAGCTCGCCGGGGCGCTCGAACAGGCGCAGCGCGAATCGCAGACGGCTTTCGGTTCCAACGAAGTGTTCGTCGAGAAATACATCCGCCGGGCGCGGCACATCGAAGTTCAGCTCCTGGGAGACAAGCACGGCCATCTCGTCCACCTGTACGAGCGCGATTGCTCGCTGCAGCGCCGGCATCAGAAAGTGGTCGAGATCGCTCCTTCACCAAATCTCGACTCCGAATTGCGCAACCGGATCTGCGACGCGGCCCTGAAAATCGGGCGGGCCGTGCACTACGAAAACGCGGGCACGGTGGAGTTTCTGCTCGACGGCGACACAGGAGATTTCTACTTCATCGAAGTCAACCCGCGGATCCAGGTCGAACATACGGTGACCGAAGAAGTCACCGGGATCGACATCGTGAAGTGCCAGATTCTCGTGGCGCAAGGGTCGCCCCTCAGCGATTCCGAAATCGGGCTGGGCTCGCAAGCGGCCGTGCATCCGCGCGGGTTTGCCATCCAATGCCGCGTGACGACCGAGAACCCGGCGAACAACTTCATGCCGGATTACGGCCGGATGACGCATTATCGCTCGGCGAGCGGCATGGGGATTCGGCTGGATGCGGGGACGGCGTTTTCGGGCGCGGTCGTCACGCCGTTCTACGATTCGCTGCTCGTGAAGGTGATCAGCAAGGGGATTCGCTTCGTCGACGCGGCGCGGCGCATGGAGCGGTGCCTGCAGGAGTTTCGGGTGCGCGGCGTCAAAACCAATATCCCGTTTCTGATCAACCTGATTACGCACCGCACATTTCTGGACGGCGGCTGCACGACGAAGTTTCTCGACGAAACGCCCGAGTTGTTCCAGTACGTGCAGCGCAAAGACCGGGCGACCCGGCTGCTCACGTTTCTGGGAGACATTCTGGTCAATGGCAACCCGCTGGTCAAAAAGAAGCCGGCGGGAATTCCCACCGGGCCGGCGCCGGTTCCGCAATTCGACGCTTCGCGTCCGATGCCTCCGGGAACGCGCGACGAATTGAAACAGCGCGGCGCCGTGGGGTTCAGCAAATGGGTCCGCGAGCAGAAGCGGCTGCTGATCACCGATACGACGTTCCGCGACGCGCATCAGTCGCTGCTCGCGACCCGCATGCGAACGTACGACATGCTGCAGGTGGCCTCGGCGTATGCGCACTTGTGTCCGCAGCTCTTCTCGCTCGAAATGTGGGGCGGGGCCACGTTCGATACGTCGATGCGATTCTTGAAAGAGTGCCCGTGGGACCGCCTTGCGCAAATGCGCGAAAAGATTCCGAACATCCTGTTTCAGATGCTGCTGCGGGCCTCGAACGCGGTCGGCTATACCAATTATCCCGACAACGTCGTGCGGGCCTTCGTCAAAGAGGCTGCCGACGCGGGGATCGACGTATTCCGCATCTTCGACGCGCTGAACTGGGTCCCCAACATGCGCGTCGCGATGGAGGCCGTGCTCGAAACCGGCGCCCTGTGCGAAGCGGCGATTTGCTACACCGGAGACATCCTCAATCCCGATCGGCCGAAATACAACCTGCAGTATTACGTCGAACTGGCGAAAGAACTCGAGCAGATGGGCGCGCACATCCTGGCCATCAAGGATATGGCCGGTTTGTGCAAGCCGTACGCGGCGGAAAAGCTGGTCAAGACGCTCAAGCAGGAAATCGGCATCCCGATCCATTTTCATACGCATGACATGAGCGGCGTGCAGGGGGCGTCGATCCTGAAAGGAACCGAGCAGGGGCTCGACATTGCCGATGCCGCCCTGGCCCCCATGTCGGGCATGACGTCGCAGCCCAATCTCAATTCCCTCGTCGAAGCGGTGCGGCATGGTTCGCGTGCGACAGGACTCGACGTGCAGAGCCTGAAGTCGATCGCCTATTACTGGGAACACGTCCGGGCGCTCTATGCGCCGTTCGAGAGCGGCATGAAGGTCGCCGACGTCGATATCTATCTGCACGAAATGCCGGGAGGCCAGGCGACCAATCTCTATCAGCAGGCCGCAGCCCTGGGCCTGGCCAACCGCTGGGCCGACGTCTGCCGGATCTACGCCGACGTGAACCAGTTGTTCGGCGACATCGTCAAAGTCACGCCGACGTCGAAATCGGTGGGCGACATGGCGCTATTCCTGCTGGCGAACAACCTGAACGCAGAGGACGTACTCGACCCCAGCCGCGAGCTGGCGTTTCCCGAATCGGTCGTCGACCTGATGGCCGGCCGGATGGGTCAGCCCCCCGGCGGCTTTCCGCCGCGCGTCCGCAAGCGGATTTTGCGTGACGTCAAGCCGCTCCGCGGCCGCCCCGGTGCCAGCCTGTCGCCGGCCGACTTCAAGGCCACCGCCATACAACTGGAAAAGAAGCTCAAACGCACTCCCACCGGGCGCGACGTCGTGTCGTTTCTGCTTTATCCTCGCGTCTTCGAAGATTTTTCGCAGCACGAGCAGGCCTATTCCGACACGAGTGTCTTTCCGACGTCCACATTCTTTTACGGCCTCGAATCCGGGGCCGAGACATCGATCGACATCGAACCCGGCAAGACGCTGATCATCAAGTTCCTGACGATCAGCGATCCGCATCCCGACGGGCATCGCACGGTTTTCTTCGAGCTGAACGGGCAGCCCCGCGAAGTGAACGTGCTTGATCGCTCGCTCGAACCGCAGGAGAGCGCTCGCCCCAAGGCTGACCCGGCCGACCCGTTGCAGGTCGCCGCGCCGATGCCGGGGCTGATCGTGACGGTGGTCGTGCAGCCGGGCGACAAAGTGACTCGCGGCCAAAAGCTGGCGACGATGGAAGCAATGAAAATGGAGTCGACGCTGTACGCCGAGATCGATGGCCGCATCGCCGAATCGTTCGTCAAACCAGGCGTCCAGGTGGAAACCGGCGAGCTCGTGTTCCGCTACGAACGCGTCGCCGATGCAGGGCCGGGCAAATGAATGTCGTCATTTCACTCCGTGAAATACCTCGTTAAATCCGGAGCCATCGGCGACGGCGCCGGGGGCGCTGAAGATCATCTGCACCGCCAATATCCGTCGATCTTATATCTTGTGATTCCTGTTGAATGTAATTCCATCCGTATTGCGCGCTCGACGCGCGGATCCCGTTGGGATTGCGGTTAATCGACCATGTCTCCACCCCCTGTCATCCTCGACCTCATCCGTGACGCTTCGTTCGTGCAGCACGTCGAATGGCACGACACGATCGCGTCGACCAACGACCGCGGCAACGAGCTGGCGCGAAACGCAGATCTCGAAACGCCGCTCTTGATTCTGGCCGGTAGGCAGACGGCCGGCCGCGGCCGCGGCTCGAATCGCTGGTGGTCGGGAGCGGGGTCTCTCACGTTCACTGTCGTTTTTGATCCGCAGCGCGATCTGGAAGCCGCTCGCTTGTCGCCGGTGCCGATTGAATTCTGGCCGCGTGTCGCTTTGGTCGCCGGCGTGGCGCTGTGCGACATCCTGGAGAATATGCTTCCGTCCGATCCGTGCCGTCTGAAATGGCCGAACGACGTGCTGCTCGCCGGCAAGAAGGTTTCCGGGATCCTGGTCGAGATTCCCCCCACCAGCCCTGGGGTGCCGCGGAGGCTCGTGCTGGGAATGGGAATCAACGTCAATAATTCGCTTTCGGCAGCCCCTGCCGAAATCCAAGCAGTCGCGACGTCGCTGTGTGACGTTGCCGGCGACAGATTCGACAGCACTCAGCTGCTGATCGACTGGCTCAATGGATTTGTCAATCGACTCGGCGCGCTGGCCGCCGGCGACCGCAAACTCGCCGAGCGCTGGCAATCGCGGTGCGCCCTGCATGGCAAGACGATCGAATTGCAATCCGGCAGCCGCACCGTTCAGGGCGTATGCCGCGGCATCGACATTGACGGGGCATTGCTCCTCGACACATCCACCGGCCCCGAACGCCTGTACGCCGGCGTCCTCGTGCGCGTGATTTGAGTCCCATACTCGCTGGCGTTAGACTGAGAGCATGTCTGCGCCTCTGATCTCAGTTTCCGTCGTTCCAGAAAGGCGAGTTCTCCATGAATCGAATCACATTTTTATTTGTTGTCGTCGGGCTGAGCGCAATAACGGGTTTATTTGTTTCATCAGGGCTGGCCGAGCCAGCGGCCAATGTTCGCGAAGCCGACGCGGAAAAACTGAAAGCCCTGCAATTGGAACGGCGCGAAGTTCTCCGGCTGGCCGTCAAACAGGCTGAGGAGTCGTACCGCGCAGGGGTCATGCCCTACACCGCGATCCCGCGAACCACCATCAACCTTCTGTATGCCGAGCTTGATCTGGCACCGGACCGTGCTGGACGGATTGCCGTTCGTGAGCGGATGGTCACCCAATTCAAGGAGATCGAAAGTGCTGTTGCTGCGCAGGTAGAAGCCGTGGCCGCGGATAGTACCGTTTTGCTCGAAGCCAAAGCCGCTCGGCTTCAGGCCGAAATCGACTTGCTGCGCGAACCGGCCGACGGCAAGTGATCGAATGACGCCATGCCGCACGGTGCGCTTTCCAAGTCGACCCTGCCCCCAAGATGGACAGGAGTCTGAACGCACGCGCGGGTCTTTTGTCTAGCGACCGATCTCCTTACTCCTCCACCTGCCGGGTCAACCGGCAGGGTGATTTTGCGAGCCATGTTGTGCACTCGAATGAGCCTCGCGTTCAACAGTCGTATTGAAATCATCGGGGATGTTTTATATGTTCGAGATGTCGGCAAATCGCCGATTATGAGACATTCGGAGCCCGCATGACGCCCACGCCGGCAGTTGTTCCGCAGCACCCCAGAGTCTGTCGCCGCACGGCGCTTCAGGCGGGGGCGATCGGACTGCTCGGGCTGGGGATGAATCATCTCGAGGGATTGCGGGCGGCAGAATCGGCCGTTCGCTTCCAGCCTTCGGCCCGAGCCTGCATCTATATCTTTCTCTCGGGCGGGCTGGCGCAGCACGAGAGTTTCGATCTGAAGCCCAAGGCTCCTGTTGAGATCCGTGGCGAGTTCAGCCCGATTGCCACCGCGACGCCGGGAGTCGAAATCTGCCAGCACCTGCCGCTGCTCGCCGCGCGCAGCCGTCATTGGAGCGTCGTCCGCTCGTTGGGGCACTGGTCGAATTCGCACACCGACGGCCACAACATCATGCTCACCGGCCGGTCGGACCTGCCCCCCGGCTTCACATTTACGAGCGAACCGAAGTCCACCGACTGGCCGTCGATCGCCTCGATGGCGGGATTCAACGTCCCGCCGCGGACGGACAATTTACCGCCAGCGGTCGTCCTCCCCGAGCGCTTGGTGCACTGGTCGGGGCGCGAATTACCCGGAGCCCACGCCGGCCAGATGGGACGCAAACGCGAGCCGTGGTTTATCGAAGCGTCGCCCTACGGCAATCCGTTCTGGCGCGGCGCCTATCCCGAGTTTACGTTCGCCAATGAGACCAAAAAGCCCCCGACAAGTCCTGATGATCGATTGTACCAGGCCCCCAGCCTCACTTTGCCACACGGACTGACGAACGACCGGTTTGCCAATCGCCTCTCGCTGCTCACGGAAATCGACCGGCAGCGCAGCCAGCTCGAGCGGAGCACAGAATTCGAGAAGTTCGACAATCACCGCCAGGGGGCGATCTCGCTGCTCGCAGACCCGAAAATCCGTCGGGCGATCGACGTTACTCACGCCGACGATGCCCTGCAGGCACGTTACGGCCGCAACAGCTTTGGCTGGTCGTTGCTCATGGCCTACTGCCTGGTTGAGGCGGGTGTAACGCTGGTGCAGGTGAACCTGGGGAACAATGAAACGTGGGACACCCACGGCGACGCGTTTCCGCGGTTCAAAGACAAGCTCTTCCCGCCTACCGACCAGGCGCTGTCGGCCCTGCTCGACGACCTCGACGGCAATGGCCTCTTGGAGAGCACGATGGTCGTGATGGCCGGGGAATTCGGCCGGACGCCGAAGATCTCGACGCTTCCCGACTCGTTTGCCGGCCCGGGGCGCGACCATTGGGGAGCGGTGCAGTCGGTGTTTTTCGCCGGCGGCGGTGTCCGTGGAGGATCCGTCATCGGCTCGTCCGACAAAGACGGCGCCTATCCGGCCAATACCCCGCAGAAACCGGAAAACATGGCCGCCACGATCTATCGCGCCCTCGGCATTCCTCCCGCCGCCGTCTGGCACGATAATCTCACCCGCCCGCACAATATCTACTACGGCGACCCGATTTCGGGGTTGCTAGCGTAGAGTTGTGGCTGACGCCGGGATGATGTTGTCGGCCGGCGCGGCGTGCGTCGCCCGCGCCACGACGTGGCGCACTTGCAGTTGGCTGAGCGTCTCGTATGCGGCGGATCGGACACGTGAGCTGTGGTCTTCGATCGCCGTGCACATGGCCTGTTCGACAGTGGCCTTTCTCGACAGGGGCACGGCCCCCATGGCGACCGTCGACAGATACCGGACGTCGGCATTCGAATTCCGCAGACCGCGTTCCAAAGCGCTCAGCGCCTCATTGTTGGCCGGCTCGATTCGCACGATGGCTTCCGCCAGCAGCAGTCGATCGAACGACCGGCTGTCATTGAGCAATTGCGAGAGCCAGGGCGTGGCGTCGGACGCGGCCTCGCCCATTCGGCCGAGCGTATAGATCGCTCCGATTCGCATGCCGCCGCGGTTCGTCAGCAGCAGATCGACGAGCGTCGGCATGATCGGATAGGCGTTGTGGTCGATCTCCCACAGGGCTTCAGCGGCATGCAGCCGCACAGCCGGATCGGAATCGCCCAGGCGATTGGTGAGCTCCGGGACGGCTGCCCGGGCCGTCGGGCCGGCAATCGTCAGACAGATTGCCGCCGACCGGCGCACGCTCGGGTTGGCGTTCGACAGGGCGTCGATCCAAGGGGAGACGTCGTCATACGCGGGCTCGGAATCGTTTCCGGAACCAATGGGATCGTCGGGCAGGCGGCGCCGCGGCAGATCGTGTGTTCGGGAAAGCTGCAGCGCCGCTGCCGTGGCCACCTTGGGATCCTGATCGGAAAATGCCCGATGCAAGGCGAGCGCCGCCAGATCGCTGTCCATGACCACGATCCCCAGAGAATTGACTGCGAAATACCGCACGTCGGCGTCGTGATGGTGGAGCGCCTTCCGCAGTTGCTTCAAGGCCACGCGATCGGCGGCGTCGATCCGCAGCACCGCTTCGCTGGCATGCAATTGGACGGCAATGGAAGGCGAGTTCATCAAATCATGAAGCTTCGGAAGCGCGGCCCGGCTTTCCGGACCGATTTCGATGAGGACCAGCGTGGCCATTCGCAGCACGTCGAGCCGTTCAGGAAGGAGCAGCTTGGATACCACTCCGACGATCTGCCGCGCCGGCACGCCGGCACGCAGCGCGGCCTGGGCGGCGTGCGCACGCACCAGCGGGTCTTTGTCGGCCAGCAAGGCCACGAGCGCCGGAGTTGCGCTGGCCGCCGCTTTTCCCAACTCTTCCAGTCGCAGGATTGCGGTGCGTCGCACCTCGGGATCGGCATGCGCCAAGCGCTCGATCAGGCCGTTGACAATTCCTCCCAATGCGGTGGCGGCGAATTCGCGCGTTTCCCCCTGCTCTTTCTCGAATACCGATTGGAGCGCCGCGACTGCGGCTGTGTCCGTCGGATCAATCGAGAGCGTGGCCCGGGCCGCATACGCCCGAACCCAGGCTGACGGCGCTTTCATGCAGGCGTGCAGGTTGGGCAACGCATCTTTGGCCCGCGGACCGATGTCCCCCAAAACTTGCGTTGCCAGACAGCACACATCGAGATATTCGGGCACAAGGGCTTGCGTAACGACCGGCACACCCATCTCGACCGGCATCCCAGCCTTAATGGCAGCACGCACGGCGAAAACGCGAACGCCAAGATCGGGATCATTGAACATGCGGACCAGGGCCCGCCCCGATTCGCTGGCGGGACGGTTCAGTTTTTCCAGGTAGTTGATCGCTTCGATTCGTACTTCACGATTCGGGTCGTTCAACAACTGAATCAAATCATTGAATCCGACTGGCGTGGCCAGCAATTTCTGCGGCGGACATCGCGTGAGCTCCGGTCCCGCGGCGGTCGCTGCGCCAAGGCTCGGCAGGCTGCACAGCAGTCCGGCTCCAGCCAACGTGCCACACAGGAAGCGGGAGCGAATGGTTTTCCCAAACCACACAGCCAGATGAGATTCCGGTCGATCCATAGCCGAATCGCTTTCTCTACGTCGACAATTGAACGGGCGGTGTCCGCCCCCCGCGATAAACTTCGACCTGCTACGATCCGACAATCGAGCAGTTTCGATCGCACCGATTCCTTTTACCTAATCGGAAGAGTCATCCAGCCACGGCATAACTGACCATGCCCAAACGAGTTGCGACTTGCCGGCGGGGCACTTCGGGAACGGATTCACTTGGAAATTGTGCTGTCTCGGCCGCGGCCAGCACTTTTCGCCGCCGACGGAAGAGCCCCGCGCCGAGGTCTATGGCACTGTCCGCGTCACGGCTCATTTTCTTTCTTTTTTGGATGCGGTAGAAAGCCGCGCCGGGTTCTTTATGGCGTGAATGTCGTTTGTTGTTGATTTTTTACCGCAAATTCGTTTCTGGATTTGTTCTCGACTCCGGGTCTCTACCGAGAGAGCATTGAGCTAAGATGGCGAAAGAAGTTCGCGAACAGACCGTACCCGTGCGGTGATAAGCTATGCCGTTAAGTATCCTTTGGTCAGGGGGGGCTGTGCCATGCGCTGGCTGCTAATGCTGGTGGCGTTCACGGGAACGGGAATTGCCAATTGCGTCGCGGCCGACGCGCCGCCCGAGCGGTCCGCTTTCGGCGTCGGTCAACTCCTCGTCACCGATCCGCAATCGGGAACGCAGGTCCGGCTGAACCTGGCGCGGCATCACGTTCATGTCGTGCTGCACCCGCCGGTAGCGCTCGTCCAAATCGATCAGTCGTTTTACAACCCGTATCAATTCCAGCAAGAAGGCAAATTTGTCTTCAACCTGCCGGATGGCGCTTCGGTCAGCCGATTTGCAATGTTTACGACTCGCGCACAGCTCATCGAAGGCGAGCTGATCGACCGGGCTCGCGCGGCAGGCATCTATCAGTCGATCGTCGACAGGCAGCGCGACCCCGCGATTCTCGAGCAGATCGGCGGCAACCTGTTCAAGATGCGCGTCTTCCCGATACCCCCGCGCGACACGAAACGGATTCTACTCGATTATACCGTGCCGCTCGTCGAAGGCGCAGGGGGCCATTGCGAATTTGAGTTGCCGTTGATGGCCGACGTGCAGCCGATCGGCGACTTTGCGATCACCGGCGCGATTCGGGGCCCGAACGTCACGGGATCTGCCAAAAGTGAATCGCATCCGGAAGCGAAGTTCGACGCTGCCGAGGGCAATGTCATTCGGTTCGAATTGCGGAAATCGGCGTTTCGACCTGTTGCGCCGTTCACCCTGCGGTTTCAACAACAGCCGTCGGGCGGGGTAACTGTACGCAGTTATGTGCCGGACCAACTCGCGGCGGTGCAGAATTTGCCTGATGAGAAG
>DASYAR010000587.1:0-6500 GCA_036501235.1 Planctomycetaceae bacterium
GCCAGCGATTTTCGGTCGCATCAATTGGCCGCCTATCGAGTCGTTGCGAACATCCTGGACGACAATCCCCACACGACGCTGCAGGTGATACTTGAGCCAGGTGACGCAACGACGATCACTCCGGCGTTCCTGGCGGAGATGAGGCGCGTCTGCTACCGGCGAACGACGTATCTCGACAGATTCTATTCGATTCTGCCGGGGCCGATGAAAGGATCCAAACGGCTGGTGGTGCTGCTGAATTCCGCCGAACCGGGGCTGTCGGAATCAGAGATCGAAGCGCTCGGTGAATTCGCAACGGTCGTGCCGCACCGCCGCTTTGAAATGGCTGTTCGCGAAAGATAGACTCCGAAGCGCCTTCATATTATTCAAAACGTCTTTGATTGCACATCAAAAGATAATACTGGCGCAGACACTTGGCGCGGCGCGGCATGAAAGGTTAAATGGCGCCCATCAGACGTCTCTAATCACCGATTCGCACGGTGCCCTTCTCCTCTTTGCTTTTCTGCAAGGACAGGCTGATGACCAAATCGACTGTAAAACCGCGCCACAAAACGAACGGTGACGCCGCTATTCCGGCGGCAGGCCCCCTCACAACGGACGAATTGCAAAAGCTGGACGCCTACTGGCGGGCCTCTAATTATCTGTCGGTCGGGCAGATTTATCTGCTCGACAATCCGTTGCTGAAAAAGCCGCTCAAGCGCGAGCACATCAAGCCCCGCCTGCTCGGCCACTGGGGAACGTCGCCGGGCCTGAATATGCTCTGCGTCCATTTGAATCGGGTCATCAAACGCGATGACCAAAACATGATTTACATCATCGGGCCCGGGCACGGCGGCCCGTCCCTCGTCGCGCACGCCTATCTCGAAGGGACGTACAGCGAGCGGTATCCGAACATCAGCCAGGATGCCGAGGGGATGCAAAAGCTGTTCAAACAGTTCAGCTTTCCCGGCGGCATCCCCAGCCATGTCGCACCCGAGACTCCCGGCAGCATTCACGAAGGGGGCGAATTGGGATACGCACTCAGTCACGCTTACGGAGCCGCCTTCGATAATCCGGACCTGATCGTGGCCTGCGTTGTCGGCGACGGCGAGGCGGAGACCGGTCCCCTGGCGACCGCCTGGCACGGCAATAAGTTTCTCAATCCGCGCCGCGACGGGTGCGTCCTGCCGATCCTGCACCTGAACGGCTACAAAATCGCCAATCCCTGTTTTCTCGCACGCATCCCGAAAGACGAGTTGCAGAAGTTGTTCGAGGGGATGGGATACAAACCCTATTTCGTGGAAGGACACGCTCCGGAAGACGTCCATCAGCAACTCGCCGGTGTCATGGACGCCGCTGTCGCCGAAATTAGACGTATCTGGTCTGACGCTCGCAAGCACGGCGTTACAAAACGCCCCGCCTGGCCGATGATCGTTTTCCGTACGCCGAAAGGCTGGACCTGTCCG
Organism: Planctomycetaceae bacterium; assembly: GCA_036501235.1. Taxonomy (GTDB): domain Bacteria; phylum Planctomycetota; class Planctomycetia; order Planctomycetales; family Planctomycetaceae; genus JACQFH01. Next base: position 1,446 of record DASYAR010000587.1, read on the forward strand.
GCTGAGATCGACGGCAAGAAATGCGAGGATTATTGGCGAAGTCACCAGGTGCCGATGGGAGAGATGCACAAGCCCGAGCACATCCGCATCCTGGAACAGTGGATGAAGAGCTACCGGCCCGAGGAATTGTTCGACGACCAAGGCCGATTGAATTCAGAACTGGCTGAACTGGCCCCGACGGGACAGCGCCGGATGAGTGACAATCCGCACGCCAACGGGGGCCTGTTGCTGCGAGATCTGAGAATGCCCGACTACCGCGACTATGCCGTGAAAGTTTCCACTCCGGGGGCCACGACGGCCGAATCGACCCGGGAGATGGGCAAATTCCTGCGCGACATTATGAAACTGAACCTCGACAGCAGCAACTTTCGCCTGTTCAGCCCGGACGAGAACAACTCGAACCGCTGGCAAGACGTGCTCGACGTCACGACCCGTTGCTACATGGCCGAGATCTATCCCGAAGACGAAAAGCTCAGCCCCGACGGTCGCGTGATGGAAGTGCTCAGCGAGCACCAGTGCCAGGGGTGGCTCGAAGGCTATCTTCTCACCGGTCGGCACGGGTTCTTTTCGTGCTATGAGGCCTTCATTCATATCATCGACTCGATGTTCAATCAGCACGCCAAGTGGCTTAAGGTCTGCAATCACATCAAGTGGCGGCGGCCCATCGGATCGCTGAATTATCTGTTGTCGAGCCACGTCTGGCGTCAGGACCACAACGGGTTTTCGCATCAGGATCCCGGGTTCATTGACCACGTCGTCAACAAAAAGGCCGAAGTCGTACGTGTCTACCTGCCGCCCGATGCCAATACGCTGCTGTCGGTCACCGACCATTGTTTGCGCAGCCGGAATTACGTGAACGTCGTCGTCGCCGGCAAGCAGCCGGCGCCCCAGTGGCTGACGATGGACCAGGCGATTAAGCATTGCGCCGCAGGTGTGGGCATCTGGGAATGGGCCAGCAACGATAAGGGGTGCGAGCCCGACGTCGTCATGGCCTGCTGCGGCGACGTGCCGACTTTGGAAACCCTGGCCGCGGTCGAGATGTTGCGCAAACATCTTCCCGAGCTGAAAGTGCGCGTCGTCAACGTCGTGAACCTGATGAAGCTGCAACCGGCCAGCGATCACCCTCACGGCCTTTCCGATCACGACTACGACGCTCTGTTCACGAAAGACAAGCCGATCATTTTCGCCTTCCACGGCTATCCGTGGCTGATTCATCGGCTCACTTATCGGCGGACGAACCACGCGAACCTGCATGTTCGCGGCTATAAAGAAGAGGGGACGACTTCGACTCCGTTCGACATGGTGGTGATGAACAAGCTGGACCGGTTCCACCTGTGCGAGGACGTGATCGACCGGCTGCCGCAACTGGGAGCGCGGGCCGCCTATTTCAAGCAGGCCGTGCATGAGAAGCTGATCGAACACAAGCAGTACATCGAACAGCACGGCGACGACATGCCGGCGGTCAGCGGGTGGAAGTGGGGAGCGAAAGAGCCAACGGCCGTTCGCGGCACATCCACCGAAGGGGACAACGTCTGAATCGAACCAGACCGAGCGGGAAACGTCCATTATTGCGCCCGACAGTAACGGTTCTGGAGGGACATCATGTCTTCCGATTTGCCAAGGTTATTCGTAGCCCGGCACGGCGACACGGCCTGGACCGATTCGCGGCAGCGCACGGGCCGAACCGATTTGCCACTGAACGAACGCGGTGAGGAGCACGCTCGCCTGCTCCGCGAGCCATTGCAACAGTTCGACTTTATTCGCACATTCACCAGCCCGCTGCAGCGTGCTTCCAGGACGTGCGTCCTGGCCGGATTTGGGGACGTTGCCGAAATCGATCCCGACTTGTTGGAGTGGGACTACGGCCGCTATGAATCCAAGCTGACGCGTGACATTCTGGCGGATCGGCCGGGCTGGGAAATGTTCCGTGACGGCTGCCCCGATGGCGAATCGGCGCAAGATGTCGCCGTTCGGGCGGACCGATTTATCTCCCGAGTGCGCGAAATCGAGGGTGACGTTCTGGCCTTCTCCAGTTCCCACATCATCCGCATGATCGCCGCCCGCTGGCTCGGACTGCCGCCTGGCGCCGGCCGGCTTTTCTTCTGCCGTCCCGCGAGCGTCGGGGTCCTCGCGTTCGAGCACAACAACCGTGACGAACCGATTGTCGTCCTATGGAATTACATTGCTCATCCTCGAGACTTGCGAGACGCGCGCGTGACCAATGAACCAGATTCGTAATGCAGACAGTTGATGGACAGATGGCCGACGCTGGCAATCACCGCTGGATTATTTTTCCAATCGCCGACTGGCTGTCGCAATATCGGCGCGCCTGGCTGAGATTTGATGTCGTCGCGGGCATCACTCTGGCCGCCTATGCGGTTCCGGTGTCGCTCGCCTATGCTGTCCTGTCAGGGCTTCCGCCGGAGAGGGGACTTTATTGTTATCTTGTGGCCGGTCTGGGTTACGCGATCTTCGGCTCGTCGCGGCACCTGGCGATTGGGCCGACCTCAGCGATTTCATTGCTCATGGGGGTGACTCTGGCCAGCCTGGCCGCGAATGAACCTTCCCGACAGGCCGCGCTGGCTTCGCTGACAGCGCTGATTATGGCCGGCTTGTTTGTGGTCGCCTGGCTGCTGCGGTTGAGCGTGCTGGTGAATTTCATCTCCGACAGCATTCTGACCGGCTTCAAGGCCGGCGCAGCGCTAGTCATCGCTTCGACACAACTTCCGAAGCTATTCGGGGTCGCAGGCGGGGGAGACGATTTTTTCGAACGCGTGGGGCTGCTCATCCAGCAGATCGGCGCTGTGACCCCGCTCACGCTGGCGATCGGGGTCGCAGCGCTAGCCGCGCTGTTGTTGGGAGAGAGGCTGCTGCCTGGTCGCCCCGTCGCGTTGGGAGTCGTCCTCTTGTCTCTTGCCGTTGCCGCGTGGTGCCGCGTCGAAGAGCACGGAGTGAAGGTTGTCGGGCAATTGCCTGCGGGGATGCCGCACTTCGAGTGGACCGGTCCGGCGCTGGGCCACGTTCGAATCGAGGAGCTGCGGCAACTGACGCGTCTGGCGTTCGCCTGCTTCGTTCTGGGGTATATCGAAAGCGTTTCGGCGGCGAAAACCTACGCACTGAAGTATCGGTACACGGTGGACCCGCGGCAGGAGTTTCTGGGTCTGGGCGCCGCCAGCCTGCTGGCCGGCGTGTTCCAGGGTTTTCCGGTCGCGGGTGGATTGTCGCAGAGCGCCGTCAACGAACAGGGAGGCGCAAAATCACCGTTGTCGCTGATCTTTGCGTCCGCGGTCATCGGACTGATCTTGTCTTTCTTCACCGGAATTTTCCGAAGCCTGCCTGAGGCCGTTTTGGCCGCGATCGTGTTGATCGCTGTAAAAGGACTGATCGACCTGCACGAGCTGCGCCATTTATGGCGCGCCAGTCGAATCGATTTTGTCGCAGCCAGTGTGGCGCTGGCCGGCGTCCTGCTGATGGGAGTCCTCGATGGGGTGATTGTCGCGGTTCTGGCTTCGGTCGTGATGCTCCTGGGGCGAACGGCACATCCGCACGTGGCGTTCCTCGGCCGAATTCCTGGAACGGACCGCTTCTCTGACAGGGAGCGCCATCCGGAAAACGAAACCATTCCTGGCGTGCTGGCGTTCCGTGTGGAAGCGTCCCTTGTCTATTTCAATGTCGATCATGTCTTGCAGGCGGTCCTTCAGAAAGCACAGACCGAATCCGATCTGCAACGTGTGGTGTACGACGTTTCCAATACTCCGTACGTTGACGTGGCCGGAGCGCGGATGCTCAGGCGACTGCACGATGAACTGGCAGGCCAGCATGTCGTGTTCCGGGTCATCGGAGCGCACAGCGAAATCCGCGACCGCCTGCGATTTGAGAAACTCGACGAGTGGATTGGGCCCATCAATCGCCATGTGTCGCTGTGCGACGCGTTAGGGACCGCGGCGCCACCCGTGGGGCCAGGACTGCTGCACCGTGAGGTGTTGCAAACGAGCGGCAGCAAATCTTCCGGCGGCAACTCGTGAATTCTTCCCCAGGAACGCGTCCCATGAACAGCACGAAACCGACCAACCCAATGGACGGTCAGATCAGCCTGTCCGATGAAGATTCCGTGAGCCAGGTTCTTGTCAGCACGGTTCTCAGCCTCTGGGAGATCGTGAATAACCTGACCCGGCTCCGCCCTTCGAAACGAAAGCGCTACCGAGTGACGATTTTCGGCTCGGCGCGAGCGCACCCCGAATCGACCGCCTATGACGAGGTCAAACGTGTGGCGGCAGCCCTCGCTGAAATGGGCTGCGACATCATCACCGGCGGCGGTCCGGGGCTGATGCAGGCTGCCAATGAGGGTGCGGCTGCGGCTAACGCTCCGGAGCGTACCCGTTCGGTCGGCATTCGAGTGGACTTACCGTTCGAGCAGCACGTCAACCCCTTTGTGGAACAGGCTTTCGAGCACAAGACGTTTTTTACGCGGCTGCATCATTTTGTTCTGACTTCGGACGCCTTTGTCGTTGTTCCGGGAGGTATTGGAACCGTCCTTGAGCTGATGATGATCTGGCAACTTCTGCAGGTGAAGCACGTCCAGGGGACTCCGCTGATCCTGGTTGGCAAAATGTGGCCGGGACTGGTGGAATGGGCCAGTTCGAACCTGTTGACAACGCATCCGCCGCTGGCCAATCCCGAAGATATCGCCATTCCTCGCTGCGTCGAGACTGCCAATGAGGCCATTGAAGTCATTCGCCAGCAGCAGTCGGCATGGTTGCAAGTGAAAGCGACTGAAACATAGATCAGGGCGAGGCGAGTCGTCCGCCGACAGGAAGCAGCACGAGCGTCTTCTTGGCCGTAGGAGATGGAGCAGTGACGTACGGCACAGGGCACCGACGGCCGCCCTGACCAGGAACCCCAAAACTTTTTTTTACAGTTTTTCAACGCTCCCAAGACGAGGACGCCATGACGAAAGCATCAGCACCGAAGAAGCGAAAGCACGATGAATCGACAGGGATCCAGGCCACGGACGGGGCGAACCAAGACAACTACGACCGGCATCTCGTCTTCGAC